>JBFKDW010000040.1:0-26234 GCA_041619515.1 Acidimicrobiia bacterium
CACTGTGCCGTTCTCATATCGAATGGCACCGTTGAAGGCGGGCTCCCGGATCCCTTCGGCTTCCCACCCGTCGATGAGCTGCATGACGGCGGTCGTGCTCAGGCGGCCGGTCGGCTCGATCTCGTATCGTCGGGAGGTGACCCAGTCGGCGAACTGCTGAAAGCCGGACCGGCGGCCGGCGTCGAAGGCGGCGTCCACGATCGCCCCGGTGTCGAGAGTGAACTCGACCTGGGCGGGATCAAGCGGAAAGCTGGTCCCCTCGATGACAACGGCGGCCGCCGACGTGGTGAGATCGTCTTCGATGGCCAAGACCGCCTGGGTGGCGTGCTCACGCCCGAGTCGGCCGAGGTCGACACCGGCAACGGACACGCCCGGCAGCACTTCGCCATCGCGCACGATCGACCGGACCGTGAATACAGCGCCGACGAGGACCGCGGCCGCGAACAGCCCCACCAGAAGTTTTCGCGGTCTGCTCATCGGCGATGAGCGTACCGGCTGTCGGTGCGTAAATCCGTCATCGGTGTCCAATACGATGGCGTAGTGATTTCATTTCCAGCCGTGCCGCCTGGTGAGCGGATCGTGGTGTCGGCGTCGGCATTCGTGGCGTTTGAGCGGTGCCCCGAGAGCGCCAACGCCCGCTACCGCCAAGAATTCGGCCCCCCCTCTCGACCCAGCTTCGTCGGCGGTCTCGCCCATCGAGTCTTTGCCCGCCACCTGCAACAGGGCCCGATCTCCGCCGACACCTTCGAGCAGGCGTGCAAAGAAGAAATCGGGGGCACGCCGGCCTTGAATCTGCGGATGGGTGAGCTCGGTCTCAAGCCGAGCCACATCCCGGGTCTGGTGGCAGAAACGAGGGCCCTGTACGACAGATTCGTGAAATTCCCCATCGACGGGTTCCAGGGAGCCGAGGTGTCGCTGGAGGTCGAGCCCGCCCCGGACGTGGTGCTGCAAGGAAGAGTTGATGCGGTATTCGAGTTCGATGGAGGGGTGCGCTTGGTCGATTGGAAAACGGGAGCGGTCGGCGATGTAGACGATCAACTCGGCTTCTATGCGCTGCTGTGGGCGCTGCACCGGCGGGAACTTCCCGGCGAGGTCGAGGCGGTATCGGTCAAGACCGGTGAGCGGCAGCGGTCCATCCCGACGCTGGAGGCTGTCACGGCCCTCGCCGGCCGCGTCGCCGCCATGGTCGCCACTGTTCGCGCCGGCTGGGTCGAGGGCACCGGCCTCGCCCGGGTGGGTGGCCCCTGGTGCCGATTCTGTCCGCTCCTCGAGGGATGCTCGGAGGGCCGGGCCGCCACCGCCGTCATGGCGCATGGCTGACCCGGCCCCAACCGGCCGGTGCGCTCTTCCTAGGAGAGTCCAAACGTGACCTGGATCGTCACACTGACATCCAACTCCCCTGCCTGAATGGGCGTCGAGGAGAAGCCGGCCCCGTCTTCGGCATAGGCATAGCGTTGCACGGGGGGAGCTGCCGAGAACGACTCGCTGATCGCGGTCGGCGTACCCAGCGTGACCCCGGCCAGGCTGGCGAGTTGCTCGGCCTTGCCCTTGGCGTCGTTCCAGGCGGCGTCCCGGGCTGCGATCACGAGCAGGTCGTTGTCCTCCAGGCTGAAGCTCACACCCTGGACCACGACCTCGTTGCCGCCCTCAGCGCTGGCGGCGTCGATGATCTCCCCGGCCCGATCGAGGTCGCGGATCTTCACCCGGACTTCGTTGGAAACCTGATATCCGATGAGGCGCCGGTTCTCGTTCTGGTAGTCGTAGACGGGATAGATCGAGTAGTTGGCGGTTTGAATGTCGGCCTCGTCGATGCCCTCTGCTTTGAGAGCGTCTATCAGGCCGGTGGCAAGCCGGGCGGCGTCCTCAGTGGCGGCCGCCACGGTGTCGCGCTCCAGGCTGATCCCGATGTTGAGGGTGAGCGTGTCCGGCGTTCCCGAAACACGGCCCTCCCCGCTGACTGTGATTCCCACTGAATCCCCTTCTCCTGAGACGAGCACATCGGTTCCTTCCCCACAGGCTGCCAGGATGAGCGCCAGCCCGGCAATCAATATCAACATGCGTTTCATGACTCACTCCGTTGGTTGTCTTCGTCCGTCACGCGTTAGACGACGGAGCCGTCGGCCCGGTTCCGGCCTGTGGGATACTGCCGAACCATGCACCATCGCCTGCTCGCGATTCACGCCCACCCCGACGACGAGAGCTCCAAGGGCGCAGGGACCGTCGTCCACTACGCCGACCGCGGAGTCCGCTGCACGCTCATGGTGGCGACCGGAGGCGAGGAGGGCGACATCCTCAATCCGGCCATGGATCGCCCCGAGGTGGCCGAGAACCTGGCGGCGATCCGGTCCGCGGAGCTGGAGGCAGCTGCTGCCATCCTCGGCTTCAGCCACATCTACCGGCTCGGCTACCGGGATTCGGGCATGCCCGACTCTGCTGCCAACGCGCACGCCGATGCATTCACCAATGCAGACGAGGAGTCGGCGCTCGAGGCCATGGTCACGGTGATCCGCCGCGAACGGCCCCAGGTGATCCTGGGGTATGACGACCACGAGTACTACCCGCACCCGGACCATTTGCGGGTGCACGACCTGGCCGTGAAGGCCTTCTGGGCGGCCGCCGACCGGGATCGGTTTCCCGGATCGGGTGAGGCGTGGGAGCCCGCACGGCTGTACGCGCCGGTCTTCTCACGCCGGCGAATCGTGTTGCTGCACGAGGCGATGCTGGGCCGCGGCCTCGAATCCCCGCTCGAGCGCTGGCTCGAGCGGATCCCCGACGGCGAGGACACCCGGGTCGACGTGCAGGTTCCCATCGACTCCACGATCGGGAGAGCGCGCGATGCCCTGCGAGCCCACGCCACCCAGGTGGACCCGGACGGGTTCTGGTTCCAAATCCCCGAGCAGGTGGTCATCGAGGTGTACCCGTGGGAGGATTTCGGCCTGCTCGCAAGCCGCGACGGTGGCTCGAACAACCCCCATGATCTATTCGGCGGGCTCTAGCCGCCCCGGGAGCGCACCTCGAACGCGGCGGCATCGGCGAGCTCGATGAGCTCGGAGCGGAGCACGTCCAGGCCATCCTTGGCCAGGTCGATTCCGTTCTGCGCCTCGGTGAGGGTTCGCTTCGAGGATGTGAACCGCTTGGCGAGCTTGTGGATGCGGTCGAGGTGATCAAGGAGAGCGGCTCGATCGATGGAGTCCCCGTCACCCGGTGGGGCGGTCGTCAGCAACAGGTGGCCGATGCGCAATGCCACATCGAGCAGTGTTTCGGTGCCGTCGTCGACCACCAGAATCCGGTTCCCATACAAACCGAATGTCCCCACTTCGGCAGGGAACGCCTCCTGGGCGCTCACACAGATGCCAATCTCGGCCTGGCGGTTGGTCATCGCCCGATCGAGCTCCGACAGGATGCCGTCGGGCCCGGTGAGGGTGACACGACCGGCGTGCTTGGCCTCGATCACCGCCCTCCCCCCCTCCGGAAAGGCGACCACGAGATCGCCGACCAGCACGTCGCGGCCCAGCGCCCCTCCGTGCGTCGACGTGCGTTCTACGACGCAGCCACCGACTCCCGCCGCCCAGGCACGGGCCCGTTCCTCGATCGTGTCTTCGAAGACGAAGCCTTTCTTCGTTCCCTGTTGCGCCTCGGCTTTGCGCCCTCGTTCGGCGTGGACGGCATCGCGCACTTCCCGGATCTCTGCCAGGACGTCGTCGCGAAGTCTGGCAAGCCCCGATCCGTCTGCTGCGGGGTCGAGAGCCGCTGCCAGCTGGGCCTCGAGGGTTCCCCCGGCTCCCACAAGGCCTTCGAGGCGGGCGACCAGCCGTCCGCCGAAGCTGCCGGCCTGGTCGACGTCCATACCGGTGAAGAATGCTTCCTGCCAGCGATGAAACTCGCGCAGCGACCTCGAGAGCAGGGAGGATCGAACATCGGGGTCGAGCTGGGTTTCGTACGCTTGCTGGGCGGCTGTGAGCATCTCCCCAACCCGGGCTTCGGCGAGCCCGGTGGCCTGCTCCACCTGGCGCCGGACCTCGTCGCGCACCGTGTCGAGCCCCACATCGAGGCCCATGCTCATCAGCCCGTGGGCGCCTACCGACAGGGCCCGGTCTACCACTGCGGGCCACTCCGCCTCGTCGGTGGCAGCGAGCAGGGTTGCCAGCGCCCGGTCCTCGGTCACGAGCCCGTCGATCTTGCTGATACTTCCATCGGTGCTGATCTGTGCCATATCACCGAATGTAGGGATTGACTGTGACAGAAAGGGCCGCAACTGCGACAATCGGCCACCACATGAGTGTTGCCGACGATCTCCGCCAGTCTCTCGAGGATCTCGCGGGCGAATTGGAGAGCTTCCAATTTCGCGTGCCGGGGCCCGACCAGTCGGCGCGGGAACGCGCCCGAACCGAGCTGGTTCGTTCCATCCGGGAGTACTTGCTGCCCCGTCTCGAGGACCCCGACGCGCCGGTGGTCGCCGTCCTGGTCGGGCCGACCGGGAGCGGCAAGTCGGTAATGCTGAACTCGCTCGCAGGCGAGAAGGCAAGCGCTCCCGGGGCGCTGCGCCCCACCACGCGGTCACCGGTGGTGTGGGCGAACCGTCGCCACGTGCGGCGGTACGAACGGCTGCTCGGCGGCCTGATCGGCGGCGATGCCGCCGGCATCGTCGCAGGGGCCGACCCGATAACCGAGCAGCTCACCGTGGTCGATGCGCCCGATTTCGACTCGGTCTACGCCGACAGCCGGGTCATCGGCGAGCAGGTGCTGGCGGTCGCCGACCTGTGCATCTTCGTCGCCAGCGCCCTCCGGTACGCCGACGCGGCCGCCTGGCAATTCCTCGACCAGATCCGCACACGCGGGCTGCCGATACTCTTCGTTCTCAACCGGCTCGGTCCGGACCCGGAAACCCGCAAACTGATCTTGGCGGATTTCGCCGCGCTGCTGAAAGAACGCGATCTGCTCCTGGAGGCCGACGCGTCATTGATATTCGACGTCTCCGAACAGCTCATCTATCCGCGCCATGGCGGGCTGCATGCTGATGCAGTAGCGGCGATCCGCCAGGAGCTCGCTCTCATCTCGGACCCGGCTCTGCGCCGGGCGGTGGTTCGTCAATCCACCGAGGGAGCGGTGGCAGAGGTGATCGACAAAGTGGGGAGCATCGCCCAGGGCATCGCGACCGACCGTTCGGTGGTGGCCACCCTCCACACGCTGGCCGAGGAGGCCTACGCCTCTGAGCTCACCATCTCCAAACAGCTCGTGACTTCCCGGGATTTGGTCGCACTCGGCTCGTTGGGCGATCGGGACGCCATCGCCCGGGAGCTCGCCTCGGCCATCTCGCGCCGGGCGGGGGTGGCCGCCCGCGATGCCGCCGATGCCTGGGACTCGACCGAGGAAGGCCACGCGTTGCTGACCGAGGCTGAGGAGCTGTGGCGGCACGGCGCCGAGACGCCCGAGGTCGCCGAGCGGGAGGTGAGCGCATGGCTCGACGTCGTGGACGCGGCGCTGGCCCCGGCCGTGCGCCGTCCACGGGCCAGGCGAAAGGCGGCAACCTCGCTGGCGCGAGCGCTGCTGACGGGCTCGGGTGAGGCCGTCTCCGGCCGTGCAGGCGAGCTGGCCAACGACGAGGGGTGGCAGGGCGGGCTTCTCGCCGATCTCGAAGACCGGATTGCCATCGTGCTGGCGCAGGATGCCGATCGGTTCCTCGCCTTGACCGGCGAGATCGGCATCGCTGAAGGCCTGGCCGAGACCATTCGCAGCATGGCGGCCGCCGTGTCCGAGCGGGCAGGTGAGTTCTACCGGTGAGCGACGTGATCAGTGCCCTCGACCTCCTCGATCTCGCCATCGGCCGGTCGGAGCGAATAGTCACCGATGATGAGGCCAAAGCCGCCCGGGATGCCGCCGCCCGTATCCGCGATCGGCGCGGGTTCCTGGGCGAAACCCTGGTGATTGCCATCGCAGGCGGAACCGGGTCGGGAAAGTCGAGCCTGCTCAACGCAGTTGCCGGGCGCCGTATCGCCGAGACCGGTGTGCTGCGGCCCACGACCGAACAGGCGCTGGCGTGGATCCCGACGGAGCCGGAGACCGGCCTCGTAGAGCTGCTGGATCGGCTGGAGATCGAGGGTCGCTACGAGCAGGATGTGCTCCCGAAGCTGGCGATCATCGACCTCCCCGACCACGACAGCATCGTTCTTCGTCACCATCAGATTGTCGAGCGGCTCCTGCCGGAAGTGGACGCCGTCGTCTGGGTGTTCGATCCCCAGAAATACCGGGATCCGTTGATCCATGAGGAGTACATTGCCCGGCTGCTCGAATACCAGGACCAGTTCCTGTTCGTCCTCAATCAAATCGATCTGCTCGGCCAGCACGACCTCACGGCACTGCGAGACGACCTGATCAAGTCTCTCGAAGAGGATGGCATCGGGGCACCCCGTGTCTTCGAGCTGGCGGCAGATCCTCCAGGAGTGGAACCGGTCAATGTCGATCCGTTCAGGGACTATCTTCGGGATCAGTTGGACGCCAAGGCGGTGGCGGCGGGGAAGCTGCTGGGGGACATTCGCCGCGTCGGCAAGCAGCTGAGGGCACAGGCCGGCCTGGATGCCGGTGCCGGGGTGGGATTCGAAGCACGCTGGCCCTCGGTGCGTGCCTCGGTGGTGCAGGCGATCACCGACGGGCTGGGCTTCGACGACGCGGTGTGCCGGATCGGTGATTTTGTGACCGCCCTGTCGGTGGAGACGGGCGGCCGCTTTGGCGCCCAGCTGCGAGAAGCTTTTTCGGACGGGCGCATCGAGGATGAGCTGTCGCAGGCCCTCGCCGAATCCGGTGTGAAGCCGGCCCCCCCGGTCAACCGCAGTCGAATCGGGTCCGCCCTGCACACATTCTGGTTCGGCGAGGACCGGCCCTCCGATCCGGAAGCTGTCGCGGCCTTCGCCCGTCAGCTGGAGTCCCGGTTCGGGCACAGTCTCTTCGAGATGCTGTGGGAGCGGAGCGTGCTCGGGGCCACGCTCATCCAGGTCGAAATCGAAGCCCGGCTGGCGGAAAACCGCTAGCCGGGTGGCAGGCGACCGGCTTCCATCGTGGGTCGGGTCGCGCTCCTAACCTTCCAATATGGAAGCCATCGCCCGGGCCATAGTCCAGCATGGGCGGCGCGTCCTCGCGATCACGGCGGTTTTGACCCTTGCCGCCGCCTCGATGCTGTTCCGGATGGACTTCAATGCCGACGTCGCATCGTTCGTGCTCGAGGGGAACGAGACGGGGGAGACGTTTCAGGCGTTGCAGGACAAGTACGCCACAGCCGACCCCATCAATGTCGTGGCTTCGTTGCCGGCGGGCCAGACCTTCGCCAGCCCCGACAACCTCGGCCGGCTCATCGAGTTGCGCGACCTGCTGGGCCGGATCGACGGCGTGGAGGAGGTCGCGTCGATCGTTCCAGAGGTCAATCCGCTCAGCGGTCAGCGGATAACGGCAGCCGATCTCGCCTCCGCCGGCGAGGCGGGGATCGCCGCGCTCCTGGCTCAGAATCCGTTCTCTGAGCTGCTGTTGGCCGAGAGCGGCTCCGACACCATGCTGATAGTGGTGCCGGGGGACGACGGCCTGGCGGTGGCCCAGGACGTGGCCGACGTAGCAGCGCCCGAAGGGCTCGAGCTGACACTGTCCGGCAACCCGGTCGTCTTCTCGTCGGTTATCGACATTCTGTCGTTCTTCTTGTTCCTGATCCCGCCCGTCGTCTTCATCCTGCTGGTGGCGGTGTTCTATGCCACGATCGGAGACCGCCGGCTCTCGGTTTTGGCGATGCTGCCAGCCGTCCTCGGCTCGGTGTGGACCTTCGGCCTGATCTTCGCCCTCGGCCGCGAGGTCGATATCGTCACCGTGATCGTTCCGATCTTCGTGATCGTCATGGGCTCGGCCGACGGCCTCCATTTCGTGACGCACTTTCAGGAGCCGGCGGACGCTTCGGAGGATCGGGTGAACCGTGTCCACTCAGCACTGTCGCATGTGGGCGTGCCGATGATCCTGACGACGATCAGCACTGCCGCCGGATTCTTCTCCCTGACCTTTACAAACGTTCAGCCCATCCAACAGCTCGGCTTGTTCACCGCCATCGGAATCGTGTTCGCGGGATTCATCTCTTTCTTCTCATTGCCGGCCTTGCTCAGTCGGCTCACAGTCGAGCCGCGTCATCACGATGCCCTCATCGGGCCCCGGGTGACTGCCGGATTGAAGAAGTTGGTGAAGACCCGCATCCCGGCCCTGGTGCTCAGCGTTGGCTTGCTCGGTTTCGCCGCCGTCTCGATCCCTCGCCTGGAAGTGAACCCAGATCAGCTGTTCTTCTTCAAAGACAACGACCCGGTGCGGCTGGCCTTTGAGAAGACTGAGGAACTGTTCGGAGGTGCCACTCCGTTGATCGGCGAGTTCGCATTCGATCCGGCGGACGGCCCGTCTGCCCTGGCGACTGCGACTGCGGTGTCGTCGGAGCTCGAAGCCTTGCCCGGTGTCCGCAACGTCTTCTCAATAGCGAATCTGGCGGCCGCCGTGCCGCCGCAACAGCTGCAGGCGGTTCTCGCCGGAGCGGTCGAACTGCCGCTCGGGGACATGGTCTCCGAGGACGGCCTGCGCTTCATGTTGCTGCCCTCCGACTTCACCACCGAAGACCTGCAGGCGTGGCTCGACTTCGCCGAGGCCCGCGACGAGGTTTCAGTCCTCACCGGCATGCCCGTCGTGTGGGACGAGATCGCCCGGCTGGTCCTGCAGGCACAAGTGATCTCGCTGATCGTCGCGTTCGTCCTGGTTGCAGTCATGCTCACGCTGGCGTACCGCCGGTTGCGGCAAACCCTGGTCGCCCTGGGGCCGGTAGCGCTGACCGTGGCGACCCTGCTCGGGTTCATCGCCGCATCGGGCATACAACTCAACCTGCTGACGGCGGTGATCTCGGGGATAGTGATCGGAGTTGGCATCGACTATTCGATCCACTTCGTCGCCGCTATCGACAATGCCAGGCGCGATGGCCCCGGTTACGTCCTGCGCGCCATCGACCGGGCCGGCAGGCCCATCGTCGCCAACGGCCTCGGCATTGCGGTTGCCCTGACCGCACTGTGGCTCTCGCCGCTCAAGATCCATTCCCAGGTCTCGATGATCATGTGGGTGGCGATGATCACCGCCGCTCTGACGGCGATCGTGGTGGTTCCGGCCCTGCTGCCGCGGGAAGGAGTCGACGCCCAGCCGGAGCCGGTGCGCTCGGCGGGTGGCGGAGCATTGTCCTAGTCCCGTCCGATACCGCGGTCGGTCGGCGGGGTGGGCGTTCTACCCGCTCGCGGTGCGAAACCGCGCCGGCGTCACCAGAACCGAGCTCTCGCTCTCACTACCTCGGCGCCGCCACCGCCAATGCGTCCGGGGCGAAGCGAAGGTGCAGCTCGGTCAGCTGGCCGAGCAGCTCGCCGTCGGCCTGAAACCAGGCGGGCGGGTCGGCGCTCACGACGAGCTCCTCGATGCCCGCCCACACGGCCATCCCGGGTATGCGCTCCAATCCGCGTCCGGCAACGGCCGTCGCTGCCAGGCCGACCGCCCTGGCGGGCGGCACCTTCTCGACGATCAATGAGCTCAGCCCCGTGATGGGGCGGGGCGTGACGCGCAGCGGGGTGCGGCCGAAGTAGGTGTACGGCCAGTGCACCTGCGTGATCACCGCCACCGCATCTGCCTTGCGCTCTCCGCTCGAGGCCCGCATGGTCGGGAGGCGCTTGCGAAACTTGCTCAGAAACATCCAGCCTGCCGAACGGGCATAGTGGAGGCCGCCGAACCACACCTTCTTGTGGGGCCTGGCTTCGGCCTGGCGGACAACTTCGGCGTCGAGGCCGAGCCCGGCTGCAAAGACGGCATAACCCGAGAGCGGTCCCTGCGGACCGGTGGCGTCGATGCGGCCGAGGGCAATGCGATGGTGCGGGGGATTGGTGGCGAGAAAGCGGGCGGCCGGAACCGGTTTGGCCGGCGTGCCGAGGATCCGGCCGAGCACATTGGTCGTCCCGGCCGGGATGATGCCGAGGGCGGTGTCGGAGTGGGCGATACCGTTTGCGACGTGGTGGACGACCCCGTCGCCTCCCATGGCCGCTACCACGTCGACGCCGTCGGCCGCTGCCTTGGCGCTGGCCTCCTGCGATTCGGTCGGGTTGTTCGGCCAGATCGAGTGAGCGTCGTACGAGCCCGACAGGATCTCCATGACCTCGCGGTGCATGGCCCCCGTGAAGCCCGAGGCGAGCGGATTGGCGATGAGCAGCAGCCTGGGCATTGCGGCGAGGATAGTGGCGCCGGGCCGATTCTCTGGTTGCCCCGTCTGAAATCGAGAGCGCGAAAAACATTCCTGGTATTCCAGCTTCGCAAGCGAGATGATTTTGCCCAGAGCGGGAAGTGTTCCCGCAGCGATACCAAGGGGGTGTCATGACGGAAGTAGAGCTCCGAAAGCTGGACGACGAGATGGTCGGCGCGTTCATGGAGCACAACGTCGACCTGATTCTCAGCCATGTGTCGGACGATGTGTTGATTCAGGACTTCGGGCAAGCACCCGTCCACGGGAAGGAGGCGGCCCGCACGTACCTGGAAGACCAGTTCGCGGTGTTCTCCAACGAGAGGTCTACGCCCATCAAGCGGATCATCGGCGACAACGAGGTCTTCGCCGAACTGGAGTGGACGGGTACGAACACTGGAGACATTCCGCTGCCGGACGGCTCCCACCTACCGGCAACCGGAAAGTCCTTTGCCAGTCGCCTTGCCTATTACGCCCGCGTCAATGACGAGGGTGAGGTGGTCGAGATGCGCGGCTACCCGGACGTGACCGACATCATGGGACAGTTGGGGGCGATGGGCTAGAGGCCTGACTCGGTCGCCCACTCCCGCTCCTCGTCATCGACTCTGCTCAGCACGACGCGGGCGATGACGAGGAACCCGAACAGCGTGGCCATGGCGGTCACTCGACCCCAGCCGGCGTAGTCGACGATGAGAGCCCACAGAAGCGGCCCGAGGATGGTGGCGAACCGACCCACCGTGGCGTAGAGGCCGTAGAACTCGGCGTACCGGTGGGGCGGGGTGATGCGCGCCATGTAGGTGCGGTCGGCGCTCCAGGTGGTTCCAAGGGCGAACCCACCCACGATGACGAGCACCACTCCGAGGGGCTTGGTGTCGGTCGCCGCCGCCAACAACCCGAAGATCCAGGCCGTCATCCAGATATAGAGCGCCAGGTTGAGGGTGCGGCGCGGGCCGATGCGCTCGGTAATGCGCCCGCCTCCCAGCCCGCCGAAGATGGAAGCGAGAATGCCGAAGGCGAGCACGATCTCCAGCTCGTCGCGGGTGAAACCCACTTCTTCGAGAGCGAAGATGGTGAGAAAGCCGCCGATGACCGTATTGATGGCGTCGCTGTACAGGAAGCGGCCGATCAGGAACGGCACCACCCCCCGATAGGTGGCCGCTTCACGCCACGATCTCCGCACCTGTGCCAGCGCTTGCGCCGGCGATGGTGCGGCCCCCGGTTGCGGCCGGCGAGGGCGCTCTTTGATGAAGAAGAAGGCCGGTAACGCGAAGACGAGGAACAGCAAAGCCAGCGCCCGAAACACCACCGCATGGCCGTAGGTGTCGATGAGCAGCCGGCCGACCAGCACGGCGATGAACGAGCCGATGTAGCCGACGCCGACGCCGATGCCCGAGACCCGGCCGCGGTTCGACTCCACGGACACGTCGACCAGTAGAGAGTCGTAGAACAGAGATCCAATGTGGAATCCCACCAGCGCCAGCGAGAACAGCGCCAGCGAGGGTCCCGGCCCGGCGGTGCCGATCAACAGGGTTGCCGTGACCGAGACGCAGGTGGCGGCCACCAGGTACGGGCGGCGGCTGCCCCGGTGATCGCTGCGGGCCCCCAGCCACGGGGCGAGGATGATGATGACGATCATGGCGGCGTTGATGGCGAATGCCAGGTCGCGATCCCGATACCCCTGGATGTCGACCAGCCACTCGGGGAAGTAGAGACCGGCGACACCGAGCGCAAACACGGTGTTGGCCAGGTCGTAGGTGGCCCATGCCGCCACGCTGCGACGCTCAGGATGCCAGGTCATGGTCTTCTCCGACGGGAGGCAGCAGGTGCCGGGGGCGAAACCGCAGGGGCACCCGGGAAGAAGCTAGGGGAGATCGATAGCGTACACCCCGGCCGGCGGCCGAAACACCCTCCGGTTCATCGGCGACAGGTAGGCCCCGGGGTGGACGACGGGAACGACCGCTCCGGTGGCTCTCCAGCTCACGGCCGCAAACCGGCGGTGTGTCCATACGACGGCGGCATCGCGGGCCACTCCGGGAAGGAGCAACACGTCCGCCCCGGCCGGATCGGCCAGCTTGATCGGCAGGCGCAGATAGCCGAGGCCGCGGGCAACCGCCCGGCGGTCGGTGAGGAGCATGGCGTCGGTTGCTCCGAGCAGGGCTGCGCTCTCCAGTGCCCACAACGACTCGTGATGCAGCGAGAGCACCCCGATGGTGGTGGCCTCCGAGATCTCCAGGCCGAGGTTGCCGGCCCAGGATTGGTCGCCGAGCGTGGCAAGCACTGCGGCGAGGCCGAGCGATGCCCGGAACGGATCGGGGTCGAGTGCCGGCTCGGTCACCGCCAGCATGAGCGGCAGGTCGGGCCGGCGGCGGCGGAGCCGGCGGGTGGCGTCGAGTCCCTCTCCCACCCAGTTCCCCTGGGTCAGTTCGAGCAGTCCCTCCCCGGCCAGGCGCGCCAGCGTGATGGGATCTGACCACTCGTCGCGAGTAGCGCTATCCAGTAACTCGAGAGGTAACGTGTTTCCCGCCTATGCCGCTGCAATCACGTTATCCGGTTCTGGGGATTTCCGCACTTCGACCCATCTGAGCGAGGATCTCTTCGCGCAGGTTTCCGGGACGGAACGGCTTGGTGATGAAGCCGTCTGCGCCCCTCCGCTCGGCGGCTGCCGCCACCTCGGGCTGGGCGTGAGCGGTGACGATGATCACCGCGATGTCGGCGGTGGCGGGGTCGGCGCGGAGCTCCCGGAGCACTTCCCACCCATCGATGCCGGGAAGCCCGATGTCGAGGAGTATGACGTCGGGCATCTCGGCGCGTGCGGTGGCCAGCCCGCCGATCCCGTCCTCGGCGGAGATGATTCTCACGCCGAGAGGTCGTACGCTCACTTCGATCAAGCGGCGCACGGCCGGCGAATCTTCAACGATCAGGACGGTAGCGTCCATCCGCGCTCCTAAGGTCTACCAGTTTGTCGGCACAGAATCCCCGGCCCTATAGCCAAAAGGCATACCGGTCGGCCACGTTCCCGGATGGATCGAGCAGATAGGCGGTGTCTCCGCCGTTGTTCCATACCGGGTCTGCGTCGCACCAGAAGAGCCGATCGTCGGAGGCAGTGCCGCATCCGCTGGCGATCCGCACCCGCTCTCCCGGGCCGAGCGTGAAGCCGTCGGGAAATCGGAAGCGATGGGACGAGGACTCGTCCTGAACCGCCCAGCCGGTGAGTGATACCACGTCGGAGCCGCGATTGAGAATGTCGATCCACTCACCGTTGGCGTTTTGCGCGTCGTCTCCGGGAGCGTCGTAGGTGAGGTCGCTGATCTCGAGCTCGGCACCGGCAGCAGGGCCGCACGCGTCGGCTTGCCATCGCCCAACCCTGGCCTGGAACGCCTTCGCCTCAGCGGCCTTGAAATCGTCCAGCAGGGTGTGGTCGGCGGTGAGCGCCAGGGCGAGGCCGGCGGCTACCAGTTCTTGATTGATGAGCGTGCCATCCTCCGCGTAGGCGTAGCGAAGGAGCCGACCGAAGCGGTCCTCGCTCTCACCGGCCAGTCGAACACCGTCCGCAGCCAGCCGGGCGGTCTCGGCCCTGGCCTGCTCGTCGTAGCACTCGCCCCGCTCAGGGGCGTTGATGCCGAGCAGCCTGACCTCGGCCTCGGCGCCGTCGACCTGTACCAGAAGGGAGTCGCCGTCCAGCACCCTGAGAACCGGCACCGTGGCGTCGACAGGGCGGGCAGGGCCGGCAGCTCCTCCGCAGGCGGACGTGGCCGCCGCGAGCGCAATGGCGAGGCACCTCTGTTTCACACCGGGACGATATCGCCCGGCTAGGGGATCGCCCACACCCCGATGACCGGGTTGTGGTCGTTGCCCCACGCGTAGGAGAGGTCCTTCGGTCCACCCAGCGTGTTCGAGTACCAGCTGACGCCATCGAGGTGATAGCCGATGGTATCGGTGCCGTCCCCGTCCCAATCGCCAACGAACACGGCACCATTGGCCGGGACGTGGGGCTCGAGGATGTGGGTGGCCGGAGACCAGGAGGGATCGTTGCTTGCCCGGGTGATCAACTCGCCGCTCGAAGGCCGGAAGACCGCCGGGGTGTCGATCCCATCACCGTTCCAGTCACCCGAGAGCGGTATGTCGCCGTAGGTGCCGAACGGGAACGTGACGTCCGCGAACCCGAAGCTGTTGCTGTTGCGGAGGTAGAAGGTTGCCTCAGAAGGACGATAGATCCCGATGGTCTGGACGCCGTCTCCGTTCCAGTCGCCACATACCGGGAGGTCTTCCGGGACCCCGTAGTAGATGGAGATATCGGCGTACCCGAAGGTGTTGGTGAGGCGCAGGTATAGGAATCCGCTGCTCTGGCGGTAGAGGCCGGGAGTTGAGATACCGTTGCCGTCCCAGTCACACGACATGGGCAGATCCGCCGGTATGCCGTAGTAGAAGCCGCGTCCGTCATCGAGCGTCCAGTATCCGGAGCGGGGATTCTGCATTCCGAATCCGTCCGGGGCCACCGGTTCGAGCGCCAGCTGGTAGCCGCTGCCGGCGGGCCCGGTCACCTCCAGCCGGACTCCTCCCACGATCTTCACCTCTCCGACGGTGAGCACGTGGGAGTACCCCGAGCTCTCGGCCCGGCCCGGGATCTGCAAGCGCTCGGTGCCTGCGCAGAAGAACGTCGACTCGCAGTCGTGGCGCACCTCGTGGACGGTGACCCCATGGGCGGCGGCCCGCCCGTCGTATTCGTGGGGAGCCCGGACGTCGGCAACGAAGAAATCGCCCGTTTCCTCGCCGGGAATCACCAGCAGCTGGCTGCCCGTCACGCCGACTGGATGCAGCCGGACGGTGGCCGGAGTGTCGTCGTAGACGATCACGTCGCCTGGATCTATCCACCCTGCGGCGTAGCGATTGATGCCGAGAGTGCCGTAGGCGCCAAAGCCGCCGCTCATCACGTCGATCGGGTTGTCGTATTCGGTGGGGCCCGTGAACGAGTGCGGCCAGTAGATGGCATGCCCCAGCTCGTGGGCCGTGATTGTGATCGAATAGCTGAAGACACCGTTGTAGCTGACGAGTGCGAACCGCCGGTTGGCTGGTGAGAGGTCGAGGCTGGTGAAGCCCGGGCTGGCGACCCCGGTCCACCCCGACTCGTCGGTGATGATGAACACGCCCCTGGCCGCGGAGGGGGTGGAGGCGGCCATCACCGCATCCACGCAATCGTTGCGGTCCTCCGAACCGACCGTGACGGTGCCTCCCGGCTCGAACTGGAGATCGTAATGCCCGGTCGACGACCAATCGAACACCGGCGAGATGTCGCTGGAGAGGATGTCGACGGCTTCGCCCACGTCGCCGACCGGCCCGCCGAGTGCGGTGTCGCACACCCACACTCTCCACAGGTCGGTTCCGGTGCTGTAGCGGGAGACGTCGTCGTAGTGGTTGATGAGCCCGAGGGGATCGGCGTCGTAGTCGTCGGCGGCAAAGGCGGCGGGGGCGGCGAGCACGAGCCCGGAGGCAACCATCAGTATCACGGTTAGGGCTCTGCGCATCCTCATCTCGATCGATTCGGCGCTCGACACGATATCCCGAGGAGGGTTGCGGGCATCGTCAAGCGGACTAGTCAGGTGCAGCTAACCGGTTCGGGATCAATAGTCTTGGCCGATGTCCACCGGCTTGCGCAGTCCCGAAGTCCGTTCCGGGCTGGGACTGATTGGCCGCACGCTTGCCGGATACCGGGCGGTCTCGGCCTTCGCGATTGCCGGCGCCCTGCTGTGGATGGCATCACTGGTGGCGATTCCGTACCTGGTGGGAATGGTCATCGACGACGCGATCTCGGCAGGGAATCGGGATCGGATCGTCCCGCTGGTGGGCTGGCTGGTCCTGGCCGGCGCCGTCCAGGGTCTCGGCATCGGGATCAGGCGCTACTTCGGTTTCAAGCTGTCGTATCGGGCCGAGACCGATCTTCGCAATCGAATCTTCGAGCATTTGCAGCGGCTGGCCTTCAGCTTCCACGACCAGACCAGCACCGGCCAGCTCATGGCCAGGGCTTCGAGCGACCTCTCGCAGGTCCGGCTGGTGTTTGCGATGCTGCCGATCACCGTCGCCAATCTGGCCATGCTGGCAATCGTCGTGACCGTCCTGGTTGCCATCGACCCGGTGGTGGGAGTCGTCGCCTCTCTGGCGGTTCCCGCCCTCTTCTCATCTGCCAACCGGTTCGCCGGGAAGGTGATCCAGATCTCGTTCCGGGTGCAGGAGAAACTGGCCGACCTGAGCGAGGTCGTCGAGGAGGCGGTCGGGGGCATCCAGGTGGTCAAGGCCTTCGGTCAGGAGGAGCAGGAAGCGGGCCGGCTCGAGGCGACCGCCGGCGAGATCTACGACGAGAGCATGCTGCTGGTGCGGCTCCGATCCAAGTTCGCACCCCTGTTTGAGCTCATCCCTTCGATCGCCACCGTCGGTGTGCTGTGGCTGGGTGGGATCAGAGTGGTCGACGGCGCCATCACGATCGGCGAGTTCGTGGCGTTCACCCAATACCTGACGGTGCTGGTGTTTCCGCTCCGGCTGACGGGTTGGTTCTTCGCGCAGTTGCCGCGGGCGGCGGCAGCCGCAACCCGGATTCAACTGCTGCTGCGGGAGGCGCCGGAGATAGCCAACAGCCCCCGGCCGCGTGCCCTCCCCGACGGGAGCGGTGAGGTGACCTTTGCCGCCACCGGCTTCGCCTACCCCGGAGGTCCGCCGGTGCTCCACCACGTTGATCTCGTCATCCCCGGCGGGACCTCAGCGGCCCTCGTCGGGTCCACCGGCTCGGGGAAGACCACCCTCGCCCACCTCATCCCCCGCTTCTACGACGTCACCTCCGGGAGCGTCTCGCTCGACGGCGTGGACGTCCGCCACGTGGCGCTCGACGAGCTGCGCAGCCAGGTGGCACTGGTCTTTCAGGAGACATTCTTGTTCTCGGCCTCGGTACGGGACAACATCGCGTTTGGCAACCCGTCGGCAACCGACGATCAAGTGCGGCTGGCGGCCCGGCTCGCCCAAGCCCACCGGTTCATCAGCGACCTGCCGGATGGCTACGACACCGTCGTGGGGGAGCGGGGTTACTCGCTGTCGGGCGGCCAGCGGCAGCGAGTCGCCCTCGCCCGGGCCGTCCTGCGCGATCCGCGGGTCCTGATCCTCGACGATGCCACCTCCTCGGTCGATGCCATCGTGGAGGCGGAGATGCTGGCAGCACTCGAGCATGTCATGGACGGCCGCACCACCATCATCATCGCCCATCGCACGTCGACGCTGAGCCTGGTGGACAGGGTGGTGTTCCTCGACGAGGGCGATGTTGTGGCCGTCGGGCGCCACGATGAGCTGATGCGCTCGGTTCCGCGCTATGCGGAGGTGCTGGCGCAGGAGGAGGTCCTCGGATGAGCGCTCCCGGCGGAGACACAACGCTGCTGCGCCGGGCAGCAGTGCTCGGGCGCGACCTCAAGCTTCCGGCCACCGGGGCGGTGGCGGCGGCGGTGCTGGCAACCGTCGCCCGACTGCTTGGTCCGCTGGCGGTCCGCAGTGGCATCGACGACGGCATCTCCGCAGGCGACAAGGGGGTGATCAGCGCCGCCGCCCTGGTGTTTCTCGGCCTGCTGGCCGTTCAGTACTTCGCCCAGCGCCTGGCGCAATTCTCGGTCGCCTGGCTGGGGGAGCGCTTCCTGCTGCTGCTGCGCACCCGCCTGTTCCGGCATCTCATATCACTCGACATGGGGTTCTTCTCGCGCTCCAAGGCGGGCGTGCTCGTGAGCAGGATGACCAACGACATCGAGTCGCTCACCGAGTTCGTGGAGGAAGGGGCGGTGACGTTCGTGACCAGCCTGCTCACGGTGGTCGGGGTAGCGGCGGTGATGGTGGCGGTGGACTGGCGACTGGCTGTGGTGGTGTTCGTCATCATCCTGGTGGTGCTCGGCACCAGCGTGGTGTTTCAACGGTTTGCCGGCCGCGCCTACCGGGAGGTGCGGGAGACGATTGGGCGGGTGCTCGGCAATCTCCAGGAAGGCATCACCGGGGTCCGCGTGGTCCAGGCCTTCACGCAGGAGGGTGAGCAGGCCGGTGCGTTCGGTCGGGTCAACGAGGATTACTACGACGCCAACATGCGGGCTGCCAAGGCGATTGCCTGGTATTTCCCCGGGGTTGCCTTTCTCCGCACCGTGGCCATCGGGGCAGTGCTGCTGTTCGGCGGGCGCCGGGTACTGGACGGCGACCTCACGTTCGGATCGCTTGTGGCGTTCCTCTTCTACCTCGATTGGTTCTTCCAGCCGATCATCAACCTCTCACACATCTACAACCAGATCCAGTCGGCCGTCGCCGCGCTCGGCAAGGTGTTCCGGTTGTTCGACACCGTCCCCTCGATTCTCGAGTCGCCCCGGCCGGTGGAGGCGGCCCGAGTGGCCGGCACCGTTGCCTTCGACGGAGTGGGGTTCGAATACGTGCCGGGCGTGCCGGTCATCGAAGGCATCGACTTGTCGGTGGCCGCCGGGGAACGGGTGGCGGTGGTGGGTGAGACCGGCGCCGGGAAGACGACCATAGCCAAGCTCCTGCTGCGGTTCTACGACCCGACCAGGGGCGCGGTCACGGTCGACGGTCACGACCTGCGCGACCTGACCTTTGCCTCCCGGGCCCGCACCATCGGTCTCATACCGCAGGAGGGGTTTCTCTTCAACACCACCTTGCGCGACAACCTCCGCTACGCCCGGCCCGCAGCCGACGATCGGCAGATCCGGGCAGTGTGCATCGAGATGGGCATCGACGATTGGGTGGACTCACTGCCGGACGGCCTCGACACAGCGGTGCGGGAACGGGGCGGGCGCTTCTCCGCCGGTGAGCGCCAGCTGGTGGCGCTCGCTCGTGCCTTCCTGGCCGACCCGGCGGTAATCGTCCTCGATGAGGCCACCTCCAACCTGGACCCCGAGACCGAAGCCAAGGTTGAGCGGGCGCTCAGCGTGCTGTTGAATTCCCGCACCGCCATCGTCATCGCGCACCGGCTCAACACGGCCGAGCGCGCCGATCGAGTGGTGATGATCGACCAGGGACGGATCATCGCCGACGGCACCCACGCCGATCTGGTAGCCGAGGGCGGGCCGTACACACGGCTCGTCGAAGTCTGGTCGCGCGGCAGCGGCCTCGACCTCGGCTGACTCAGGTTCCGGTGATGCGGACTCCGGTCAAGCCGGTGACCGTCTCCAGCTGAGGGTGGGTGACGCCGATGTGGCGGCACCCGGCGGCGACGGCCCCACCGGCGATCCGTACACCACCATCCTGTCGACCTTCCCCGGCAACGTGTGGGGGGCGATCCAGGGCACCTCCATGGCCACGCCGCACGCTGCCGGAGTGGCAGCGCTCATCGTGAGCGAGTTCGGATCGGTGGGAGACGATGGTGACATCGAACTCGAGCCAAATGACGTGGAGAGGAGGCTCACCAAGAGTGCCACACGCATCGGCCTCAAGGCGTTCTACGGCGCCGGCCTGGTCGATGCCTACGGTGCAGTCACATACCAGAAATCGTGGGCGGCTTCCGTCAGGATCCGGTCGACACGACCACGGACTCGAACCTGCCGACCCACAGCGAGTATTCACTCGGCCCGGAGTTGTTCTCCATGTTCACGATCAGGTAGCGGCTCGACGGGCGGTACACCGCGACGGTGTCGTCGCCGTCACCGTCCCAGTCGCCTGCCACGATCCGGTCGCCGGGGGCGCCGAAGAAGAACTGCCGATCTTCGAGGCCGGAGGTATGCGAGTTGCGGTAGTAGACCAGCGCATTGCGCGGCCGGTACATTCCGATGGTGTCGATGCCGTCACCGTCGAAATCACCGGCGAACGGCCTGTCGCCGGCTGCTCCGAAGGTGTAGCTGAAGTCGGCGAACCCGGTTCCGAGGGTATTGCGCACATAGACCTTCCCTTCACCGGGCCGGTAGATGGCCAGGGTGTCGCATCCGTCGCCGTCCCAGTCGCCTGCCACCGGCGCGTCACCGGGATTGCCGTAGTAGAACTCGAGCTCGGCGAGGCCCTGCTGGTTGGAATTGGTCAGATACACGAACCCGTTGGAGGGCCGGTACATCGCCGGGGTCTTGACGCCGTCGCAGTCCCAATCCCCCATGAGCGGGATGTCCTCCGGAATCCCGAAGTAGAACTCATCGGCCGGTCCGCCGAGCACGGTCGGCCGGTGGAAGCGAGAGCCGGTGTCGACATATGCAGCAACGTCCCTGCCTTCCGCTGCCCCCTGGGCCACCAGCAGATGCTCGTAGGAGCTGATCGGTCCGATCCCGGGGGCATGCAGCTCGAAATGGAGGTGCGATGAGGTCCATTCGGCGTTCCCCGAGTCTCCCACCCAGCCGATCAGCTGTCCCGCCTCGACATGGACCCCCCGCTCGAGCCCTGGCATGATGCCCCAGCCGAGACCGTCGTCTGTGCCCGGGGTGTCGTTGTTCAGGTGGATGTACATGCTCGCCCAGCCGTCGTCGTGATCGATCTTCAGAGAACAGCACGTGCTCGAGACCCAGCCGATGGTTCCGGCGGCGGCCGCCACGACGGGAACCATCTTGTCGGCGAGCATGTCGGTGCCCTCGTGGGTCCGGTTGCCGGACCGCGGCGCACCGAACGTGTTCGTGTAGTGGGTGTCGCCGCCGACCGGGAACACCATCGGATAGATGCCGTCGACGGCCGGAGGGGGCAATTCCGGGTCGGCGGCGTCTGAGGGGGAAGCGGCTATGACGAGGGCGAACGCGCCGAGAGCCGCGACAAGGCGAAGCATGCGGGCAAGAGTACGCATAGTGGTGGTCTCGGCCCAAACCGGATTTGCCCAATGGGCCGCCGGGCCCAGTCCGGGACGACGCTGCCGGCCCTACTCGGCCATGACCGGATCGCCGTCGCGGGCGGGGTCCTCGCCGACTCCGCCACCGGGGGTGACCCGCCCACCCTGGAGAGCCGCTGCGAAGCTGCTGGTGGCCTGCAGCGCCACGATGTCGGACGGCATCTCGATACCTTCCTCGTCGAGCGCAACCTTGACGGCCTCGATGGCACGGTCCTGAACCACGAGAGCGTCATGCTGCGACGGGTCGCACCAGAACCGCGCCTCGTAATTCACCGTGGCAGCACCGAGCTCGGTGATGAACGCCTCCGGCTGCGGGTCCGTCCGGACACCCCGTGTGCTGCGCAGCGCATCTTCGATGACGTCCCGTGATTTGGTGAGGTCGGCTTCGTAGGCGACACCGACGACGAACGCCAGCCTTCGTTCCTCGAACGCGGTCTGAACCCGGATGGCGTTCTTGTACACATCGGCGTTCGGGACGAGCACTCGCTGGCCGTCGAAGGTGCGGAGCCGGGTCTCCCGGATGGTGATTCGCTCGACGGTCCCGAGGTGACCGTTGACCTCGACCTGGTCTCCGGCATGGAACGGCTCGCGGAACAAAAGCAGCACACCGGCCAGCAGGTTCTCGAGAATATCCTGGAACGCAAACCCGATCGCGACGGAGAAGAACCCGAGGCCGGCCAGGAGGTCGACCGGGGCGATCGACGGGAACGCCACCGTCACTCCGAACAGCACGAACACCCCGAGCACGACCCATCCGGCGAGTTTGCTCATGACTGTGGAGAAGCTGTCTGTGTGGCGGCGGGCAAGGATGCGGCTGAGGCTGTGACGGATGAGGCGGCCGATCAGCCAACCGACGGCGACTACCCCGAAAGCGATACCGATCCTCGGGAGCGATTCGAGGAAACCCTCCCACATCGAGCCCGCCGATTCGGTGACCGTGCTGATCGAATCGTCGGTCGAGCCCTGGGCTGAGATGAACGCGCCTCTCATGCTGCTGATCCCTTCTCCGTGAATAGCGATATCTCGATCGCCCGCTGCTTACCCGATGCCCGGCGTGGCCAAACAACCGGTGCGGCCTACCTGCCCGGCAGCCGTAGCCTGTTGGGTATGCCGACGGTGCAAGTGAACGGAAAAGAGCTCCACTTTGCAGAAGCAGGGGAGGGCCCGCTGGCCGTCTTGATCCACGGCTATCCGCTCGATCACACGCTGTGGTTGGAGCAGATCGCCGGCCTCTCCGACATCAGGCGGGTGGTGGCAGTCGATCTTCCCGGCTACGGGATGTCGGAGCGGGTCACCGGCGCCCCACTCACCATGGAGGCTCTCGCAAACGACGTGGCCGGCCTCATCCACGCGCTCGAATACGAGCAGGCCGATATCGTCGGGTTGTCGATGGGCGGATACGTGGCGCTGGCGATGTGGGAGGAGTACCCGGCAGTCGTGCGTTCCCTAGCGCTCGTCAGCACCCGGGCCGGAGCGGACTCGGAGGAGGGCAGGGCCTCCCGGGAGACCCAGGCTCAGGCGGTCGTGGCCGAAGGTCGCGCCCCGCTTGCCGCCAAGCTGGTGACGGCGTTGCTCGCCCCTGCCCACGATCTCACGGCGGCTGCCCGCCTCCGGACGATGGTCGAGTCGTCCCCGGTCGAGACGATCGTCGGATCGCTACGCGGCATGGCAAACCGGCCCGATCGCACCGAGCTGCTTGCGGCCATAGATGTCCCCACGCTCGTGATGGCGGGCGAGGAGGACACACTCATTCCGCCCCTCGACTCCCATGAGATGTCCTCGGCGATTCCCGGCTCAACCTTCCTCGTCATCCCGGGCGCCGGTCACCTCGGTCCCATCGAGCGCCCGGATGCGTTTACGGAAGCCCTCCGCAGCTTCTGGCAGTGATTGGGGCCGTCCGTAGTCGGCAAGGCCGCCCTCCACGTGGCGTGGATAGCTGAGCGCAGTGCGGTCGTGAAAGGCGGCGACCATGCGACCCTGCGTCACGTCGACCCGGGCGAGCAGGGCACCACCCGCGACGAAGAGCACGGCCAGGCTCGCCACCGCCGGCCGGCTGTTGCCGAAGATGGCTACGGCGGCGGCGAAGAGCAGCGGCCCGATGATCGCTCCCAGCCGGGCGACGGCGGTGAAGAAGCCGAAGAACTCGCCGCTCTGTGAGGCCGGAGCGATGTTCGCATACAGGCTGCGGCTCAGTGCCTGGCTCCCGCCCTGGACGATGGCAACTGCCCAGGCGAGGAACCAGAACTCGATGACCGTATCCAGGAAGTAGCCCCAGATGACGATGCCGGTGTACACACCGAGGGTGAAGAGGATCGTGCGCTTGGTGTCGAGCCGCTCTGCCAGTCTCTGAACCCGACCCCCGAACATGAGAGCGGCCACCAGTGAGGCGGCCAGCACGGCACCCAGCAAGCCCAGGATCACTCCGAGGTCGGCGGCCCGCACCGGCGGTGATACCTCGATCCGCCCGATGGCGATGACCGAGCCGATGGCGGCAGGGTCCCCGTCCGCCAGACTGATGAGGCTCAAGGTGTGGGTACCTTCCTCCCCGGCCTCGAACTCCTCCGGAACCTCGAAACGGACGGTGGGACGGAACGCATCGATCACGACCGGCTCACCGTCCTCGAGCAGGGGAGCGCCGTCCAGGAGCACCTCCCAGGTCCCGTGGTCGGCGCCCTCCGAATGGGTGAGCCGTATGCGCTGGCCGTTGAATGGGATGTCGATGCGGGATCCGGCGGTGCTCGCAGCCACGTAGTCCGAACGTGCTCCGGCCGGCAGCGCGTCTTTGCCGATGACCTGCCAGTCCCCGGTGCGGGTGAATGCGTCGGAGCCGGAGTCGTATTCGCCCTCACCGATGAAGGGCCCCACCGCTTCGAAAGGCGGATCGGGCCGGCCGACCGTGTCGCGGTCCAGCGTATGGGCGGCGGCGATGCCGATGGCGGGCACCGCAATGATATTGACGGCCAGCAATGTCGCGATGCGTCCCCGCCGGCGCGACTGGGGGTCGGTTATGGCCCCGAACATGAGCGTGAACGGTGTGCCGACGAACTGTACGAGCACAAGCGCGCCGACGAGCTCCAGCGTCCCGAACCCGAGCTCGGAGCCGTAGACCACCGCCAGTGCGATCACGGTTCCGATGCCGTTGTCGTAGAGAAGGAATGCAAAGAGAAACTTGGTCAGCTCGCGGTAGGTGCGGATGCTGTTGAAGGTGGTGCGGAGACGGCCGAAACTGGTCCGCACCACCGAGGCGCCCCTGGCCAGCTTGGCGGCCGCCGCCGGTGGCTCGGGAAGACGGCGGAGGATGGGAATGGAGAACACCGCCCACCACACGGCCACTGCGATGAACGACACCCGGACCCCGAGGTTGTCCTCGTCGGGAAGCAGCAGGATGAGAGCCACTGCGATCACCAGCAGAATGCCGCCCCCGAGGTAGCCGTAGGCGTAGCCGCGGCTGGAGACCCGATCCTGATCCTCCTCGACCGCGACATGCGGCAGCAGGCTGTCGTAGAACACGTTGGCGAGACCGAAGCCGAGGCGGCCGACGATGAACAATGCCCCGGCGAGCTGCCAATCGCCGGTGCTGACGAAGAAGAGGCTCCCGGTGGCTCCGACTCCCAGCAGGGTGAAGAAGGCGAGGAGGTATTTCTTGCCCCGAACCACGTCGCTCATCGTTCCGACGACCGGAGCGAGCACGGCGACCAGAGCCAGGCTGATGGCGATGATGACCGCCCAGTAGGCGGCGGCGGTCGCCGGGCTGTCGAGGCTGGTGCCGGCTACATCGACGAAATAGGTGGGCAGCACGGCCGCCAGCACCACCACGGCGAAGGCCGAGTTGGCCCAGTCGTACAGGGACCAGGCGCGCACCCTCCGGTTGTATTCAGCTCGCTTGAGCCCAGCAGTTCTCCGCCCCATGAGGCCCTTTAGGTCGGCTCCGTGTTCGGTGTCCACGTCACGCTCCGTGTCCACCGGCCCGAGAGCCGCAGTGTACCCGCCCTGCCGGGGGCCTCAGCCGTCGAGGGATCCGGTGTCCGAGGCTCGCGCCACGCGGCGGCCCTCGTCGACGTCTACCCGGCGCAGCAGCAGGCCTCCCGCGATGAAGAACACGATGATGGCGAGCACTGCCGGCCGGCTGGACCCGAAGGCCTGGACGGCCATGAAGAAGACGAGCGGTCCGATGAGGGCGGAGAATTTCGACATGATGGAGAAGAATCCGAAGAACTCTCCGCTCTGGGAGGCGGGAGACATGGAGGCGTAGAGGCTGCGACTCAGCGCCTGACTGCCTCCCTGCACGGTCGCCACCATGAAGGCGAGGAACCAGAACTCGATGACGGCATTGAGGATGAAGCCCCACACTGCGATCACCGAATACACGAGCAGGGACAGGAGGATGGTGTGCTTGGTGTCGAACCGATCGACGAGGCCGCTCATGAGTCGCTTGCCGGGCCCGGCGGCAAAGCCGAGGCCGAGCAACTGGAGGGCAGCCAGCAGGCCGAGGATGGTCCCGAGGCTGGAGGTCCGGGTGGGGTCGAGCACCTCGATGCGGCCGACCGCCATGACGGTTCCACTCCGCTCCCGATCGAGGTTGCGGAGGTTGATGAGCACCAGCTCGTGTTCGCCGGGGCTTCCCACGTCGACTCGGGCTACCTCCTCGAATCGTTCGGTGCTGTTGTAGGCATCGATGGTGAGGCCGTCTTCGCCGGTCGGCTCGCTGATGTCGGGTGAGAAGCCGTCGATGGTGAAGCCGTCGATGTCGATCGGTTCCAAGCCGTCCACGAGCACTGCGTAGCTGGCTCCGTCGGGCCCGCTTCGATACGTGATCTCGATCTCCCGCCCGGTGAAGAAGAACCTGAGCTGGGCGCCGGTTGAATCGGTGAAGGCGTAATCGCGGCGAGCGCCGGTGCCGAGCTCGTCCTCGGTTCGGAGCTCCCAGGCCCCGGTGGGAGGGAGCACTGCGAAGCTATCCAGCCCGTATTCGCCCTCGCCGAGAAACTGGCCCGAGGTCTCGAAGGGGGCTCCGGGCCGTCCGACGGTGTCGGCGTCGAGTACCCGGGCGCCGACGATGCCGACCAGCGGGAGCGCCAGCAGGTTGAACACGATGAAGGCGAGAAAGGCCCGCCGGCGTTCCTCAGTGGGATCGGGTATTCGCCCGAA
>JBFKDW010000041.1:0-25690 GCA_041619515.1 Acidimicrobiia bacterium
CGGCTGCAGGCGCCGGGAAGCCCACGCCACGCGCGATGGGCGTGGCACCGGGCCCGCGCCGGCAGGTAGCTTGGGCGCGGTGTTCGGTCGGATGCTTGGATGCTGGCAATGACACAGATCGGTGACACCGACATCTGGGGCTTGCTGCGGGGGATCGATCTGTTCCTGTCCCTCGACGATGCGGCCCTGGAGAGCCTGGCGGCGGGGGCAGAGCGCCTCCATCTCCGGGGAGGCGAGGTGCTCCTCCGTGAAGGGGACCCGCCCGACGCTCTCTACGTCGTGGCCAGCGGCCGCCTGCAGGCCCTCGTCACCGCCGAGGGCGTCGAGACGATCGTGGGGGAGATCGGCCGCGGCGAGGTTGTCGGAGAAATGGGCATACTTGCCGACGAGACTCGTTCGGCCACGGTCGTGGCGCTCCGCGACTCCAACCTGCTGCGTTTCAGCCGCGAACGGTTCGTGAAGTTCCTCCACGACCATCCCGAAGCCCTCTTCTCCGTCAGCAGGCTGCTGATTCAGCGGTTGCGCCGCTCCATCAGGGCCGACGCCGGCGGGGCCTCACTGCGCACCGTCGCGATCGTTCCGATCGGCGATGACCCGCGCCCCGCCACCTTCGCCCGCCATCTCACCTCCATGCTGAGTGAGTGGGGGGTCGCCAGGCTGGTGTCCGGCGACGATGTCGACGCCTCGCTGGGTGACGATCAGCTCACCCGGCATCTCCACGACCTCGAAGAGACCAATGACCTGCTCGTGTACCTGGCCGATCCCGAACCGTCGAGCTGGACTCGCCGGTGCCTGAGACAGGCCGATCGGGTCATGCTGGTGGCTCCCGCCGAGATCGATCAGAGCGTGCGCCCAGTCGAACGCACACTCCTCGGGCCGGCGGCCCCAGATGAGACCAAGGCGCAGGTGGACCTGGTTCTCATTCATCCCGATCATGCGGCCCGCCCCGATCACGGCGTCCGATGGCTCGGCGGGCGCCGTATCAAGCGCCTCCACCATGTCCGGCTGCATGCACGTGACGATTTGCTCCGCGTCGCCCGCGCGCTGACCCACCGGGAAGTGGCCCTCGTGTTGAGCGGCGGAGGTGCACGAGGGGCCGCCCACATCGGCGTGCTGAAGGCATTGCAGGAGCAAGGTATTCCACTCGACGCCATCGGCGGCGCATCGTTCGGCTCCATCATCGGGGGCGGAATCGCCTACGGCATGGACTGGGAGGAATTGAGGCACGCACTGTGGGAGCACGTGGTGATGAACGCGAGCATGATCGACCTCACCGCCCCGGCGGTGTCGCTGGCACGCGGCCAGCGTGCCATCGACGTCCTGCATGCCCTCTATGGCAACATCGATATCGAAGATCTGTGGCTGCCTTTTTTCTGTGTCTCCAGCGACTTGACCAACGGGCGCCTGATGATCCATGACCGGGGCCCGCTGTGGAAGGCCATTCGGGCGAGCATTGCGATACCGGGCCTGTTCCCGCCGGTCCGATCGGCCGACGGCGAAGTCCTGGTGGACGGCTCCGTCATGAACAATCTGCCGGTGGACGTGATGGAGGAGTTCTACGGCGGCGGCGTGATCATCGCCGTGAACCTCAAGGGGAGCGCGGCGCTGCCCAGCGGCGGGCTGCCCGAGAACGGCGTGCTGTCGGGCTGGGGTCCAATGGCTCGCCGCCTGAATCCACTGGCGGACTCCGCCGGTCTTCCGGGTATCGTCGAGCTGCTGTTGCGATCGACCGAGACCGCCAATGTCCTCGCCGCCAACCGCCTCGAACAGCAAGCCCACATCGTGCTGCGCCCAGCAGTTGGCGACTACGGCTTGCTGGCATTCCAGAACTTCGACCGGCTGATCGACGCCGGCTACCAGCACGTGATGGAGGAAATGCCGCGCTACGAGGACATGTTGAAGCCGGTTCTGTGACCGCCCGGCTGGGCGCGGGCGATGCGGTGAGATGCAAACACCCGTCCTCGTCCCGGAGCTCCGCGCTTCATCGATCCCGCATCTCTGCCCGCTGAAGGCTGACGCTAGCTGTCCGCGGTGGTCCCGTATCGGCTGCGACGATCGCGCATCGACGCATGGCGTGCAGAGCACGTCGGGCATTTAGTTCCCGCATCGTGGATGCACTCGACTGTCAGCGTTCGGAAGATCAGCTGCGGGGATAGCGGGAAGAACGGCGCTGGCTCGGGGGGACCACCGGGGTGGCCGTGGACGGCCCTGCCGGCATGTCGACGGGGACTTGCGCCAGGATCTCGAGACCCCGCCGGTTGCGTTCTTCGACCGTCATGTCATCCCACCGGTCGATTTCGTCGAGCGTGCGCTCGGTCCAGTCATGGACGGTGTTCATCAGGCTGACAAAGAAGTCGATAGCCAGCGCTCGCACGTACGTCTGGTCCTGCAGGGCCCCCCGGCCGTCGAGATACTCTCGTTTGACTTCGCCACCGAAGCTCATCATCTCCTCGACATCCCGGCGAACTTGCTCCAGGGCTCGCTTCACCTGTTTGGTTTCGGCGACCGGCGCGGCGAACAGCCGCAGCATGCCTTCGAACTCCATCGCGAACGGCGAGGGGGGAATGTCGAACCACCTGGTGAGTTCCTCCAATCCTTCTTCGGTGATGGAGTAGACGGTGCGGGCCCGTTTGCCGACGAATTCCTTGCGGGCAGCAACCAGACCGGCCGCAGCCAGCTGTTTGATCTCCCGGTAAATGGCGCTTTCGGCCCGGGGCCAGACGTAGCGGAAGTAGCGGGCACTCTGGTTGGCCAGGTCATAGGTGGACCACGGCCGCAGCGACAGCTGGGTCAACAGCGCGTAGGACGTGGTGGTAAGCCGGCGGTTCTGTGTTGACATACTCCGAATCATAGTATATTTTTTACTAGCGTTGGGAGTATCTTCATGAGGGGAGCTATGAACGATCGCAACATTGACACCGTCGTAGTGGGAGGGGGTCAAACCGGCCTCATCACGGGCCACGCCCTGAAGGAACGGGGAGTCGGTTTCGTCATCCTGGATGCCAGCGCCCGAATCGGTGATGCGTGGCGCCACCGCTGGGATTCGCTGCGGTTGTTCACGCAGGCGTTCATGAACGGGCTTCCGGGCATGCCGTTCCCGGCTCCCCGCAACGAGTTCGTCGGCAAGAACGAGGTAGCCGACTTCCTCGAGACCTACGCTCGTGAGATGGAGCTGCCGGTCCGGTCCGGCGTGCGGGTGGAGCGGGTCGGAAAGCCCGGCGATCTCTTCACAGTGGACACCAGCGCCGGCTCGTACCGGGCCCGAAACGTAATCATTGCCATGGCCGACTATCAGAAGCCGTACGTCCCGGACTTCGCCGGCGAGCTCGATCCGAGCATCAAGCAGTTCCACACCACCGACTACCACAACCCTGCCCAGCTGCCGGAGGGCCCGGTCCTGGTCGTCGGTCTGGGCAACTCGGGCGCCGACATCTCGCTCGACGTGTCGGCGACGCACGACACGACGGTGGCAGGTACGGAAGCGGGAGCGGTGCCGTTCAAGCTGGAAGGATTCTTCGGCCGCACCGTCGGCACCCGCCTCGTTCGCTTCGCCATGGTCCGCGTGCTCAACACCTCAACGCCGATCGGGCGCCGGGCCCGTCCCAAGATGATGGCGAGTGGTCCGCCGCTGGTACGGGTGCGACCCAAGGAGCTGAAGCAGGCGGGAGTGAAACGAGTCGGCCGCGTCGCCGGTGTCGAGGACGGCAAGCCCGTCACCGACGACGGTCAGGTGATCGATGTCGCCAGCGTCATCTGGTGCACCGGCTACCGACCCGGTTTCGACTGGATCGACCTGCCGGTCTTCGACGAGAACCACATGCCGATCCACCAGCGGGGGATTGTCGAGGAAGTCCCCGGGCTGTACTTCGTCGGGCTGTTCTTCCTGCATGCCATGTGGTCAGAAACCATCACCGGCGTCCAACCGGACGTCGAATACATCGTCAAGCACCTGATGAAGACCCGGGAGCGACAACCCGTCGGCTGATCAGGGCTCGACGGCACTGAGTCACGATCACTGATAGAACAATGCTTCGTGCGCTTTGGAGGTCTGGGGTTCTTGAAAGCAGCCGGTGCTGCCCCAGACCGGCATCTAGCCTGGGCCGGTGCCGGAGACCCCGACCCTGTTGACAGTCTCGAATCGCCGCACCCGCAACACCGCCGAAACCGGGGTGGACGCCGTTACCACGGCGCTGCTTGGCAGAGTCTTCCAGCAGGCTTCGTCGTAAATGCGCTCAATCCCAAGACGGCGGGTTCCTGGCGTTCGTGCCCCAATTCGCGATCCCGGCCGGGACTGTTGACGCAGCGCTAGGTTGGGCGCATGAAGCACGTCGAAGTGTCCGAGTTTCTCGTCACCCAGGGTGAGATGCAGGCGTTCACATCTGCGATGCAGACCTGGGAGCGGCTGGCGCTGCGGGACGAGAACGGCCCGTACCAGCACACCGTCCTCGTGGACGAGGACGACGCCTGCCGGGTGACGGCCGTCACCCAGTTCGCCACTGCCGAACGGGCGGCCGCCTTCAAAGAGAGGGGCCTCGGCGCCGAGCTCCTCGCCAGGGTGAGCTCGCATTGCGACCAGGCGCCGGTCGTGCGGCACTACTCGCTGTACTACGAGGCCGGTCCGGACGGTCCGGACACCGTCTTCGGAGAGCCGACCCATCCTTCCGGCTAGTGCCCTCGCAGTCGCTGCGGGTGAAACCTGATCGGTATGGGATAGCCGATCGCGAAGGTGCCCGGGGTCATACCGAGGCGCTCGATGTCGGCCCGGTACTTCTCTTGGTATTCGGGAATCTCGGTCGAGGGTGGATCCTCCGAAATGAATGCCGTGCCTTCGAGTACCACGATGTCGCCGCCCGTCCCGTTGCCGTCGAAGTTGAACGAAGCGGCCGGACTCCGGGCCAGGTTGCGAGTGCGAGCCGTCCCGTCCTTTGAGTAGATGAGCAGAGATAGGCCGTCCCACCAAAACCAGACCGGCGAAGGACGGGGCGTGCCGTCGGCATTCACGGTGGTCATCCAGCCGACGATCTCGGTCTCCAGCCGGCGCCGAACCCGCCACCCGAACGGGGTATCTGGGATCGTGAAGCTCATCGGTGTGACACTACCCGGGGCTCGGGAACCGCCGGGCCTGCTTGGCAACTCCGATGGAGGCCGCAGGAAACCCGGCAACCGGCGATCCGGCTACCTGGTCGGGCTGGCCGGATTTGAACCGGCGACCCCTTGCTCCCAAAGCAAGTGCGCTACCAAACTGCGCCACAGCCCGTCAGGTGGGAGTGTAGATGCTCGCCCCGATCGGGCCATCGAGGGAAGAGCCAAACGGGAGCGCCGCACCGGTGTCGACGAGTTCCTCGAGCTGGCCGGACGCCGTTGGGGTCGCGGAGCCCGCCCAGATGCGCAGGATGAGGCCTGATTCGCCCAGCAGCACCGCGTAGATCTCGTCCTCGGTCGGCAGCCCCAGGGACCGAAGAAATCCGGCTGTGTCGACATAGAGCGGAATGGTCTTCTCGCGAGCCCGGCGGTCGGTGATGGCAGACCGCATCCCGTTATCGATGAATCGATGGTCATCCGGGGTGGACGCCTCGATGACGGGCATCTCGAAGTACTCGAAGGCCGGCTGCTGGAACTCCAGCCTTCGTGCGGTGCCCAGCCAGGAATCCACCATCGGCTGCTGCCATTCCCAGAACGCAATCACCGCCAGGGTGCGGTCGGCCCCGAAGGAGGCGGGAAACTCGAGCCGCTCACCGGCCAGCGACACGCCGGTCACCTGCGGAAAGAACACTGACTGGTCCATGATCGGTATACGGGGTCGGGCACCGGGAGGGATGCCGGTTTGGGCCCGGGAGGGGCTTGGCGGCCGAGTTGCGAAGCGCCCGCCTGCCCGCCGGGCCCGGACTCGAACGAAGTCTGCAACTTCCGGGCGCTATCCGGCGTCATATCCAACATGTTCAGGACGCTGCAGGGCTGGTGGAGAAACGCGACGGACGCGCTCGGACTCATGTGGACCGAGCCCCTCAGCTGGATCATCCTGGTGGCGGCCGGCGCCTGGATCCTGTTCGAGCTGCGCCAAGCCGGGCGCCTGCAGCCCCTTCGTGCGCTGGCGATAGCCGGGCTCGGTGTCTGGATGGTGTCCGCCCTCGCCATCACCGTCTATCCCCTCGACTATTTGCAGGGTCCCGCCCTCTACCGATTCGACGTGCAGAGCGTGGTGCCGCTGTGGGGGACCGCCGAGTCGATCGCCAATTCCGGCGACCACTTGATGCCCGAGGCGCACTGGATGGCGGAGCGTGAGCGGCTGGCGAGGGACGCAGGAGTGCCGGTCGAGGAGATCAACCTGGACCGGCGGGTGCGCGGAGTCGGACTTGCCCAGGCCCTCAAGGATCCGATCGGCAACGTCGTGCTGTTCCTCCCGCTCGGGTTTCTCGCCGCGCTCGGCTGGGAGCAGTTGCGCGATCCGAGACGGGCGCTGCTGGCGGGGGCGGCGGTGTCCGGGGCGATCGAGCTCTCCCAGCTCCTGTTCGGCCTCGGGAGCCTCGGCACCGTCGACGACGTGATCTTCAACTCGCTCGGCGCCCTCATCGGATGGGCCGCCTGGAGCGCCATATTCGACCTGACCAGGAGCGTGCGCGCGAGCCTGCGATAGCGGGACGTAGGCAACCGGGCGAGACCGCTCTAACCTGTAGGCCCCTGCGGGTGTAGCTCAATGGTAGAGCTCCAGCCTTCCAAGCTGGCTATGAGGGTTCGATTCCCTTCACCCGCTCGGTAATTGGGTTCTGCCCCCGTAGCTCAGTGGACAGAGCAGGAGCCTTCTAAGCTCTTGGTCGGAGGTTCGAATCCTTCCGGGGGCGCCGCCTCATCACGGCGTGGTGGTTGTAGCTCAGTTGGTCAGAGCGCCGGGTTGTGGTCCCGGAGGTCGCGGGTTCGAGTCCCGTCAGCCACCCCAAACAACAACGCAATAGGAGCCAAGTGGAAACCAACATCGTGGAGGCAGGTCCGTTCGAACGGGTCCTCACCGTTCAGATCGAACCGGCGGCGCTCGAGTCCGCCAAGGACGAGGCCGCCCGACGCCTCTCGAAGGACATGAAGGTGAAGGGCTTCAGGCCCGGAAAGGTGCCGCGCAAGGTGGTCGAGGCCACGCTGGGGGCAGCCAAGCTTCGCTCGGAGGCCATCGATGTGGCACTCCCCGGGATCGTGGCCGAGGCGCTCACGGCGGCCGACCTGCGGCCAGCCGCCACTCCGGCAGTGCAGGATCTGCGCGACACCGACGCCGGGGTCGAAGTGGACGTCAAGGTGACGCTATGGCCGACGCTCGACCACGTTCCCCTCTACGAGGGACGACGGGTGAGCATCGAGGCGCCTGAGGTGGACGAAGCGGACATCGACGAGCAGATTGATCGTCTCCGCAACCAATTCGCAGAGCTGGAGGATGCCCAGCATCCGGTAACCGACGGCGACTATGCGGTCATCAACCTGACGGCCTCACACAACGGAACCCAGATCGACGATCTCACCGCCAACGACCTTACCTACCCGGTTGGGTCGGAAAGCTTCGTTCCCGGCCTCGACGCCCACCTCATGGGCTCCAACGCCGGTTCCATCGTCAAGTACAACGAAACGCTGCCGGAGGGCTTCGGCGACTACGGCGGCAAGGAAGTGACGTTCCAGGTGCTGGTAAAGGGTGTCAAGACCAAGCGCCTCCCCGACGTAACCGATGCCTGGGTGGAGGAAGTTTCCGAGTTCGAATCGATCGATGCCCTCCGGGAAGAGCTCCGATCCGGCCTGAGAGAGCACAAGCTGGCGTCGGTCAGGCGCCAGTTCGCCGACACCGTCTTGTCCGAGCTGATCGAAGATATGGACGTCGAGCTGCCCCAGGCTCTGGTCGACGCCGAGATGGAGTACCAGATCCATCGCTTCCTGCATCGGCTCGACCAGCAGAGCATCCCGTTCGCCGATTACCTGCGCGTGACCGGTCAAACCGAGGAGGCCTTCCTGGCCGATGCCAAGCAGCAGGCCGAACGGTCATTGTCCGTTCGCATCCTGCTCGACGCGGTTGGGGAGGCGGAGGGAATTGCTGTGGCGGACGCGGAGTTGCAGGAAGCCATGGGTGCCCTGGCCGCTTCGAGTGAGCAGAGCCCCGAGGAATACGAAAAGGCGCTGCGCGAGAGTGGGCAAGTGGAGATCCTGAGTGGTGATATCCTGAGAAACAAGGTTATTGACCATCTGGTCGAAGCAGCCGTTCCCGTAGACGAGAACGGCAACGAGCTTTCGCTCGCTGAGACCGACGGGAGTGGCACCCCGACCGAGGCTGAGGCTGCGGTCACGGGCAGCGACACGGCCGAAGATGCCGCAACAGAAGACGAGGAGTGACATGGGCTACCTAGTTCCAACCGTGATAGAGACCTCGAGCAGGGGGGAGCGGGCCTTCGACATCTACAGCCGGCTGCTCAAGGAACGGATCATCTTCCTCGGCACACCAATCGACGACACCGTTGCCAATCTGGTCATGGCCCAGCTGCTGCACCTGGAGAGCGAAGATCCCGACAAGGACATCGCCCTGTACATCAACTCACCGGGCGGCGTGGTCTCTTCGTTCTTCGCCATGTACGACACGATCCAGCACATCAAGCCGGACGTGTCTACCTTCTGCATGGGCCAGGCGGCATCGGCTGCCGCGGTGCTGATGGCTGCCGGAGCACCCGGGAAGCGGTTTGCCCTCCCGCACGCTCGCATCATGCTTCACCAGCCCCACGGCGGCGTTGAGGGCCAGGTGACCGACATCGAGATCCAGGCCAAGGAGATCGTGCGGCTCCGGCTCGAGCTGAACAACATCCTCGTCGATCACACCGGCCAGAATCTCGATACCATCCAAAAAGACACCGAGCGAGACTTCTGGATGACGGCCGACGAGGCTAAGGGATACGGTGTAATTGACGAAGTTCTGATGCCGAGGCGCCTCGCGTCGGTTGGGAGTTAACGAGTGGCCAAGTTCAGCGACGGCTCCGAGCTGCTGAAATGCAGCTTCTGTGGCAAGTCCCAGAAGCAGGTCAAGAAGCTCATTGCCGGCCCCGGCGTCTACATCTGCGACGAATGCATCGACCTGTGCAACGAGATCATCGAAGAAGAGCTGGGAACCACCGCCGAAGTCGCCCCCACAGAACTGCCCAAGCCGCGGGAGATATTCGAGTTCCTCGACGACTACGTCGTCGGTCAGGATCAAGCCAAGAAGATCCTGTCGGTTGCCGTCTACAACCACTACAAGCGGGTCAACGCCGGCCTGAAGGAAACCGACGGGGTCGAGCTCCAGAAGTCCAACATCCTGATGATCGGACCCACCGGGTGCGGCAAGACCCTGCTCGCCCAGACATTGGCCCGCCAGCTCAATGTGCCGTTTGCCATCGCCGACGCCACCGCCCTCACCGAAGCGGGCTACGTGGGGGAGGACGTCGAGAACATTCTCTTGAAGCTGCTGCAGGCGGCCGACTTCGATGTCGCCCGCGCCGAGACCGGCATCATCTACATCGACGAGATCGACAAGGTCGCCCGCAAGGCGGAGAACCCCTCCATCACCCGTGACGTGTCCGGGGAGGGTGTCCAGCAGGCGCTGCTCAAGATCATCGAGGGAACCGTGGCGTCGGTGCCTCCCCAGGGTGGGCGCAAGCATCCGCACCAGGAGTTCATCCAGATCGATACCTCCAACATGTTGTTCATCTGTGGTGGCGCCTTCGCCGGCCTCGAGCAGGTCATCAGCTCCCGGGTAGGCAAACAGGGGATCGGCTTCGCAGCCGAAATCCACAGTCGGAACGAGAACCGCAGCGACGAGATGCTGGCCGAGGTGCTGCCGGAGGATCTCATCAAGTTCGGTCTCATTCCCGAATTCATCGGGCGCCTTCCGGTGGTGGCCACCGTCGACGATCTCGATCGGGATGCCCTCATCAGCATCCTCAAAGAGCCGAAGAACGCGCTCGTCCGCCAGTACGCCAAGTTCTTCGAGATGGACGGAGTGGAGCTCATCTTCAGCGAGGAAGCGCTCGATGCGATCGCCGACCAGGCGGTGTTGCGGGGAACCGGGGCCCGCGGCTTGCGCGCCATCATGGAAGAGGTGCTCCTCAACACGATGTACGACCTCCCGTCCCGCGACGACATCGGCCAGGTGATGATCGACGCCGATGTGGTCGCTCAGCGAGTGAACCCCACCCTCGTGCCCGTCAAAGAGGTCCCACCGGGCGACGAGGTATCCGAGCGCAGCGCCTGACCCGGGTCGTCTCGGACCGAACCACCTCGCACCGGCCCTCGTATTGGGCCTCGGCCGGATAGCTCCCGACCCGCGCCCGCCACTTCAGCCGAAGTCACGCACTAGTCCCGCAGGGTGCCGACGCAATGATTCGCCAACCCGATGACAACCACTCTCCGTGGTCGTACCGTGTGGGTAGAAGGTTTGAGCGGGAAGCAATACCTCGAAAACAGCGGGCGGAACGGACGAAGACACTCCCCACGGCATCGGGGAGTGTTTTCGCGTGGGGAGCCGAGTGCGAGGTTGCCACCTGCCAGACTCACCGGGTGATCACGCTCCGCCCCTTCCAAGACGACGACTGGCCGGGGGTCTGGGCGGTCCTCGAGCCGATCTTTCGGGCCGGAGAGACCTACGCCTATCCGACCGACATCAGCGAGCAGGCGGCTCGCGGAGCTTGGATCGACAAGCCCGTCGCGACGTACGTCGCTGTCGAGGGCGAACAGTTGCTCGGGACCTACTACCTGATCGCCAACCAGCCGGGCCGGGGTGCGCACGTCTGCAACTGTGGGTATGCGGTCGCCGAGCCGGCACGGGGGAGGGGCATCGCCACCCGCATGTGTGAGCACTCCCAGGCCGAGGCCATCCGTCTCGGGTTCCGGGCCATGCAGTACAACCTGGTGGCGTCGTCCAACCACGAGGCGGTGCGGCTGTGGGAAAAGCTCGGCTTTGCGATCGTGGGGACGCTGCCCGGCGCCTTTCACCATCCGGCCCTCGGGTACGTCGACGCCCACGTCATGTTCAAGAACCTGGTCGACGCTCGACCGGGCTGAAGGCCCGGCTCCCCGACGAGCGAACGGCCGGTGGGCCCAGGAAGGTGGGAGCGGCCGGCGGGAACCCGCACGCGCCGGGATGCTCACCCGGGCCGGGGCTACCTATCATCACGCGGATGAAGCCCACCTACGACCCGGCCGCGGTCGAAGCCGATTGGTACGACATCTGGGAGAAATCGGGCGTGTTCGCCCCCGAGCACAACCCGGACGGTGACCCGTTTTGCATCGTGCTCCCCCCTCCCAACGTCACCGGTGTGCTCCACATGGGCCACGCCCTCAACCACCTCATCCACGACGTCATCATCCGCCGCAAGCGCATGCAGGGCTTCCGGGTGCTGTGGCTGCCCGGCACCGACCACGCCGGGATCGCCACCCAGACGGTGGTGGAACGCGAGCTTGCCCGCGAGGGCTTGACCCGCCACGACCTCGGGCGGGAAGCATTCGTGGAACAGGTCTGGCAGTGGAAGGCGAAGTCGCACGCCACCGTCACCCGCCAGATGCGCCAGCTCGGTGATTCGGTCGACTGGACGCGTGAGCGGTTCACCATGGACGAAGGGTTGTCGGCCGCGGTTCGCGAGGTGTTCGTGCGCCTGTACGAGAAGGACATCATCTATCGGGGGAACCGGATCATCAATTGGTGCCCGCAGGACCACACCGCCCTCTCCGACATCGAGGTCGAATATGAAGAGACGGCCGGAGAGCTGGTCTTCATCAACTACCCGTTCACGGACGGTTCCGGCCACATCACGGTGGCGACCACCCGGGCCGAAACCATGCTCGGAGACACCGGCGTAGCGGTGCATCCCGACGACGAGCGGTACACCCACGCGGTCGGAAAGACCGTCGTGCTGCCGCTCATGGATCGCGAGATCCCGGTGGTCGCCGACGATGCCGTGGACCCGGAGTTCGGCACCGGAGCGGTGAAGGTCACGCCCGCCCACGACCCGAACGACTTTGAGATCGGCAGCCGCCACGGGCTCGAGAGCGTCAACATCTTCACGGTCGAGGCCGAGGTCAACGAGAACGGAGGGCAGTTCGCAGGCCTCGATCGTCTCGATGCCCGCCGGGTCGTCAAGCAGGCGCTGGCAGAGGGCGATTTTCTCGACCATGTCGAAGAGCGCACGCATTCAGTGGGCCACTGCTACCGGTGCAACACGATCGTCGAGCCTTACCTGTCGCTGCAATGGTTCGTGAACGTCCGCCCGCTGGTGGGGCCGGCCATCGATGCGGTTCGCGACGGGCGAACGCGGTTCGTTCCGCAACGATGGGAGAACAGCTACTTCCACTGGATGGAGAACCTGCGGGATTGGTGCATCAGCCGCCAGATCTGGTGGGGCCATCGCATACCTGCGTGGTATTGCGGAGACTGTGACCAGGTGATCGTTGCGATCGAGGATCCGGTCGCCTGTCCCAACTGTGCGGGCTCGGATCTGCGCCAGGACGAGGATGTGCTCGACACGTGGTTCTCGTCGGCGCTGTGGCCATTCAGCACACTCGGGTGGCCCGAAGAGACGCCCGATCTGACCACGTTCTACCCCAACACGGTGCTGGTGACCGGTTTCGACATCATCTATTTCTGGGTGGCGAGAATGATGAAGATGGGCCTCGAGTTCATGGACCAGGTGCCGTTTTCCGATGTCGTCATACACGGATTGGTTCGCACCCCCGACGGTCGCAAGATGTCGAAATCACTCGGCAACGCAATCGACCCGCTCGACGTCATCGAGTCCCATGGCGCAGACCCTCTCCGGCTTGCCATCGTGCAGGCAGCAGCTCCCGGCCAGGACGTGCCGTTCGACATGGAATGGGTGGAGGGGGCGCGCAAGTTCGGCAACAAGCTGTGGAACGCCGCCCGATTCGTCCTCGGACACGTCGAGCCCGGAAGCGTCCCGGCCGACGGTGGCTATCCCGAGGATCCCGGGCCGGAAGCGGCCTGGGTGCTCTCGCGCCTGCACGCGACCATCGAGCGGTTCAACCTCCTGGCCGACGAGTACCGCTTCAGCGACGCCTACGGCCTCCTCTACAACTTCGCCTGGTCGGAAGTGTTCGACTGGTACCTCGAGTTGTCCAAGGCATCCATGGCCGACGCCGGCTCGGGTGCCGCCACCCGCCAGACCCTGGGCGTGGTGATGCGGGACCTTCTCAAGCTGTTCCACCCGGCCATTCCCTATGTGACCGAGGAGCTGTGGAAGGAGCTGGTCGACGACGGCCTGCTGGCCGGAGCCGCCTGGCCCGATCCGCGGCCGGTGGCGGCCCCGCGCTCGATGGAGGTGTTTCAGGAGCTGGTGGGGGGCATTCGCCGGTTCCGGTCCTCGCACCAGCTTTCGCCCAAGCGGGGGCTGACGATGCACATAGCCGACCCCGAGTCGGTTGCCGAACCGTGGTGGTGGGCGCAGCTTGCATCGCTCGTGGCGGTGGCGCCGGAGCTGGGAGCCCTCGAATCGACGCAGGGCTTCACCCGGGTGGTTGCCGGGCCTGTCCAGGGCTTCTTGCCGCTCGACGGGGTGGCGGATCTCGACGCCGAGCGAAACCGGCTTGAACGGGCGCTGTCGGCGGCCGAGGAGGACTACGCCCTCGCCGATCGCAAGCTCTCCAACCCGAGCTTCCGCGACCGTGCTCCGGCCGAGATCGTGGCCAAAGAGGAGCAGAAGCGCATCGAGGCGGAGGCCACGATGTCCAAGCTGCGTTCTCAGCTCGCCGAGCTGTGATGCCGGCGTGACGTACGAAGAGGCGGTCGCCTACCTGGAGCGCCATGCCGGGCGGGGTATCCGCCCCGGGCTGGAGCAGATCGCCGGAGTGCTGGAGATGATGGGCGACCCTCACCTGAGCTACCCCGTGATCCACGTCACGGGAAGCAAGGGCAAGACCTCGGTTGCCCGCATGGTCACGCTGCTGGCCGCAGCCCACGGCCTGTCGGTTGGTACCTACACCAGCCCACACCTCGAGGCCGTCGAGGAGCGGTTTTCGTACAACAATCAGCAGGCGACGGCAGCCGAGTTCGCTCAGGCCGTGACCGACGCAGCCGCCTTCGACTCGCTCATCGACGATGAGCCTGAACGACGCCTCACCTACTTCGAGTTCGCCACTGTGGTGGGCTTCAGCTGGTTCGCCGAGCGTGCGGTCGAGCTCGGCGTCATCGAGGTCGGCCTGGGGGGTCGACTCGACGCCACCAATGTGGTCCAGTCGGAGGTCGCGGTCGTGACTTCGGTGGCCCTGGAGCACACCGAGTACCTGGGTGACACGCTTGGGTCGGTCGCCACCGAGAAGGCCGCCATTCTCAAGCCCGGCGGCATTCTGGTGACCGGTGAGCTTTCTCCCGAGGCCGACGCGGTGATGAGCGCACGAGCATCGGAGGTGGGCGCTCCCCATCTCGCTCTCGGCCGGGACTTCCGGCTGGAGGAGCCGGTGCGGGCGGTGGGAGGCTGGGACATCGAAATCGAGGGCGTGTACGAGCAGTACGACGAGGTTCATATGCCCGTCCACGGGCGCCACCAACTCGAGAATGCGGCGATCGCGGTGGCGGCCGCCGAACAGCTGCTGGGGCGGGCGCTCGACGTCGAAGCGGTCCGCGACGGGTTTGCCGCCTTGACACTTCCCGGCCGGCTGGAAGTTGTCGAGCGCCACCCGCTCGTCGTCATCGATGGGGCCCACACCCCCGAGTCGATGCGAGCCGGAGCCGCAGCTCTCGACGAGGAGTTCCCGCCCTTCCTGTGGAAGGTGGTTTTCGGGGCTCTCGGAGACAAGAAGCTCGTGGAGCTGCTGGCCGAGCTCGGCGGGATCGCCGGCGAGGTGTTCGCCGTCCCGGCTCCCAGTGACCGGTCGATCCCGGCCGAGGAGGTAGCCGCCGCCGCCCGCTCCGCCCTCCCGAATCGGCCGGTCCATGTAGCCGCCTCGGTTGGCGAGGGGGTGAGCGCCGCCCGCCATGCGGCCGGGGACGATGGCGCTGTGCTCATCACGGGGTCCATGTACGTTGCGGGCGAGGCGCGTAGCCTGCTGGCCAATACCGAGAGGAGTTGACATGGCCGTCGAGGACACGTTCGTGATGGTGAAGCCCGATGGGGTCAGACGCGGCCTGGTGGGCGAGGTGATCGGCCGCATGGAGCGTAAAGGGCTGAAGCTCGAGCACATCCGCCAGATGGTGATTTCTGAGGAGACGGCAACCCGCCACTACGCCGAGCACACAGACAAGCCGTTCTTCCCCGAGCTCCTCGAGTTCATAACCAGCGGGCCGGTGGTTGCAACGTGGTGGTCCGGTGAATCGGCGGTATCGGTGGCCCGCACCCTCATGGGGCCCACCAACCCCGCCGACGCCCCACCCGGAACCCTGCGGGGCGACTACGGCCTCATCGTCACCGAGAACATCGTCCACGGCTCGGACTCGACCGAGAGTGCCCAGAGGGAGCTGGACATCTTCTTCCATCGGCAGCGGCGCGGCGGCTGAGCGTGATTCGGCCCGCCACGTTGCACGATGCCCCCCGGCTGGCCGAGATCCACATCGCCTCGTGGCAGGCCGCCTATGTCGACCTGCTCCCAGCCGATTTTCTGGCAGGTCTCACCGATGAACTGGGCAAACGCACCGAGCAATGGGAGGACTGGCTGAGCACCGAAAGCCCGCGCCGCGCCGTCCTGGTCGCAGCCGACGGCGATGAGGTGGTCGGGTTCGCACACACCGGGCCCAGCAGCGACCGGGACCTCGATCCGGATCGAGTGGGAGAGCTCTACGCCATGTACCTCGATCCCAATCACTTCAGACGGGGGTGGGGTTCCCAGCTCATGGCGGCGGTGTTCGAAACGCTGCGGGACGGAGGCTTCAGCGAGTCGGCGCTGTGGGTGATGACGGACAACCTGGTCGCCCGGGCCTTCTACAAGGGGGCCGGCTGGGAAGCAGACGGAACCACGGCCGACCAGTGTCTCGGGATCACGATCCCGGCGGTCCGGTATCGGGCGATCCTCTGAGCCCGGCGGCAGCGCCGCCGGTCTTCACGTGAGGGCTGTGACCATCTTCGGCAGCACCTCGCCGGCGGCACCGGCAACGAGGACGTCGGCCAGGTAGTCCTGGTCGGTGGCGCCCTGGTTGACGATGACGTACCCCGCCCCGGTTTGCTTGGCCTCCATCGGCACGTAGGCGGCCGGATACACCGAGAGGGTCGATCCGATGGCGATCACCGCGTCGCAGCGGACGGCGAGATCACTCGCCATCTCCACTTCTGGCACCGGCATCGCCTGCCCGAATGAGATCACTGCCACTTTGATGATGCCTCCGCACACGGGGCACATGGGATCTGTTTCGCCGGCGTCGACTCGTGCCAGCACTTCGCTCGTCGGCCAGCCGGCGTCACACTCCAGGCATTCGACGTTGCGCACGTTTCCGTGGAGCTCGACGACCGCCTCCGGTGGCAGGCCGGCGGCCTGATGGAGGCCGTCGATGTTCTGGGTGACCACTCCGAGCAGGATTCCGGCCTTCCACAGGTCGACGAGCGCCCGGTGGGCGTCATTTGGCGCCGCCTCGAGGATGCCCGACTGCTTGCGCATCTCCCACGACCGTTGCCGGGTTTCCCGCCTGGTGACATACTTGTCGAACGTGAACTCAGAGGGATCGATGCGGGTCCAGACCCCGTTCGGGCCCCGGAAGTCGGGTATGCCGGACTCGGTGGAGATGCCGGCTCCCGTGAATGCGAGCAGACGCCGTTTGCCCCGGAGAAGTCGAACGGCTGCGTCGAGGGCTTCCATAACGAAACGGTAGCCGGGTCCCGGGCCGGGAGCGCCTAAGCTGAAGTCGCGGGGCACCAGTCGGGTCGCGAAATCCGGATAGCGCGAAAACCTGGCCACAGGTACACTGACTGCTCGCTGACACGCAAGGAAATTGGTGGCTGACTCGCTCTTCTCGTTCGCTGGCCGGGATATGGCAATCGACCTGGGTACTGCAAACACCCTGGTGTACGTGCGCGGTCAGGGGATCGTGCTGAACGAGCCCTCGGTGGTTGCGATCAACACCCAGACCAACCGGGCTCTGGCAGTCGGCATGGAAGCCAAGCGGATGATCGGCCGCACCCCTTCGTACATTCAGGCGATTCGTCCGTTGCGCGACGGCGTCATCAGCGACTTCGACATCACCGAGAAGATGCTGCGCTATTTCATACAGAAGGTCCATCGCCGCCGCTGGGCACGACCCCGCATCGTCATCTGTGTCCCATCGGGCATCACGGGCGTCGAGCGCCGGGCGGTCGAGGAGGCGGCCTATCACGCCGGTGCCCGCCGCGCCTATACGATCGAAGAGCCAATGGCGGCCGCCATCGGGGTGCATCTTCCCGTGCACGAGCCGACCGGGTCGATGATCGTCGACATCGGAGGTGGCACCACCGAGGTGGCGGTGATTTCGCTCGGTGGGATCGTGGTCTCCAAGAGCATCCGCGTCGGCGGTGACGAGCTCGACGAAGCCATCATCCAGTGGGTGAAGAAGGAGTACAACCTCATGCTGGGCGAGCGCACCGCCGAGCAGATCAAGATGGCGATCGGATCGGCCTATCCCTACCGCGACGAACCGGCCGCAGAGGTGCGAGGCCGCGACCTCATCTCCGGTCTCCCCAAGACCGTGGTGGTGGCCTCCCAGGAGATCAGGGAGGCGATCGAGGAGCCGGTGCAGGCGATCATCGATGCCGTCAAGTTCACTCTCGACAAGACGCCACCGGAGCTGTCGGGGGACATCATGGAGCACGGGATCACCATCACCGGCGGTGGAGCGTTGCTGCGTGGAACCGACGTGCGGCTGGCGCACGAAACCGGCATGCCGATCATCACCGTCGACAAGCCGCTGCATTCGGTGGTCATGGGCTCGGGGCAGACCCTGGAGGAATTCGACGTGCTGCAAAGCGTGTTGATCTCATCTGCCCGACCGTAGGAGGCTGTTCGCAATGCAAGGCAGGCATCTTGGCGGTGGGAGCCCCCCGCTTTCCGGCTGCGAATCGCCCCGGCGGCCTCTCACCGGCACCGCCGACCCATCCGCATGATCCGTCTCTCCCCGTGCATACTCCGGCACCTCAACCCTCCCCCCAGCGGTGCTGGGGGGACTGACATTTGAGTCGCCATGCTGACCAATCAGCGCTTCGCCCGCTCCACCGCCCTGTTCATCTCCCTGATGATTCTCTCCTTCCTGTTGATGACCTTCGATGTCCGCTCCGAGGGTGGTGGGGTGACCGGAACTCTTCGCGACGGTGTGCGGACGCTCCTCGATCCGGTCCAATCGGCGGTGACGGCGGTCATCCGTCCCGTCGCCGACGCAGTCGATGCAACCGTCAACCTGGCCGGCCTGCGGGCAGAGAACGACCGCCTGCGAGAGGATCTGCAAGAGGCCAACCGCACGCTGGCCGAAACCGAGAGCATCAGGGCCGAGAACGAGGTGCTGCGCGATCTGCTGCAGCTCGAGCTTCCTGGTGAGTTGCTCTCCCGCAGCGTCGTGGCGAGGGTCCAGGCGGGAGGCAGCTCGAACTTCGATTTCTCTGTGGTGCTCAACAAGGGCGCCGACGAAGGCATCACCGTCGGCCAGCCGGTGGTCAACCTGCAAGGACTGGTCGGCCACATCGATTCGGTCACCTCCAACAGTGCCACGGTCAAGCTGCTCACCGATCCCGACCATGCCGTTGCGGTGCGGCTGGTCGGATCCGGGTTCGTTGGCATCGCCGAGGGACGGGGCTCCAGCGACCTGAAATTCGTCAGCTCGGAGGCCGACGGCCCGGTCAGCGAGGGGGAGGTGGTGGTGACGTTTGCCAACCGGTACCCGGCCGGGCTGGTCGTCGGGACCGTCGCCCGTGCGGCAGAACCCGCCGCCGGCGCCGGCATCCTCACGACCATCGAACCCGCCGTCGACTTCGAGCGGCTCGACTTCGTGCGGGTGGTCTTCTACCTGCCGGGAGCCGGTGACGACGGAGCGACCGATGAGGAGGGCCCAGACGGCGGGGAGGTTCCGTGAGGTTCCGGCATCTCAACGTCGCCCTCGCGCTGGGCATCGTCGCGGTGATCCTGCAGACCACGCTGTTCGACCGCTATCTCGATCCGTTCGACGTGGCGCCCGACTTCGTGCTGCTCGTCGTGGTCGCCGCCTCCTACCAGCTCTCCGAGGAGGCGGCCATGCTGCTCGGCTTCAGCGCCGGCCTGCTCACGGACCTCCTCGGCAACACGCTGCTGGGGGTGTGGGCGCTCGTGCTGACCGTGGCAGCCTATGTGACGGTGCGGATCCGCCCGCGAGTGGAGGGCAACACCTTTCTCACGCTGGCCTCGATCTTCGTCCTAACGGTGGGCGGTGAGCTGTTGTACGCCACCCTCGGTACCCTCTTTGGACAACAGGTGTTCTCGGACGTGAATGCGTTCAAAAAGGTGCTGCTGGCCGCCGTGTACAACCTCATCCTCGCCATCGGAGTGCTTCCCCTCACCGCACGCCTCATGCGGCGGGACCCGGCTGCGGGAGTATGGGCGTGATCCACCCCTGGAGACTGGCCACCCTCGGAATCACGTTTCTGGCGCTGTTCGTGATGCTGTCGGTTCGGCTGTGGTTTCTGCAGGTTGCCGCCGTCGAGGAGAACACGATCAAAGCCTCTGCCAACCAGGTGCAGGTGATCTACCAGCAGCCCGCCCGGGGTGAGATTCGCGACATCAACGGCACGGTGCTGGCCGGCAGCCGTCCCTCACAGACCCTGCAACTGGATCGGTCCGAGGTCACGATCGAACAGGAAGAACAGCTGGTGCAGCGCCTGGCCGTCCTGTTGGGAGTGGACCAGTCAGAGGTTCGCAATCCCATCAACTCTGCGGCCTCCGGGACGGTCGTCACCCTCGCCCGAGACATCAGCGACGAGGTCGCGTTCGAGGTTCAGGAATACCAGGAGGACTATCCGGGGATCGAGGTGGCATTGACGCCGGTCCGCACGTACCCGCTCGAGACCCTGGCCGCCCACGTCCTCGGCTACACGGGTCGGGCCACGAGCGGGGACCTCGAGCGATACGGGGACCGGGTTCGGACCGATGAGGTGTTCGGGCGGGCTGGTGTCGAGCGCCAATACGACAACGTGCTGCGCGGGACCGAGGGGGCAGAGGTGTTCACCGTCAGTGCCGACCGCAGTGTCTGGCAGTTCACCGAAGAGATCAATGCCCGGCCGGGGTGGAATGTGGTGCTGACCATCGATGCCGACGTCAGCCGGGAGCTCAAGGAGGCGCTGTTCTATTCGCTGGAGATCTCAGAGGGCCTGGGCGAGCAGCCGACCGGCAAGGTGGCGGGCCTGGTCATGGACATCACCGACGGATCCATCGTGGCTATGGAGTCCATCCCCGACTACGACCCGAACGCGTTCGTTGGGAGCCTGAGCGCCGAGGAATTCGAAGTGATTCAGGAGAACAACGCTCTCCTCAACCTCAACGTGCGGGGGACCTTCCCACCCGGCTCGACCTTCAAGGCGGTTCCCTATGTGGTCGCAGTCGAAGAAGACGTGTGGCCGCGCGATTTGAACGGACCTGAGGACGGCAAGGTGCTCGAGCCCAAGCTGGAGTTCCCGTCGTTCGGGGAGGGGAGCCCGCAGGTCTTCACCGACTGGAACCCCAACCACGGCTGGACCAACCTGCATGGCGCACTCGTCAAATCCGCCGACGTCTACTTCTGGGAGGTCGCTCTCGGGGTGTGGGAGGACAACAGCCTCGACGAGTCGATCATCCAGGATTGGGCTCGCCGGCTCGGCTACGGCGCTCCCACCGGGATCGACCTGCCGGGAGAGGCTGCGGGCATCATGCCGGATCGCGAATGGCGGGAGCGGCTCCATGAGCAGAACCCGGTGGCTTTCCCCAACGGCGAGTGGTACGGCGGAGATCTCATGAACACCGTGATCGGCCAGGGTGACCTGGCGGCAACTCCCTTGCAGATGGCAGTTTCCTACGCAGCCCTCGTCAACGGCGGCACGGTGTGGCGGCCGCGCGTGGTCGACCATTTCGTCGACGCGGACGGCGACGTTGTCGACCGGCGGGAGCCGGCAGTGGTGCGCAACGTCGACATCGACCCTGAGACCTCCGCCATGCTGCTGCGCGACCTCGCCGGCGTCGTGCGGGAAGGAACCGCGGCCGGCGCATTTGCGGGGTCCCCGTATCTGCGGCAGATTGGCGGGAAGACCGGGACTGCCCAGATCGGGGCGTTTGCCGACGACGTCGACACATCCTGGTTCGCCGGCATCTCCCCCATCTCGAACCCGAAGTACGTCGTCGTGATCGTGGTCGAGGAAGGGGGCGGCGGATCTGCAGTCGCAGCACCGGCGGTGCGCCGGGTGCTCGAGTACCTGCTCGATCCGGCGACCGCCCCGCAGCGCCCGACGCAGGCGGAGGCGGCGATCCGATGACGAGCGCAGTAATCCGAGGGAGAGGCCTGACTGCCAGTGCCTACGAGAATCGCCGCCCCGACCTCCTGCTGACCAGCGCCCTTCTCCTGCTGGGAGTGCTCAGCGTCCTCATGATCTACTCAGCCTCCGCCCCCCGGGCCGAGCTGCTGGGAGCCGACCCGGCCGGCGAGGCCCAGAAGCAAGCGGTGATCGTCTTCGTCGGCCTCGTCATGTTCGCGGCCGGCTCGCTCGTCGGGCATCGGACCCTCCACACGGCCGCTCCGGTCATGTACCTGGCGGCAGTGACTGCGCTGGGGGCGGTGCTGATCTGGGGGAAGGAAGTCAACAACGCGGTGAGCTGGTTTTCGGTATTCGGGTTCCAGTTCCAGCCCTCCGAATGGGCCAAGCCTGCGGTGATCGTGATGCTGGCCGCGCTGCTGGCCCCGGCACTGGAGAACAAGATCGGCTGGCGGCGTGTGTTCACCGCGCTCGGGCTGGCCGGTGCCCCCGTGGCCCTCATCGCCGCCCAGCCCGACCTGGGAACGCTGCTGGCAATCGTCGTGCTGAGCGGGGTGATGCTGTTTGCCGCCGGAGCGTCTCTTCGCCAGCTCGGACTGCTCTTTGCCGGCGGAGGCATCATCACCTGGTACGCCTTCAATCAGGGATGGCTGCGGCTGGTGGAAGAGCGCATCGATGCATGGCTCAACCCGGAGCAGAACGCGCTGGCAGTTGCCTTTCAGCCGCTCCAGAGCCAGATTGCCATCGGCAGCGGTGGGTTCGCAGGCCGCGGGTTGTTCGAAGGCAGTCAGACCAACCTGGCCTTCATCCCGGAGCAGACCACCGACTTCATCTTCACGGCAGTCGGCGAGCAGCTCGGCTTCATCGGTGGGGCGCTGCTCATCGGGACCTATGCGCTGATCGTTTGGCGCCTCCTCCGGACCGCGGCGGCCGCAGAAGATCGATTCGGCATGCTGGTGGCCATCGGTGTGGCGGCCCTGCTCGCGTTCCACGTATTCGTCAACGTGGGTATGACGCTCGGCATCATGCCGGTAACGGGTATCCCCCTGCCGTTCATGTCGGCGGGCGGCTCGTCGTTCACCGCCATGGCTTTCGCCCTCGGCTTGACCCATTCCATCTGGCTGCACCGCAGCAAGGTGCCCGCCCGCCGCTCCAGCCTGGTGTGACGCGCGATCCGGCATTGAGCGAGTTCAGCCGACAAGCTCCCGGACGGTAGCCCTCCCGGCCTCGGGCGATCCGGCGGTCGTGTCTGCCTCATACGGCGGGCCTGGAGCCGGCGACCGGGGGCGGAGCCCGACCGCTATCCTCGCGAGCCATGTACCGACGCGGTGAACGAGGGTGGATCGAGGTCATCGCCGGCCCGATGTTCTCCGGGAAGAGCGAGGAGCTCATCCGGCGCCTTACGCGCTACCAGATCGCTCGGATCCCCGTTCAGGCGTTCAAACCCCGCCTCGACACCCGGTACGGCGACACCCGGGTGGTGTCACACTCCTCGCTGTCGGTCGATGCGGAGCCGGTGGCCAATTCCGACGAGCTGCTCCGCTCCGTCCGGGAGAAGACCGTCATCGTCGGAATCGACGAGGGTCAGTTCTTCGATGAGAAGCTGGTTGATGTGTGCGAGCACCTGGCCGGCCTGGGCAAGCAGATCATCGTTGCCGGCCTCGATCTCGACTACAAAGGCAGGCCGTTCGGTTCCATCCCCACCCTGATGACCCGGGCCGAGTACGTCTCGAAGATGCTCTCGGTGTGCCACCGCTGCGGCGGCCCCGGCATGTTCACCCAGCGGGTCATCGATTCGGACGAGCTGGTGGTCCTCGGTGCCACCGACTCGTATGAATCCCGTTGCCGGTACTGCTATGACCCCAGCGAGGCGATGCAGGAGCACCTCGAGATCTAGCCGGTCCCTGTTCCGGGGCAGCGGTCGGCGTCTCGGCCGGGGTCACCAGATTGGGCTGGCGAGGCAACAACCCGGAATGCATTGGCCTCACGAACCGTTACAGTTCTCAGGGACGGGGACCGAAGCCTGGTAAGGTGACCGCACGGGCCCGCGACGGCCCGTCCTCGCACATTCAGCCGACGGAAGACAAACCGCATGCGTCTCGAACAGCATCCATCCTCGTTCGACACCGTCACCTCGTCTGCCCGTCCCCACACATTCAGCGGGCGCCACTGCGCCCCCAAGGAGAAAATGCATGGCATTGTTTCGTCGAAAAACCCCACAGGTAGTGGGTCGCGGCTCGGGCCGCCAGGCCCCACCCGAGCGCAAGACGCGCACCGTTGGTGGAGAAGTCGTGGAGATCGCCAGGTTCAAGGCACCGCCTGAGGAACCTGCGAAGACCAAGAAATCCGGCAAACCACAGTCCAAGACCACCAAGACCACCAAGACCACCAAGAGCCCAGACCGTAACCGCAACCGCACGAGGTCGGGCAACGGCCGCAGTGGTGAGGGCACCGCCACCCGGCGTGGGCCCCGCGCACAGCCCGAGGTCATCACCCCACCGGAGACGGGGCGCAAGCAGATGATCGTCCGCCGGCTTCCGCACCAGACGCAGATCGTGGTCATGGAGGGGCCGGTGCTCGTCGAGCATTACGTAGCCCGCTCCGATCGCAAGTCTCTGATCGGCAACGTCTACCTGGGAAAGGTCCGCAACGTGCTGCCGGGAATGGAAGCCGCCTTCGTCGATTTCGGTGAAGGCAAGAACGGCGTGCTGTACGCAGCCGACGTTCAGTACGACTCCGACGGCAACGGTCGCTCCGGCCGGCCCCGCATCGAGAAGGCGCTGAAGAACGGCGACACCATCATGGTGCAGGTCGTCAAGGACGCCATGGGTCACAAGGGCGCCAGGCTCACCAACGAGGTGTCCCTGGCCGGCCGTCACCTGGTGCTCGTTCCCGATGCCGAGGATCGTGGTGGCATCTCGCGGCGGCTGCCCGACGACGAGCGGCGCCGGCTCCGAACACTGGTCAACGAGGCCCGCCCCAAGGGCTACGGAGTCATTGTTCGCACGGCCGCGTTGGGAGCCACCAAGGAAGACGTCGCTCGGGATATCAAGCTGCTCCAACAGTTGTGGGGCGAGATCCAGGCGGCAGCCAAGTCGGCATCGGCTCCGGCCCTGCTCTATCGGGAGCCGCCGCTCGTCATCCGTGTGATCCGCGAGCACTTCACCTCGGATTTCAAGCGGCTCATCGTCGACGATCAGGAGACCGAAGCCGAAATTCGAGCGTACCTGGAGGCAACCGACCCGGATCTGCTGAAACGGGTCGAGAGCTACCGGGACGAGATCCCAGTCTTCGAGCGCTACCACGTCGAGGATCAGCTTCGCAAAGCGCTCGACCGCAACGTCTGGCTTCCGAGTGGCGGCCACATCGTGATAGAGCCGACCGAGGCTCTGACCGTGATCGACGTCAACACCGGCCGGTTCGTGGGCCGTTCCAACCTCGAGGAGACCGTTCTGCAGAACAACCTCGAGTCGGCCGAAGAGATTGCGCGCCAGCTTCGCCTCCGAGACATCGGCGGCATCATCGTCATCGACTTCATCGACATGGAGAGCGAGAAGAATCGTCGGGCGGTCCTCCGCAAGCTGCAAGAAGAGCTGGCGAAGGACAAGTCGCGGACCCAGGTCTCAGAAGTTTCCAGTTTCGGGCTGGTGGAGATGACACGCAAGCACGTGTCGGAGGGACTGGTCGAGACCTTCTCCGAAGTCTGCCCAACGTGTTCGGGACGGGGACTGCTCCTCCACGAGGACGCTGCGGCCCTTGGCGATCCGATACCGCGATCTTCCGACAGCCAAGCAGCCAGGAAGGGCTAACCTACCGTCCTCATGTACGCAGTGATCAAGACCGGTGGCCGTCAGGCCAAAGTCCAGGAGGGCGATGTCCTTCAGGTGGAGCGTCTCAGGACCTCCGGCGAAGTGACGTTCCAGCCCGTGTTGATTGCTGCCGATGACGGCACCGTGATCACCGATCGTGAGGCGCTCGCCGACCTGTCCGTGAAGGGCAGGGTGCTCGGCGAGGTGCGCGGCAAGAAGGTGGACGTGTTCCACTACCGCAACAAGAGTGGCTATCGCAAGAGCGCCGGGCATCGCCAGACCTATACCAGTGTCGAGATCACCGAGATTCCCGGCGCGGGGAAGAAGCCGGCGGCGAAGAAGCCTGCGGCAGAGAAGCCGGCGGCGAAGAAGCCTGCGGCAGAGAAGCCTGCGGCAGAGAAGCCTGCGGCAGAGAAGCCTGCGGCAGAGAAGCCTGCGGCAGAGAAGCCTGCGGCAGAGAAGCCG
>JBFKDW010000042.1:0-25224 GCA_041619515.1 Acidimicrobiia bacterium
CGACACGATCGCCCGGGTTGACATCTTTGCGGGGAGTGACATCACCACCCGCTCGGGCGCCAAGATCGGCATGACCGAGGCACAGATCATCGGGTTGTTCGGCGACAAGATCGTGATCAGCCCCCATCCGTACGTGGCGGGTGGCAAGTACCTCACGTTTGTGCCGGTGGATGAGGTCGACAAGAACTTCCGTGTCATCTTCGAGACCGACGAAAACGGCATCGTCACCTCCTACCGGGCCGGGCGCCTGCCCGAGGTCGGATGGATTGAAGGCTGCTTGTAGTCCCAGGCGGCACCTCCGGCAGCGGGTCGCGGGTCTTAGCCGGGACGGCCCCTGCTGGAGGCATTTGCCATATTTCCATCATATGGAATACATGTGCTGGTATTCTCGGTGCACACATCCGCAGAGTCACGGGTGGCGACGAGTGGTCTGTTCTCGGTACTGAACGATTGCCCGCTCACGAGCAACCGGAGAGGTCATGCCAGAGCAGCCTGGAGGGGATACACGGCGACGCCGCCCCACCATCCGTGACGTGGCCGCCCGCGCCGGGGTATCCAAGTCCCTGGTCTCCCTGGTTCTGAGTGACTCTCCCCGGGTCAGCGACACGTCACGAGCGGCCGTGCTGGAGGCGATCCGGGAGCTCGGATACCGCCCGAGCGCAATGGCCAGAGGCCTGGTGAGCGGCCATTCGGGATTGCTCGGGATGATCACCTCCAACGCATCGGATTTCTTCTTCTTCGAGGTCATCGAGGGTGTCTCGGCCCGGCTGGCCGAGACCTCGAGCGGGCTGGTCCCACTCGTCCTGCACGGCACTCGGGAGCAGGCAACGGAGCTGCGGGCAGCCGAGCAATTCCTCGGACTGGGCGTCGAGGGCCTGATGTTGATGGGATCCGCGCTGTCCGACGTCGAGATCGAGCGGCTCTCCGACGAGGTGCCGCTGCTGGTGGTCGGACGCCGCGTCGATTCATCAACGGTCGATTCGGTGACCGGTGATGACGAAGGCGGTGGTGCACTGGCGGCCCGCCACCTGCTCGACCTCGGGCATCGCCGGATAGCTCACATCACCGGCGGAGCTGGCAATGGGTCGGCCGAGCGCGAGCGTGGCTTCCGACACGCCGTCGAAGAAGGTGGCGGGGAGGCCGCCGTGGTCGAGGGTGGCTACACGCTGGAAGGCGGGCAGGAGGGAGCACGCCTGCTGCTCGAGTCGCCCGGGCCGTCTGTCACCGCCATCTTTGCAGCCAACGATTTGTGTGCCATCGGTGCCATGCGGGAGCTGCAGGCGGCCGGGCTCCGTGTGCCCGAGGACGTCTCGATGATCGGGTATGACGATGTCATTCTGGCGTCGCTGCCCCAAATCGAACTGACGACGATCAGCCAGTCCGCCAAGGAGATCGGGCGAACCGCAGCCAACTTGCTGATCCGACGGGCCGAGACCGGTCGACGCGAGGCCCAGCAGGCCCTCATCGAACCAGCGCTGGTGATCCGGTCGACGACCCGGCCGGTCTAGCCGAAGCTGGCAATCGCCCGGTCGAGCAGATCCCCCAGGGCGCTCCGCCGCGATTGGGCGACCTGGGAAAGTCGCGGCTCGAACCCGGCAAGCTCCAGGGTCATCGGGTCGATGTCTTCGTCCGGCACCGATCGCTGGGCAGCTGCCTGCTGCCGGGCGAGACGGAGGTTGTCGACATTGCCCCGGGCCAGCGTGACCAGATCCTCGATGGCGTCAACGGCCGGAATCTCAGACTCAACCAGAACGTAGGCGCGGTGTATCAGACGACTGCCCATATCCATGCCCCCCCTATCGGCAGGTGGGGCAATTCTCTGAAGTTGCGAAATGCCCTGCGACCCTAGAACTGCTCGATCGGCATCGCCATCAGCCCGCCGTCCTCGGCCTCGGCCAGCTCGCGGCGCAGCTTCAGCTTGGGAAGCACCGTGCGGGCGAAGTAGCGAGCCGAGGCGATCTTGCCCTCGTAGAAGGGATCGGCTCCGCCCGCGAGGGAGATCTCGGCGACTTCGGCGTGGCGCAGGAGCAGCCAGCCGATGACTACCTCGGCCAGGCTCTCCAGCAGCGGGTTGGCGTGGAGCGTCGGCTTGTAGATCTCCTCGGGGTCGGCCTGTGAGGCCATCAGGGCTCCCACCATGACGTTCAGCTGGCTCTGGACCTCCTCGAGAGCGGCCCCGAGCAGCTCTCGCTCGGTCGAGAACGAATCGTCGGCTCCACCGCCTTTCACCGTTTCGATGATCTCGGCCGAGAGAGCCGTCAGGGTCTCGCCGTGGTCACGGACGATCTTGCGGAACAGCAGATCGAGGGCCTGGATGCCGGTGGTGCCCTCATAGAGCGTGTCGATCTTGGCATCACGGATGTACTGCTCCAGCGGATAGTCCATCGTGAAGCCCGACCCACCGAAGACTTGTAGGGCTTGAGAGAGCAAGTAGTAGGACTTCTCGGAGGAATACCCCTTGATAAGGGGAAGCAGTAGATCGTTGCGGCGGGTGAACGTATCGTCGTCCGGGAAGCGCCGCTCCTGATCCTGCAGCCATCCGGCGTAGTAGACGAGGGCGCGCATGCCCTCGGCATGGGCCTTCTGCTCCATGAGCATCCGCCGAACATTTGGATGGTTGATGATCTCGACCCGGGGGGCCGTCTTGTCCGATGCCTGGGTGATATGAGCACCCTGCTTGCGGACCTTGGCGTATTCGAGTGCGTTCAGATAGCCGGTCGAAAGGGTGGCGGCCGACTTGAGCCCGATGAGCATCCGGGCGTGCTCGATGACGCGGAACATCTGGCGAATGCCGTCGTGGACTCCACCGACCAGCCAACCGACGGCAGGCTTGTTCATTCCGAATGTCAGCTCACAGGTGGCCGAGCCCTTGATCCCCATCTTCTTCTCCAGGCCGGTGCAGACGACGCCGTTCCGCTCGCCCGGTGAGCCATCCTCATTGGGGATGTACTTGGGTACGACAAACATCGAGAGGCCCTTCGTGCCGGGTCCCGCACCTTCGGGGCGAGCCAGCACGAGATGCATGATGTTCTCGTGATAGTCGGACTCGCCGCTGGTGATGAACCGCTTGACACCCTCGATGTGATACATCTCGCCGTCGACCTGGGTGGCCTTGGTGGTCCCGGCCCCGACGTCGGACCCGGCATCGGGCTCGGTGAGCACCATGGTGCCACCCCAGCGCCGCTCGATCGCCGGCTTCACGAAACGCTCGATCTGCTCGGGAGTGCCTTCGGTTGCCAGCACGGAGGCCATCATGCCTCCCGAAACGTAGAAGTAGGCCGCCGGGTTGGCTCCGACCAGCAGCTCTTCGACCGCCCATGCCAGCGAGGGCGGGGCGCCGAAGCCGCCCAGCTCGGATGAGTACGCCAAACGATCCCATCCACCGTCGTAGATCGCATCGAGGCTCTTCTGGACACCGTACGGGAGCTCGATCTCACCGTGGTTGAGCTCGAGGGGGGTGCGATCGGCTTCGACGAAGCTGGCGGCAAAATCCTCGCGGGCGAGGCGGTCGATCTCCCGCAGCACGTCCCGGACTGTTTCTTCGTCCATTTGCTCGAACGGCTCCTCGCCCAGGTACTCCTGGGTGCGATACGCCTCGAACAGGTTGAACTCGATGTCTCGCAGATTGGTCCGGTAATGATGCGGCTGTGACATGACGCTCCTAGGTCGGCACTAGACAGGCGGCGCGCGTTTGGGTTGCTGTTTTTGAGTATACGATCTATTTTGAGCAACCGTTCCAATTCTGTCGGGTTTTCGGCAGGGTTGGTGACCGGGAGCCCACCCCGGGCTACATTTCCCCCCCATGGCCCGATACCTGCCCGGTCTGCAAACCCGGGACCGCATACTCGAATCAACCCGCTGGTTGCTGGCGCGAGTGGGCCTGGATGGCACCACGCTCTCGGCCATCCTCGATCGCGCCAAGGTGCGCTCAGGAAGCTTCTACAACCTGTTCGAATCCAAGGACGAGGTGATCCTGACGGTGATCCGCGAGGCGATCAACGCAGTCGATCCGCACCCGGACGGGGTGGGAAAGGACACGGTGGAGGAGCTGGTCGAGGCGTACATCGAGTTCATCACCGGGCAGCCCACGCTGGCGAAGATATACCTCCAGACCGCCGTCGCCGGGGCGTTGAACGACGAAGCACTCGCCCACCGGGTGCTCAGCCACCACGAGACCCGGGTCTCGCGGCTGGCCGACGCCATCAGACGGGAGACCCGTACGACGAAGGCCCGATCGCGGTTGGAAGCCGAGCTTCTGCTTGCCGGCCTCAATGGGCTGGCGTTCCACTGGCTGCTCGATCCCGGCTTCGACATGGCGGCTCGTGCTCGCGATCTCGTGGCCGGGCGTTAGGAGGGCATGAGCCGCGCGGCCGCGGCTCTGGCATCGGCGGGTGTGTTGACGTCGATCGGCCGCAGCCGGTCGATTTCGAGCCTATCGACGGTGTCGTCATCCCGCTCGATGAGCTGCCAGAGCAGCCGATCACCCTCCCGGGTGAGCATGGCGCTCAACGCACTCATCGAAACGAGAATCGGATGACCGATTCCGTCGCGATACCGGACCACCGAGGCCCGATGCGGCCGGGTCGCCCACGAGACGATGAGGGTGTCGATGATGGCTGCAGTCACCTCCGGCTGGTCGCCGACGAGCTTCATGACGGCGTCGGCCGGCTCGGCGGCGGCGACTCCGGCTCGCAGAGAGGACATCGTGCCGCGGGCCGGGTCCGGGTTGAGTGCCCAGGATGCGCGTTTCAGTTGGATCTCGTCCTGGATTCCCTCCCCGGCAGGTCCCACCACGACGACGACCTCGTCGAGCTTCGAGGCTTCGGCGGCGTCCACCACCCATTGCAGCATCGGCCGGCCGCCGATGGTCAGCAGCTGCTTCGGTTCGCCCATCCTGGTCGAGGAACCGGCCGCCACGATCACGCCGGCGATGCGCGGGGTCACGTCCCGGTGATGTCCTGAGGTCTGATCGGGACCCGATTGAGCTCGAGCCCGGTGGCATCCCGGATGGCGGCCGCCACCGCCGGTGTCGAGCTGATCGTCGGAGGCTCGCCGATTCCCTTGGCACCAAACGGCCCCCATGGGCTGGGCTCCTCGATCAGCACCATCTCCACATCGGGGGCATCGAGGAACGTCGGCAGCAGGTAGTCGGTGAAGCTGGCATTGCGAATGATCCCGCGCTCGACGATGAGCTCTTCCATCACCGCCAGGCCGACCCCCTGAAGGATGCCCCCCTCGATCTGCCCGCGCACCGATTGGGGATTCAGTGCCAGGCCGATGTCCTGCGCGGTGTCGACCTGGACAACGCGGACCAGGCCCAGCTCGGCATCCACGTCTACGACCGCCCGGTGGGCGGCAACCGCGAAGTCGGCGTGAAGCACGCCCTGCCCGTTCGCGTCGGGCTCCTCGGTAGGCGGGTGGCGGAACCTGGCGTGATGTGCGATCGGGCCATCAGCGCACAGCTCATCCATCGACATCACCAGCTCCCCGGCCAGCCACACCCCTTCCGATGTCAGGTCGTCTCCACCGCCTCTCTCCAGTGCCTTTTCTCGCACGGCCCGGGCAGCTTCCAGCACCGCTCCCCCCGTCATCTGGGTCTGGCGGGAGGCCGAGGTCGAGCCGGCGGAACCGATCTCGCTGGTATCGGTGGGAATGACCGCCACCTGCTCGACACCGAGGGCGGTCCGGGCAATCTGCTGAAGCACCGTCACCATGCCTTGCCCGACTTCGACTGCGGCGGTGTGCACTTCGACACCTCCCGGTGCCAGCACCACTCTCGCCTCGGAAAAATCGTCGAATGCTTCGGAGAAGGCGATGTTCTTGATGCTCACCGCGTACCCGACCCCGCGGGTGACGTACTCGGGAGTGGTGGTCAGCCCCGTCCCACCCGGGAGCCGCAGCGGGTCGGCGGTGTCCAGGGCGGGAGGCATCGGGAGGGCGGCGACCTGCTCGATGACGTCAACGGTGGGAAGCGGCGTCTCGATGATCTGGCCGGTCGTGGACATCGGGTCACCGGTGGCGAGGGCGTTGTGCTTGCGCAGCTCGAGGGGATCCATGCCCAGAGCCGCCGCCAGGCGGTCCATCTGCGATTCGTGTGCGAAGCACGCCTGCACCACGCCGAAGCCGCGCATGGCACCGGCGGGCGGGTTGTTCGTGCGAACCCCGTACGCGTCCACCAGCACCGAATCCACCCGATAGGGACCGACTGCGAAATAGGCGGCGTTGCCCACGACCGCCGGGGTCGTGTCCATGTAGGCGCCGCCGTCGAGGATCATCTTCGCCTCCACCCGCACGAGGGTCCCATCGTCCCGAGCGATGTGCCGGTACCACAAGCGAGCCGGGTGGCGATGCACATGACCGGGGAAGCTCTCCTCCCGGTTGTAAACCATCTTGACCGGCCGACCGGTCCGCAGCGCCAGCAAGCACACATGGATGTGAAGCGACATGTCTTCTCGTGCCCCGAACGCCCCCCCGATACCGGCCGGGTGCTGGCGAACCTGGCCGGGGGCGAGGTTCAGGCTGCGCCAGATCTGGTCGTGGTCCTCGTGGGTCCACTGGCTGGTCACCCACAGGTCCACTCCCCCCTCCCCATCGGGAATGGCCAAGCCGGCCTCGGTCCCGAGCGGAGCCTGATCCTGCATGCCGATCTCGTAGAAGCCCTCCACCACGACCGGGCCGGTCGCCTCCTGGTCGCCGCGGCGCACCGGGGCGTATCGGAACACCTCGTCGTTTGCGAGGGCCTCCTCCATGTCGACCTGCGGCTCGAGCTCCTCCCATTCGACGTCGATGGCGGCTACCGCCAGCCGAGCGGTTTCGGGGTCGTCGGCAGCCACCACCGCCGCCGGTTCGCCCCAAAACCGTGCCTCACCGTCCACCAGCACCGGCTGGTCGGGTGTTATCTGCCCAAACGTCTTGCGGCCGGGCACATCGTCCTGAGTGAGGACGGCGTGGACGCCGGGGATGGCCAGGGCGGGAGCGGTGTCGAGACGGGCCAGCCGGGCCCTGGCAAAGGGGCTCCTCAAGGTGGCCCCCCACAGCATGCCGTCGGCGGTGAGGTCCGACGCGTAGGCGAAGTTGCCGGTCAGCTTGGGAATCCCATCGGGCCGCTTCACCGACTCGCCGATTCCGCCGCGTATCCGGGTCCCGGTCGTGGTCGTCATCGTCCCGCCAGCTTCTCGAGGGAGCGCAATATCGCGCCGTACCCGGTGCAGCGGCATATGTTGCCCGACAGGGCCTCGCGGATTTCGTCTGTGCTCGGGGACGGATGGGACTCGAACAGGTGGGCGGCGGCCACGACGAACCCCGGGGTGCAGAAGCCACACTGCACACCGCCGCCATCGAGCATTGCCTGCTGGACGGCATGGAGCGTGTCCTCATTCGCCAACCCCTCGACGGTGGTGAGATCGGCCCCATCGGCATCGGCGGCCATGACCAGGCAGGAGCACACGGCTTTGCCGTCCATCACCACCGTGCACGATCCACACTCGCCCTGTTCGCAGGCGTTCTTTGATCCGGGTAATCCGAGCCCGTCGCGCAGCAGCGACAACAGGCTTTGCGTGCCACCGGCATCCACGGCCCGGTCTTCGCCGTTGAGGCGGAAACGAATGTCCATCAGCGGGCCACTATCGGAGACACCGTTCCAGCAGGCGCCGGGCGATCACTCCCGCCGCGTGCCGACGATATTGCTCGGTCGAACGATGGTCGGTAATGGGCCGGACCTCCTCGGCGACCAGCCGCTGGAACTCAGCCAGGGCAGCCGGTGACGGGTCGGCTTCGGCCGAGATCATCTCCTCGGCACGCCGGGCCCGCAGGGTGGTGGGCCCCACCGATCCGACCGCCACGCGGGTGCGGCCGTCGTCGAAACGGACCACGCACGCCATCACCGCCGAAATGACCATGGCGTTGCGCACCCCGACCTTGCCGAACTCCTGTCGCTCGGGAATCTCCTCGGGCAGAATTACCGAGTGAATGAGCTCGCCCGGCGCGATCGCTGTCAACTTAGGACCGGTGAGGAACTCGTCCCATGGCAGCCGGCGGGCGCCGGCAGCCGATATGAGCTCGATCTGAGCGTCGAGGGCAGCGAGAAACGGCAGGCCGTCACCGGCTGGGCTGGCAGTCCCGAGGTTGCCACCGAGCGTGCCCGCCGCCCGAATCTGGGGCGACCCGACGGTACGCGCCGCCTGCGCCAGGGCCCGGTAGGGCCCCGCCTCCAGCCTCGCCCAGGTGACACCGGCGCCTACTGCCCCGTTGAGCTCCTGGAGCTCCTCGACCCGGCGCAGGGCGATGACATGCTCAGGACGCTTGTGTCCGAAGTTGATCTCCACCATGAGGTCGGTGCCGCCCGCCAGCAGGGTGGCATCCGGCGCCTGGCGCAGCGCGTCGAGGGCGGCATCGAGATCGGTCGGTCGGTCAATGTCCACGTGGTGAAACTAGCAACCTTCGGTTTAGATTCCTCGGCCGCGGAGCGACGGCGCCGAGCTGCGGACGGCGCAGTCGACGACCCAGGCTGCCCACACGACTCCGACCGGCAAGCGGACGATGTGTCACAATCACGTTCATGACTGATACCCGGCGGCTCACAAGGCCTCGTGTGACCGACCCGACCGATGACGACGGGGACCGGATCGCCCACTACGTTCGCAAAGACGACATCGTCCGCAGCAATGTCGAGGGCGTACCGGTGGAAGCCCTGTGCGGCAAGCTGTGGATTCCCCACCGCGTGCCCGACGGCTTGCCGATTTGCTCGAAATGCCAGAAGGTCCTGGCCAGCCTGCGGGGCGGCGGCGCCAACTGACCGGTCTCGGTTCGAGCGCGATTCGGCCTAGATCTCCCCGGCGAGAGCCGGCCGCTATTCGACCAGGCCCGCTGCCAGACGGTTGTGCTGTTCGACGACTGGCTCCAGTTCGAGACCGACGAGCTGCTGCCTGCGCACCACCGGTGTGCCGTGAACGTAGCTGTAGTCGACGGTCACGGGGGCACAGAAGAGGGCCGACGCCACCGGGTCGTGATGGCCACCGGCGTACTCGATGCGGTTCAGGTCGAGGGCGATGAAGTCGGCCGCCTTGCCGGCAGCGAGCGAGCCGATGTCGTCCCGGCCCAGCAGGGCAGCCCCGCCCAGGGTGGCGAGCTCGAGGGCAGCACGCGCCGTCATCAGATCAGGGCTTCTCGCGAGGTCGGGGGCGGCACCGAGCCGGGCCAACAACATTGCCTGGCGGGCTTCCGCCAGCAGATGACTGCCGTCGTTGCTGGCCGAGCCGTCGACGCCCACCCCGACGTTGACGCCCGCCGCCCGGTAGGTCAAGACCGGTGCGATCCCAGAGGCCAGCCGCATGTTCGAGGAAGGGCAGTGGGCTACTCCGGTCCCCGCTGCCCCCATGCGGGCGATCTCGGCGTCGTTCATGAACACGCCGTGGGCGAACCAGACGTCCCGGCCCATCCAATTCACCGATTCGGCGAGCTCCACGGGCCGCATTCCGAACTGGGCGAGGCAGAACGACTCCTCATCCATGGTCTCGGCCAGGTGAGTGTGCATCTGCACGCCGTGGGTGCGGGCGAGCTCGGCAGCCTCCCGCATGCCGTTGGGCGTCACGGAGAACGGTGAGCAGGGCGCGACGACGATGCGGGTGAGCGCCCCCGGCTGGGAATCATGGAATTCCTTGATCACCCGTTCCGTGTCGGTGAGGATCGCCTCTTCGCTCTCGACGACAGAATCCGGGGGCAAGCCCCCGTCGCTCTCGCCGAGGCTCATCGAGCCGCGGGCGATGTGGAAGCGAAGGCCAACACCGGCAGCACCCTCCACCTGATCATCGAGCCGGGAACCGTTCGGGTAGAGGTAGAGATGATCGGAGGTGGTCGTGCAACCCGAAAGGGCCAGCTCGGCGAGCCCGACGGTGGTCGAGATCCGAACATGATCGGGGGTCATGCGCGCCCAGATGGGGTAGAGAGCGGTGAGCCAGCCGAAGAGCCCGGCGTCCTGGGCGGCGGGGACGGCGCGGGTGAGCGTTTGGTAGAGATGGTGGTGGGTGTTGACCAGCCCGGGCAGCACCAGGTGTCCATCCAGGTCGAGCACATCGTCGGCCGAGTCGGGCAGGTCGGCGGTTGCTCCCACCTGCTCGATCCACCCGTCGCGGGCAAACAACCCCCCACCGGAGATTTCCCGGCGTTCGCCATCCAACGTCACCAGGACGGTGGCGTTCTTGGCAAGCAAGGTGGACATGAGACCAACGCTACCCGGCTATAAAGCGTCTATGCAGATCAACCCACCTGCCGGCTCGAGCCGCTGGCCGCCGTACCGCCACGTGTTCTTCGACTGCGACTCGACGCTCACGACCGTCGAGGGCATCGACGTGCTGGCCGAACGAGCCGGGCTGGGCGAGGAGGTGAAGGAGCTCACGGACGCAGCCATGAACGGTGAGATGGACCTGGAGGACGTCTACGGAAAGCGGCTGGCGCAGATCCAGCCGTCACGGGAAGAGGTGCATGCGCTCCGTCAGGTCTACAAGGACAACGCCGTGGCCGACGCCGCCGCCGTCATCGCGGTCTTGCAACACCTCGGCCATCAGACCTACATCATCAGCGGCGGCCTCGAAGAGCCGGTCCGCCAGTTTGGGATCTCGCTGGGAGTTCCCGCCGCCCACATCAGGGCTGTGGGCGTCGAGTACGACGAGCTGGTCGGCGCCTGGTGGGCGCGTCACAACGGCCCGCAGGCTCGTTATCTCGACTACGGACGCGGTGCACTGGCCCTGAGCGAGGGCAAGGCTGAGATCGTGCGAGAGCTGTTGGGCTCCCAGCCCGGTGCCAGCCTGCTGGTGGGTGACGGCACGAGCGACCTGCTTGCGGGGGAAGCGGTCGACCTCTTCGTCGGGTTCGGAGGTGTCGCGGCCCGTCCCAAGGTCGAGGCGGGCGCACCGGTCTTCATCCGGTCCGCCAACCTGGCTCCGGTCCTGCCCCTGGCGGCCGGGCCCTCGGCCTTCGCTCGTCTCGAGGAAACGTCGTACCGGGCCTTGTTCTGGGAGGGGATCGAACGGTCCCGGGATGCCACCGGCTTCAACGACGAGTCACTGGGTACCAAGTTTGCCGGCGCCGTTGCGGCCGCCGGGCTCTAAGCACAGCGGCCGGCAGCCGGTTCACTCGTCGATCATCGAGGAGCGCTCCCCCGGCGGAACCGACACCCGGGCAATGCGCTTGGTGAAGTAGTAGATGCGTTTGAACGTCGCTATCACGTCGACTTCGAGGCGGTAGTTGGCAACTCTGTCGGGGGCATCGGCGACCAGCCGCTCGGCCTGATGGGCGGCCGCAGCGCGTTCAAGGGAGTTGACGTCCCGTTTCATCTTGACGACCCGCCGGGCGGCAGCATCGTTCTTCTGAGTGAGAGCAAGCATCGCCAGATCGAGCGCCTCGACGATCTGGGCGTGGAAATCGGTGAGCACCGAGGCTGTCTGGGAGCTGACGGTGAGCCCGCGCTCGGTGCGGTGCAGCCCGAGGCCAACCAGATTGGTCTCTATGAGGTCGCCGATGGCCTCGAGGTCGTTGGTCGCCTCCATCAAACCGATCAGCTCCTCGGTCTCGCCTTCGCTGAGCCGCGTCTGGCTGATCTCACCCAGGTAGGTGATGATCTGGCTGTGGAGGCTGTCGACCTGGTCGTCACGCTCCTCTATCTCCAGCAGGGTCCAGCGGGTTCCCTGCAGCACCGCCGGCAGGATGTCGGCGAGCATGGATCGCACCCGGTCGGCCATTCGCAGCAGCTCCAGTCGGGCACGATCGAGCGCCAGCGAAGGGGTGCGCAGCAGCGTTTTGTCGAGGTAGCGGGCACGCACCGTGGCGGCCTCATCTTCGGGTCGGTCGGGGACCAGCCGGTCGATGAGGCGGGCGAACGCCGGAATGAAGCCGACGACGAGCAGGGCATTCGCGATATTGAACACGGTGTGGGCATTGGCGACCTCCCGGGCAGTGTCACCGCCGATGCTCTCGACGATCGAGGCGAGAACACCGACGAAAGGAACCCAGATTGCGGCACCGCCGACGTTGAAGAGGCCGTGTGCCACGCCGGCGCGAAGTGCCTCGCGCGGCTTTCCGACCGAGGCAAGCAGAGCGGTGATCGAAGTGCCGACGTTGGCGCCGAGCACAAGGGCGATCCCGGTCTCCAGCGTGATGAGCCCCTGCTGAGCAAGGACGATGACGATGCCGGTGGTGGCTGAGGAAGACTGGACCAGTGCCGTGAAAACAGCACCGACCGCCACCCCGAGAAAGGGATTCTCCAACCGGGCCATCAGGTCGATGAAGGTGTCGGAGGACCGCAGCGGCGACATGGCATCGCCCATCATGCTCATGCCGAAGAACACCAGGCCGAGGCCGAGGAGCACCGCCCCCTGCGCCTGGCGGTCCCCGCGTTTGGATATGAGCGTCACGGCGAACCCGGCTGCGACTGCGAAGAGCGCATAGGTGGTGATCTTGAAGGCAATGATCTGGGCGGTGACGGTCGTTCCGATGTTGGCACCGAGGATCACACCGAGGGACTGTTCGAAGCTCATCAACCCGGAGCTGATGAAACCGACCACGAGCACGGTCGTGACCGAGGATGACTGGATCACCGCGGTGATGCCGGCGCCCGTGAGCATCCCGGCAAACCGGTTCGAGGTCAGCCGCAACAGGACCCCCCGTAGCCGGTCGCCGGCGACCACTCGGAGAGACTCGGTCATCCGCTCCATGCCGAGCAGGAAGATGGCCAGTCCTCCCAGCAAACCGGCCAGGAGCAGCACGTAGTCGATGGTGGCCGCGTCGGCAGTCGATTGGAAGGGCGTCATGCAGCCGAAGTCCGCAACGTCATCGGAGCAGGGTACCCACCCGGCTTGCTGCTCTCTGCCTCATCGGGGATGCAATGGGAACGGGGCTCCCTGCCTGGATGGGCATGCCGGCCCCGGTTGCGAGGTACCCTCCCTGCAATGTTCCGCATTCTCGTTTCCGACGACATCGGAGCGCACGGCATCGACATCCTGGAGGCGGCCGCCGACGTGCAATGTGATGTCGAGACCGGGCTCTCGCCCGAGACGCTCGCCTCCTCGATCGGCGAGTACGAGGCGCTGATCGTGCGCTCCGCCACCAAAGTGACCGAACCGGTGCTGGAGGCCGCAGCCAAGCTGAGGGTCATCGGGCGCGCCGGCATGGGTGTCGACAACATCGATGTGACGGCGGCAACCCAGCGGGGTGTGATCGTGATGAACACGCCCTCGGCGAACTCGGTGGCCACAGCCGAGCAGACCATGGCGCTCATGCTGGCGGCCACCCGGCATACGGCGATCGCGCACCAGACCCTGGCCGAGGGACGATGGGAGCGCAACCGGTATGCCGGCACCGAGTTGAGCGGCAAACTGCTCGGCATCGTTGGCTTTGGTCGGATCGGCCGGCTGGTGGCGGCGCGGGCACAGGCTTTCGGGATGCACGTGATCGCCTACGACCCGTACGTCTCGGAGGAAGTGGCTCACGACACCGGAGTCACGCTCGTGAACCTCGACGAACTGTATGCCCGGGCCGATTACCTCACCTTGCATGTGCCCTCCTCGCCCGACACCGACAACATGATTTCGGCCGAGGCGCTCGCCGCCATGAAGGATGGGGTGGTGATCATCAATGCCGCCCGGGGCACGCTCATCGACGAGGTAGCCCTCGCCGAGGCACTGAACGCCGGCAAGGTGCGAGCAGCCGGGATCGACGTCTACCGCACCGAGCCTCCCGGTGAGGACAACCCGCTCATCGGACTAGCAAACGTCGTGCACACTCCGCATCTGGGCGCGTCGACGGCCGAGGCGCAAAGGGATGTCTCGGCCCAGATCGCTCAGCAGGTGATCGATGCGCTGCGGGGCGCCGACATCCGCAATGCCGTCAACCTCCCCTTCGACGCCGGCCCCGATTTCGCCGCCGCCATGCCCTACATGGCCCTGGCCGAGAAGATGGGCGTGCTCCAGTTCCACATGGCGCCGTCGCCGATCCGGCGGGTCGAGGTCGAAGTCAAGGGCGACGTGGTCGAGAAGCTGACCCGGCCGATCGCCGCCGGTCTCCTGGCCGGGTTGCTGCGCAGCCCCCTGGGAGGAGACGTCAACTACGTGAACGCCGGGCTGCTCGCTCAGCAGCACGGGATCACCGTGTCCCAGGCCAAGGGGGTCGCAGCCGCCGACTACACCAACCTCGTGTCGTGCCGGGTCCATTGGGACGACGGCAGCCGCATCATGGCCGGTGTCCTGTTCGGCGGCTCCGAGCCGCGCCTGGTGCAGGTGAGCGACTATCACCTCGACGTGGATCCCTCCGGGCTGCTGCTCATCATGTTGAACAAGGACGTCCCCGGCGTCATCGGAATGGTGGGGACCACGCTCGGAAGATTCGGCGTCAACATCGGAGAGTGGAGGTTGGGCCGCAGCCAGCCGGGAACCGAAGCGTTGTCGTTCATCAATCTCGACGCCGAACCACCGGAGGAGGCGCTCGAGGCGCTTCGATCTGAAGCCGCCATCGTAAAGCTGCTGCTGCTGCATCTCTGAATCGACGGCCCACGCCATCCAAGGCCCGTCCGGCTCCGTAATTCCTGCAACGGGCCGGACCAGATGGCCGGCCAGTCGAAATAGAAAGAATCAGAACAGTGAAGATACGAATCGTTGCCCTTACGGCGGTCCTTGCGTTGGTCGCCGCCGCCTGCGGAGGAGACGACTCCGACGCAGAGGCCACCACCACGACTGCCCAAGCCACGACGACCACCGTCGCCGAGGCCATGACCGATACCATCGTCGACGTTGCCGTCGCCGGTGGATTCGACACCCTCGTCACCGCCGTACAGGCGGCCGGGCTGGCCGACACGCTGGCCGGTGATGGCCCGTTCACGGTATTCGCCCCCACCGACGAGGCGTTCGCCGCGCTACCCGAAGGTGTTCTCGACGGGTTGCTGGCCGACACCGACCAGCTCACCGCCGTGCTCACCTATCACGTCGTTTCCGGCAAAGTGCTTGCCGCCGACGTGGTCGGGCTGTCGTCGGCCACCTCCCTCCAGGGTGAGGACCTCGAAATCGAGGTCGTCGATGGCGGCGTCGTGCTCAACGGCACCACCAACGTGACCGCCACCGACGTCGAGGCCTCCAACGGTGTCGTCCACGTCATCGACGAGGTGCTGATCCCCTCCGCAGTGGCCGATGCCCTCGCCGGGAGCCAGGAGCCCATGCTCCCGAACTTCGTCGAAGCGGCCGTGGAGGCAGGGACCTTCACGACCCTGCTGGCCGCAGTCGAGGCCGCCGGCCTGGGCGAAGCACTCACCTCGGGCGCCCTCGGCAAGCTGACCGTGTTTGCTCCCACCGACGACGCATTCGACGCGTTGCCCGAGGGGACACTCGAGGGGCTTCTTGCCGACACCGAGCAGCTGACCGGGGTGCTTCTGTATCACGTCATCACCGGAGAGGTGCCGGCGGCCGACGTCGTCGCCCTCGAATCGGCCACCACTCTGGCAAACGCCGATATCACGATTGAGGTCGTCGACGGAGGGGTCGTGCTCAACGACACGGTCAACGTCATCCAGACCGACATCATGACGTCCAACGGCATCATCCACGTCATCGACGCGGTCCTGATTCCGCCCAGCTCCTGACCGAACGGTCCTCCCCCGTTCGTCGCTGACAGGGACCCCCGGCCTCCGGGGGTCCCCGTCCGTTCGGAAGGGCGCGAGGCGGCTCAAGTACAATCCGACGATGAGTCGAATCGGTGCCTCCGTGTACGACATGGCGCGCCGGGCGCCCGCCGATCGGGTACCGGTGAAGCTGGAAAAGCGGTCGGCGGACGACGAGTGGGAGTTCCGAACCCGGGCGGTCACCGACGCCGCCGGGCGCATCGAGAATCTCCTCCCGGAAGGCCTGGAACTCGCCGCCGGCGTCTACCGTCTCACGTTCGACACGGGCTCCTATTTCGAGCACCACCATCAACGCGGCTTCTACCCGGAGGTGTCGGTGGTGTTCGACGTGCAGCATCCGGGTGCAGAGGTGCACATTCCGCTGCGATTGAGCCCGGACGGGTATGCAACCCAGCGGGAGGTGTGATGGGCGACCGGCGGACACTGGAGCGCAGAACGAGACGAGCCGCCTTCCGGCTCCCGGAGCGGCGGACCGGCTTTGATCGGCGGGTCGGCGGTGGCGTGGTCGTCTGGTACCGCGATCACCCCGGAGCCATCGCCATCGCGCTGGCCGGGGTGCTCGTGCTCAACGTCGCCGACCTCTTGCTCACGCTACGGGCACTGGACCGGGGGGCGAGAGAAGCGAACCCGGTGATGGCGCTCCTGTTCGAAATCGGTCCGGCCGCCGCCGGGACCACCAAGCTGGTCCTCGCGCTCGGGGTGGTGCTGGTGATCTGGCACATGCGCCGTTACCGGCGGATCCTGCAAGTGTCGCTCGTGGCGCTGGGCGGCTTCGGCCTGGTTCTCGCCTACCAGCTCTCCCTGGTCTTCAGCGGCGCCTGAGCGCCGCGGCCACCATGCCGAGGGTGAGCAGGAGAATGGCGGCGACGACGAATACCGGCACACGGTCACCGGATCGAAAGGACGCAAGCGCCACACCCCCGAGGAACCAGACGACGCCCACGCCGAGCACTCCGGGTGCCGACTCACCCGAACCAGCCGCCCGCTGCCCGAGCCCAACCAGACCGGCTCCGACGATCACGAGGGCCACGGCCAGCGCACCAACCATGACACGAGACTACGAGCCGCCACGATCGGAATGTTCGGGATGGGCTGTGAGTTGAGTCGCCTATGAGCTTCCCTACCGGATTCGTCGGGCACGGGGCCCCCACCAATGCGCTCAACGCCGAGCGCGGCGCCACCTGGCGGGCATGGGCCGAGGAGCTGCCGGTTCCGTCGGCGATACTCTCGATCTCGGCGCACTACGAGCAAACGCCGCCTTCCCTGGGAGCGACCACCACCGTTCCCCTCATCTACGACTTCTGGGGCTTCCCCAAGCCGCTGTACGAGATCACCTACGGCGCTCCGGGGGCTCCCGAGGTGGCCGACGCGGTCGAGCACCTCCTGTCCTCGGAGACCACCGTCGCCCGCCAGGAGGACCGGGGCCTCGACCACGGCACCTGGGTGCCCCTCCGCCACATGTACCCCACGGCCGCCATTCCGGTCGTGCAACTGTCGCTTCCCTGGACCGATGACCCGCACATGATGTTCGATCTCGGCCGCCGGCTGGCTCCGCTGCGTGAGGAGGGAGTCTTCATTCTCGGCAGCGGCAACCTGGTGCACAACCTACGCGCCGCCGACTGGTCGAGCGGCCCCACCCCCGGGTGGGCCGGCGAGTTCGACCACTGGATCAGCCAGGTTCTCCTCGACGATCGCGATGCCGACTTGCAGGACTACCGCAGCAACCCCCTCACCGGGATCTGCCATCCCACCCAGGAGCATTTCGTTCCACTGCTGGTGGCCGCCGGCGCCGCCTCGGTTCACGACGAGGTGACGTTCCCCGTTGCAGATTTCGAGTACGGCTCTCTGAGCATGCGATGCGTGCAATTCGGGTGATCGGCGGCCGGGCCGGGGTCAGCCGTCGACCGGCCGAGGCCGGTGGGGAACCAATTGCCATCGCCCGCCGTTGAGCTGGGTGATGCAGACGGCGACACCAGCTTCCACACCCATGACTCGCCCACGGAGCACCTACATCATTGCGGCCGTGGTGGCAGCCGGAGTCACGCTGGGAGTAAGCGAGCTGCTGGCGGGTCTCATCGAGCGGGTACCGTCGACACTGTCGGCCATCGGGGCCGTCGTCGTCGACAACGTGCCGGGCGCCATCGAGCGGTGGGCAATCGAAACGTTCGGCACCGGCGACAAGGCGGCCCTGTTGATCGGGATGATCGCCACCACTCTGCTCATCGCCGGCCTCGTCGGAAACTGGATGTATCGCAGTGGGGCCATGGTGGCTGCACCCGTGTTCGTGGGGTTCGGAGCCGTCGGGTTGGTGGCATCGCTCAACGAGTCCCTCATCAGCGTTCCCATGACCGTCCTCGCGGCGGTGCTGGCGACCGGAACCGGCCTGTACACCCTCTACTGGCTGTTGCAGACACCCGTTTCTTCGCTGACAGACACGGTCGTTGGGGCGCCCACCGACGGGCTGCCGGCCGACCCGACGAGGCGCCAGTTCGTGGGACGGGCCGCCGGAATCGGAGCGCTCGCAGCCGCCGGCGGTCTGGTGGGCCGGCGGCTGCTCACCGCCACCAGGACCAGCGACGTCACCCTGCCGGATGCAGCCGGCACGCTCACCGGCCCGGCACCGGAGAACTTCTTCGACGTGGACGGGCTGGAATCCATCGTGGTGGAAAACGACTCGTTCTACCGCATCGACACAGCCCTCCTCATCCCCCGGGTGCCGGTCGAAAGCTGGTCGCTCCGCATCGACGGGTTGGTAGACAACCCGTTCGAGCTCTCCTTCGACGAGCTCACCGCCCGCGACCTCTACGAGGAGTACGTGACGATCTCATGCGTCTCGAACCAGGTCGGAGGCGGCCTGGTCGGCAACGCCAAATGGACCGGAGTCCGCCTTGCCGAGCTCCTCGAGGAGGCCCGGCCTACCGACGAAGCAGAGCAGGTGGTGGGGTGGTCGGTCGACAGGTGGTCCAGCGGGTTCCCGATCGAAGCCGTGTTCGACGGCCGCGAGCCGCTCGTGGCGGTGGCCATGAACGACGAGCCGCTTCCGGCCCGGCATGGGTTCCCCGCCCGCCTCATCGTTCCCGGCTTGTACGGCTACGTATCCGCCACCAAGTGGCTGGAGCGGATCGAACTGACGACCTGGGATGGATTCGACTCCTACTGGGTGCCGCGGGGATGGGCCAAGGAGGGCCCGATCAAGACTCAGTCGCGCATCGACGTTCCGCGCGCAGGCCGCCGGGTCGCCCCCGGCGACGTGGTCGCCGCCGGGGTGGCGTGGGCACCCCTCAAGGGCATCGAGAGAGTTGAGGTGCGCCTCGACGACGGGCCGTGGCTGGATGCCGAGCTGACCGAACCGCTCTCGGACAAAGCCTGGGTTCAATGGAAGGCGGTCATACCGATGAGCGAAGGCGAGCATGTGCTCACGGTTCGGGCCACCGACGGCACCGGCGAAACCCAAACCGAGATGGTGAGACCGCCCGCCCCGGACGGCGCCACCGGTCACCACAGCGTCAAGTTCCGGGTAGAAGCCTGAGCCGGCGGACTCGGGCCGCCCCAACTGCCTAGGCGGTCTGGCGCATCTTGTCGCGAAGGCGGCTCACTGCGGCCTGGGCATCTCGCGCCCGTGAGTGAGCATCGTTCAGTACCTTCTCTGCGTCGGCCCGTACCCGGTCTGCCTCTCGCATGGCCCCCTCCACCAGCTCTCTGGCGGCGCCTTTGGCATCCCCGAGCAGCTTCTCCTTTTCCAACACGGCCGACAACGCTTGCTGGGCCTCGCGGCGGGCCTGTTCGGCCTCCCGCGTCGCGGTCGCGATCCGGGTCTCCATCGTCTGTTCCAGAACCGCCGCCTCTCGCTGGAGCCGATCGATCTCTTCCCGGGTGGTGCGCAGCTCGACCGCGGCCTGCTCTTCGGCTTCCTGCCTGGCTCTGCGCCGCAGTTCTTCGGCTTCCTGCTCGGCAGCCGCACGAAGGCCGGCGGCGGCATCCCGGTCGGCGGCGGCCTCAGTCTTCAGCCGCTCGATCTCTGCTTCCGAAGTTGCCCGCAGTTCTTCGACTCGCGCCTCGGCTTCCTTGCTCGCCAGCGTGCGGATTCGCTCTCCTTCGCGGTTCGCCTCTTCCAGCAATGACTCCGCTTCCCGACGGGCACCATCCAGCCGCTGGCGGGCACTCTCAGCTTCCGCCCAGGCCTCCGCCTTCGCCTTCTCGGCGTCCTGACGGATGATCATCGCCTCGGCCTCGGCCGCGGCGATGATGTCGGTCCGAATCGTGTCACTCTTGGCAGCGGCGAGCAACTGTTCGGCCTCGATCGTCATGCGGGCGGCATCGGCGCGAGCAGCCTCGGCCACCTGGGCGGCCTCCTCCCGAATCTGACGGGAAGCAGCCTGCACCGTCTGGAGCTCGTCGTTTGCCCGGTCGCGAATGCGCTGAGCCTCCTGCTCGGCGGCGATGCGCAGCACCTCCGCCTCCGAAGCAACCTGCTCTGTTTCGCGCTCGGCGGCAGCCCGCTCCTTGGCCATGCGGGCCCTCGCCCGTTCGGCGTCCTCCGACGCTGCTCTCAGCCGCTCCTCCGCCAGCTTCCGCATGCGCTGGGCGTCCTGTCGGCTCTCGGCCACCTCTTGCTCGACTCGCACCCGCAAGGCCTCGGCTTCGTGCTTCGCCAGGGCGATGATCTCCTCGGCCTCACGCCGCGCTCGGGAAGCTTTCTCGTAGGAGGCTGCTACCTCCTTTTCCGCCTCTTGCTGGAAGCGGGCGACATCAGCCCGGATGAGCGAGAAGAAGTCGGACGCCTCTGCCTTCATTCGCTCGGCGTCCTCCCGGGCCGAGTTGAACAGCTCCTCTGCCTTGGCGGCCGCCTCACCGAGGAGCTGTCGCTCGTCGCGCGCGGCGGCCACTGCATCCCTGGCCTCGGTTTGAATGCGGTCGGCCTCGGCGGCGGCCGTCGACAAGGCCTCCTCTGCGCGCAACCGCGCCTCGGCCAGCACGGCCTCGGGATCGACGGACTCGGCCAAGCCCTCTCTGGCGGCGTCCCGGAGCTCGGCGGCACGGGTCGTAGCCTCCAGCAGCACGCTGCGCGCCCGCGTATTGGCGTCCGACAGCAGCCGGGCCCGGACATCGAGGATGTAGAAGTAGGCTCGGTCGATCGCAGCCGTCTCGAGTGATTCGGCGTTGGTCACTTGCTGTTCGAGGCGGGCTATCTCGGCCCCGGCGGCAGAGCGGATCGACTCGACGTACCGGTCGACCTCCTCGCGGGCATACCCCTTGATATGGGTCTTGAACTCGGGGGCCTCGGGCAGCTTGGGCACGTTCGCCTTTCCCTTCTCTCGTCTCGATGAGTTCGGCAGGAACCCGAATCTCTTGAGGACGGGAACGGACGACGCACGGGAGGCGTTGACAGGAACGAAGGAGGTCGAATGAGCACTCAGGAACAGGACAGGATCTACCGGGAGCGGCTGACCCCGCTTCAGTACCGCGTCGCCCGGGAGGGTGGCACCGAACAGCCCTTCACGGGCCTGTACTGGAACACGAAAGACGAGGGAAGCTACGACTGCATCTGCTGTGGCGCCACGTTGTTCGTTTCGGACGACAAGTATGACTCGCGGTCGGGCTGGCCCAGCTTCACCCGGCCTGCCGAAGGCGCCAGCATCGTCGAGCTGCGGGACGAGTCACACGGGATGGTCCGCACCGAGGTCCGCTGCGGCAACTGCGACGCCCATCTCGGCCATGTGTTCCCCGACGGCCCCGGCCCCGACGGGCTGCGCTACTGCATCAACTCGGCAAGCCTGGATCTGCAGACCTCCCAGGAGTGACACAGCGTTCGTCACTGCGCGCCGCGCAATTCTGACAACTCTCGCAGCGGGACTCAGTGGGAATGGCCTTCGTGGCCGTTGCCCTCGGCGTGCTCGGCCAGCTCTTTGCGCACCTCGTCCATGTCGAGAGCCGACACCTGGGTGATGAGGTCCTCGAGGTGGCTGGCGGGGAGCGCGCCAGGCTGGCTGTACAGGATGATCTGATCCCGGAAGACCATGAGCGTGGGGATGGAACGAATGCCGAAGGCCCCGGCCAGCTCTTGCTGGTCCTCGGTGTCTACTTTGGCGAATACGAGGTCGGGATACTTCTCCGACATCGCCTCGTAGGTGGGGGCGAACGAGCGACAGGGCCCGCACCACTCGGCCCAGAAATCGACCAGTACCGTCTCGTTTGACTGGATCGTGTCCTCGAATGTTTCTTTTGTGACGTCGATCGTCGGCATTTTTCTCTCCGTAGGATTGCCGGGGTTTCAACCAGGGAAAGGGCCGCTTTATGCCCGGCGGAACCTTTCGCCGGAGGGCTGCGTTGATCCCGGTAGCTTGTCGGCTCAACGAAGACGGGAACGGCAACTGGTGAACAATCGGACGAAGTATCTGGCGGCGGGCGGTGCAGCCTTGGTGCTGTTGGGCGCATTCTCGATCTGGTTCTTCCTCTTTCGGGACACGGCCCCGGAGGCGGTGTCGCTGGGCGGCGCCATCGAGTCGGTCACCTCGACCACCTCCCCCGATTCCACTGCCACCTCCGCTCCACCGGAGGGGCTGGACGGCATGTGGGTGATCGACAGCGCCGTCGGGGCGGGAGTGGTCGAAGACAGCAGCTTTGTGGGATACCGGGTTCAGGAGGAGCTGGCCACCGTGGGGGCAAAGACGGCGGTCGGACGGACGACCGCGGTGACCGGGACGTTCCAGTTCAGTGAGACCACCCTCACCGCGGCCGACATCGTAGCCGATCTCACTCAACTGAGAAGCGACAGCACCAGCCGGGATTCGCAGATGCGGACCCAGGCGCTAGAGACCGATGAGTTTCCGGAGGCTTCCTTCGCCCTCGCAGCGCCCGTCGACCTGGGCGCCGTCCCGGGACCGGGCGGTTCCTTCGCTGCGGAAGCCATCGGAGATCTGACGATCCACGGAGTGACCCGGAACGTCACGGTCCCGATCGAAGGCACGCTGATCGGGGACACGGTGGTGGTGGTCGGCAGCATCGAGATAGTGATGGCCGACTACGACATCGACCGGCCCCGGGCTGCCATCGTGCTCTCAGTCGAGGACCGCGGTGAGATGGAGTTTCAGCTGTTCCTGCGCCGGGCCTGATCGTCTTCTCTTCGCCGGCCGGCGGCGACAACGAGTGCGAGGCCGAACAGCAATGAGATGAGGGCCGACGCCACGGCGTCTCCCAGGTCGAAACCGGTGGCAGGGAGCAGGCCGATCCCGGCCACGGCGGCGTTGTTGAGCACGTTCACTTCGCCGGCCAGGCTGACCTCTGCGAAATTGTTGATCGTCCCGGACAGGTCGTCGTCAACCTGGGTGTCCAGGATCAGCTCGAGCGAGGACCCGGCCGCCAGGGGCCCGGGATGGGTGCACGTCACCGTTGAATCTGCCACCGAGCATGCCCAGTCCGGGCCTCCGAAGCCCGTGTAGGTCAACCCGTCGGGGAGGTTGTCGGTCACCGTCATGGGCCCGACTGCATCGGACGAGCCGATGTTGGTGACCGTGAGCAACCATCGGGCGCGGTCGCCCGCCTGGACGTTGCCTTCCGTCGACACTTTGCTCAGGTAGAGGTCGACGGCGCCGGCCGGGGCGGGCGGCAGATACCCGACGTCGGGAGCAGCGACCGTCGTGTTGGAAACAGCCGTCACGGTCTGGGGATCGTTGGCGGTGGTGAGCGAGTAGCCGGCGGGCAGCGTGGTGTCGTCGACGTCGATAGAGACCGGCCCGGCATCGACTGCCGCCGAGTAGAAGCCCGACAAGTCCGTCACGACTGCCAGCGGGGAACCGCCGCCATCTGTGACGATCACCGTGACGCCCGCCAGCGGAGGCTCTCCGGCGTCGAGGGCCGCATCGCCGTCGGTGTCCTCGAAGACAATGCCGGTTACCGAGGCCGGCGGCTGATACCCGAAGTCGAGTCCCGTCACGCGCTCGCCCAGCGCCACTGCTCGGGTGGTTTCGTCGTCGAGGGCCCCGTCGGGATCCGCCGTCGCCGCCGTCCCGGAAGGAAGAGCAGAGGGATCGATGCGGACCGTGTAGCCGTCACCCGACAACGTGTCGAAGAGGTAGTCGCCGTTGCCATCGGTGAGGACCGACCCGACCTCTGTGAGGGAACCATCGAGAAGGGTCACGGGAACGCCCCCGGCTCCCGGCTCGCCTGCGTCCTGGATGCCGTCACCGTTGAGATCGAGCCAGACCCGGCCGGCCAGGGTTGCTTCGTCGACGACGACCTCGGCGGAGTCGGAGACCGGTTCCAGCGGCCCCAGGGGGCCGTCGGCGCTCACGGTCGCAACGTTGGTGAAGTCTGCGGCCACGTCGAGCGCCTCACACGAGTATGTAACAGATCCACTCGCCGCGAGCGGCCCGATCGTCGCGTCACACGCCGGGGACAACGGGTCGGTGACGGTCACATCGGCGAGATCGACATCACCCGTGTTGGTCACGGTGATGGTGAAGGAGGCGTTGGCCCCGACGAGGATGGTCTGCGTCGCCGGGTCCTTGGCGATCGCGATCGCCGGGTTGATCACGTCGATGTCGGCGCTGTCGGTCGAGCTGACATCCGGCCCAATCGGAGGGGTACCGGTCGCCGTCGCCGAGTTGGTGAAATCGGAAGGTACGGAGACCGCGTCACACGAGTAGCTGGCACTGTCACCCCTGGCCAGGGCGCCGATGAGGGCATCACAGGATGGGACCAGCGGGTCCGACACCGTCACTCCAACCAGATCGACGTTCCCGATGTTGGTGACGGTGAGCGTGAACGCAGCGTCGGATCCGGCGAGCACCATCTGGGATGCCGGATCCTTTTCCAGGAGGATTCCGGGCCCAGCGATGATGTAGCCGAAGTCGACCGTGGCGACGTCCTCGCCCGCCGAAACGCTGACAGGCGCCGGGTTGGTGCCCACGGTGATCACCGCACCGGCCGGGAGGTCGGCGTCGGTCTCATCGACCGCCACCGTGTACGACCCCGCCACCACCTGGAACCCGTAGAAGCCGTCTGCGTCGGTGACGGTGCTCTGCCCGTCGGACAGGGTCACCGTCACATTGGGGATCCCCTCGCCCGGGTCGAAGGCCCCGTCCTCGTCGAGATCGATGAATACCCGGTCACCAATCGAGCCCGGCTGGAAGGCTCCGGCGTCGATCGTGGGGTTGAGGCCGGCGGTGAGGGTGACCAACGCCGTGAGACCGGAGCCGGGGTCGGCATCGCTGTCGGCTGCGTCGTCGCCACCCTGGTCGACGGGCGAAAGGACATATCCGGGGGGCAGGCCTGCGAATTCGACGACGTAGGTCCCCACCGGGCCGGTCAACTGATACGCGCCGGCGCCGTCGGTGGTATCGGTGTCGACCACCGTGTCATCAACGGTCCCCGGAATGGTATCTGGCCCGGGGTCGATCAGGCTGACGAGAACCCCGTCGATCCCTACCTCACCACCACCATCCTGAACCCCATCCCCATCCAGGTCCAACCACACAACATCACCAACCGACCCCGTCGGCTGATACCCAAAATCCGCACCGTCATAATCCTCACCCACCCCCAACGCCACCACATGCGGATCCACC
>JBFKDW010000043.1:0-25190 GCA_041619515.1 Acidimicrobiia bacterium
CCCCTCCGGGGGGAGAGAAACACCGGTCTCCTCCCCCGGAGAGGGAGGTGCCCCGCAGGGGCGGAGGGGGCGCCCGCCACAACCCACGTTGGCCTACCTGCCCCAGACAAAAGGCTGCCGCCCCCCTCCCGGCTCCGCCGGACTCCCCCCTCCGGGGGGAGAGAAGAACATGCCGCTACTGGGCTTCGAGGCGCTTTTCGGGGGTCATGAGCTCGTAGAACTCGATCCAGCTGTCGGTGGTGAGCTCTCGAACCTCGGCGTAGAGGTCCTGGGCACGGGCGGGGCTCGGTACCACGCCCTCGCGGTAGGGACTGGCGATGACTTCTTCGGTCCATTCCATGTAGACGCGATTGCGTTCACCCGGCACGGTACTCGAGTTGAAGTAGACGCTCGATGGCGACCGCTTATCCACCGCCGTGTATTCGTCACCCATCTCGGCGACCAGCGACGCCACCCTGCGAGCTTCGCCCGGCTTCGACTCCCACACCCTCCGTACCACGTACATTCGACCTCCTCGAGTTGCCGGCTGACGCTAGTAGGACTGATGGACGGCGACCACGGGCCGTCAGGCTGCAGCCAGCTCCCGCAGCTGGCGCTTGATGGTGGCGAGGATGGCGGCCATCCCCCGCAGGCGCAAAGGCGTTATCACCCGGCCCAGCCCCATCTCGAGATAGAAGTCGGCGGGCACATCCAGCACCTCGTCAACCGCCACCCCATTCAGCCCTTCGTACAGGATGCCGGCATAGCTGCGGGTCGTCGGGGCCTCGTGGGGAGCATCGAAGAACAACTGGACATTGTCGTCGTCATCCACCCGGGTGGCCACGAAGAACGGGGACTGGCATTCCTCCACTCGTTCCAACGCTTCTCGGCTTCCGAGCTCGGCGGGCAGTGGAGGGATCTTGTCGACGTAGTCGAGCAACGCCGGAACCATCAGGTTGTCCGGCGCCGACGCGAAGAGGTCGACGATGTGCTGCAAACGGGGCGGTAGGGCCATCCCGCCAATCGTACCGGGAGTATCGTTGAATCGGCATGCGTAGGGAGGACACATGACTGATCTCGATCTTTCGCCCAAGTTCCAGGAGTACGCCCGGCCGGAGCGTCTGGTGAGCACCGAATGGCTCGCCGAGCATCTGAACGACCCGTCGGTGGTCATCGTCGAATCTGACGAGGACGTGCTGCTCTACGAAACCGGCCACATTCCCGGAGCCGTCAAAGTCGATTGGCACCAGGATCTCAACGACCCGATCGTTCGCGACTACGTCGACAGCACCGGCTTCAGCAAGCTCATGGCCGAGAAGGGCATCAGCCGCGATTCCACGATCATCTTCTACGGCGACAACTTCAACTGGTGGGCTGCCTACGCCCTGTGGGTGTTCAGCCTGTTCGGACATGAGGATCTGCGGCTGCTGGACGGCGGGCGCCAGAAATGGGTGGCCGAGGACCGCGAGCTGACTACCGAAGTCCCGACCCGGGTGACGACCGACTACCCGGTCGTGGAGCGTGACGACGCGGCCATCAGAGCCTTTCGAGACGATGTGCTCGACCACGTCGGCCGGAACGGCAAGCTCATCGACGTCCGCTCCCCGCAGGAGTACAGCGGCGAGTTGCTGCATATGCCCGACTATCCCCAGGAGGGTTCGCTTCGGGGTGGTCACATTCCCGGGGCCGCCAGCGTCCCGTGGAAACGAGCGGCGGACGAAGACGGGACCTTCAAGGCTCGCGCCGACCTCGAAGCGATCTACCGCGACGAGATCGGCCTGGAGGCCGGAGACGACGTCATCGCCTACTGCCGGATCGGCGAGCGCTCCAGCCACACCTGGTTCGTGCTCACCCACCTCCTGGGATACCCCCAGGTACGAAACTACGACGGATCCTGGACCGAGTGGGGCAACGTGGTCGGCGCTCCCATCGAACGGCCCTGAGCTCGGGCCCCATCACGGCCGGAACGTCATCTTGCGAATGTTGACGGCCGGTCCGATGCTCCGTTCCATGGGTTTCAGGTCACCCCCGAGCGCTGGTCGGAGTAGTCGCGAAAGCGGCCACTCTCCATAATGTCTCGAAGCCGATCGATCGCATCCCACACGTCTACGAAGCGGGTGTAGAGCGGGGCCGCTCCGAGGCGAACGACGTCGGGGGCCCGGAAATCCGGCACCACACCGTCATCGATCATGGCCTGGGCGATCCGATAGCCGTCTGGGTGGCGAAGGCTCACGTGGCTGCCGCGCAGCTCTGCATCCCGCGGGCTCCCGAGGGCGAAGCCGAACTCGAGCAAATGGGCATCGAACAGGTCGACGATCATCGATGTGAGGGCAACGCCCTTGGTCCGAATGGCGCTGATGCCCGCTTCGGCGGTTATCCCGATCCCGGTCCCGGCCCCGGTGAGAGACAGGATGGGAATTGTGCCCGTGGCGAAGCGAGCGATGCCGGCCGCGGGCCGATACTCGAGGCGGAAGTCGAACATGCGATCCTGCCCCCACCAACCCTGAATCGGCTGGGTCAGGTCATGCTGCAGCCCTCGACGGACGTAGAGAAACGCCGGCGCTCCCGGCCCCCCGTTGAGGTACTTGTAGGTACAGCCGACCGCCAGATCTGCTCCGGTGCCATGCAGGTCGACCGGGACCGCCCCCACCGAGTGGCTGAGGTCCCACAGGGTGAGGGCCGCTGCGCTCTGGGCGGCACGGTTGATGGATCTCATGTCGAGCAGGGCTCCCGACTTGAAATTGACATGTGAGAGGCTCACGAGGCCCACCTGTGCGTCGAGCGCCGCCTCGATGGCCTTGGTCGACGGTGCCACCGGATCGACGTCAACCATGCGTACCGAGCCGCCTGCTCGAGCCGCCACACCCGAGAGCACGTAGACGTCGGATGGGAAATTCCCCGAATCGGTCAGAACCGTGCTGCGAGGCACCTGGTAGGTGAGGGCGGCCACGGCAAGTTTGTAGAGGTTGACGGAGGTCTGGTCGGTGAGAAGCACCTCATCCGGGTCGGCGCCGATGAGCGGCGCCAGCTCGGCGGCGATCTCGGCCGGGCGGCTCATCCACGTGGTCCGCCACGATCCAACGAGTCCCCCGCCCCATTCTTCGACCGTCGCCGCCTGTATACGGTCGATGGTTTCTCTCGGGAGCCGGCCGAGGGAGTTGCCATCCAGATAGATCAGTTCGGGGTCGGTGTGGACGAATCGTTCCCGAAAGCCTGCCAGCGAATCCGCCTCATCCAGGGCGGCGGCCTGTTGGCGTGTGAACATTCCTCGAACGCTACCCGGGAGCGGCGCTCACCATCGCCTCCACCACCGGTGCGATGACGTCGACCCACCGCCGGTACTGGCGCCCGGAGGGGTGGAGACCGTCCGATGTCAGCTCGCCTGGATGGTGGCGGGTGCTCGTCGTGACGTCGATCATCGGCAACCCGGCGCCTGCCGCCAGCTCGGCGAGCGCCTGGTTGAACCGGTCGATTTCGGCAGCGATCTCTCGGCGATCCCGCCCCTCGGCATGCGGCGTCACCCCCCAATCGGGGATCGACACGACGAATATCCCCCCCGGCTCGGGACTGCGCTTCTGGCGAGCCCGCTCGATGAGAGCACCGGTGTTGGCGACGAACCCATCGACGGAGAGCCCGCGGTATTGGTCGTTCACCCCGATCTGAAGCGAGATCACATCAAACTCGCCGGGCAAGGATGCCCCGTCCAGGGCGTCGATCAACTCAGCACTGGTCCACGCCGTCCTGGCGATGATGGTGGCCTCAACCGTCGTGCCCGCCTCCGTCAGACGGGCGGCGAGCTGCCGGGGCCACGACGAGCCGGCCGGGACGGACTCGCCGACGGTGTACGAGTCGCCGAGGGCGAGGAGACGGACCGGCGGCCGCGCTACTCCCACACCCCGGCGACCGGAGTCCAGCCGGCGGTCCCCCACACGTAGGACTCGTCCGTTGGTGCCGGTGCTCCGCCGCTCGCATTCGTGTTGCTCAAGTAGACCGTGGTGTTCGATCCCCGGAAGATCCCCGAAGTGTCGTCCTGGTCTCCGTCCCAGTCACCCGACACGAACGAGTCCGACGCAATCCCGAAGAAGAAGTTGTCTGCGGTGGCCGCAACCGCGCCCGGACCAACCGGCGTCTCATTCGTGTAGTACACGAACCCGTCCGACTCCCGGTACAGGAACACGCTGTCTCGCCCGTCGCCGTCCGGATCGCCCCCGAAGGCACGGTCGCCGGACACGCCAAACCAGAAGTCGTAGTCGGTTGGGACCGGCGCCCCGAACGCACCATTGGAATCCGACAGGAAGATGTGCCCGTTGCGGTTTATCCCGAGCGTGTCGATTCCGTCCCCATTCCAGTCACCCGAGAACACCCGGTCGTCGGGGATCCCAAAGAAGAAGTCGAACTCGGCCACTGCCACCTCGCCGTCGCCGGGCAGCGTGTCGGTGAGATAGGCGAAGCCGCCGCCCGGGCCCTGGCGCCACATGCCGGGAGTGTCGAGGCCGTCACCGTCCCAGTCCCCGAACAGGGGGATGTCGCCCGGGACGCCGTACCAGAACGTCCGGTCCGGGAGACCCTCCTGCCTGAGATGCCAGCGGCCGTTTGGCTCGACCAGAACCACAACATCGGGCGTGCTGTCGAGCTCGAAGGCTCCGATGTCACAGGCCGGGCCGCGCGGACGCACGATGCCGCGCTGATCGGCCGCGCTGATGCAAAAGGCGTCGGGTACGCGATCGATGGCCGGGCTTCCCGGGAGCAGGGCGTGGGTCGCAGAGGGACCACCGTTGTCGGCCAGCGGGCCCAGCATCGGATCGACCCCGGTGAGGTCGGTGCCCAGCGGCGTGAAGGTGCACCCGCTGGTGTCCTCCACCAGGTTGTAGCCGCCGGTTGTCACGACACCGGCGCAATCGGGGCCGGTCGTCGAAACGTTGCCGGACAGGATGGTGCCGGCCATGGACACGGAGCCGCCGTTGTTGTTCACGCCCCCACCGGTGGCGCCACCGGTGGCGGTGTTCCCCGATATGGTCGCGAAGGACAGCGTTGCCGTCGCCGGTGAGTCGTTGAACAGACCCCCGCCGCTCCAGGCGCTGTTTCCCGACAGAGTGGTCTCCCCGATGAAGAGGGCGCTGTCGCCTACATTGAGGATCCCTCCTCCCTCGGCGAGACCGGGGGCAACGTTGTCGGACAGCGTGCTATCGAGGATGTCGACCGTGCCCGAGTCCGAGAAGATGGCCCCGCCACCTGTGCCGGCGCTATTGAGTCGCAGCTCACTCGCCAGCACGATCGTGTCCCCCGCCAGCGTGTTGGTGATGGCCGCTCCGCTGCTGGAATCGTGGCTCTCGATGGTGCTGCCCGACACGAACAGGCTGCCGCCGTCGTTGAAGATGCCGCCCCCGCCCCCCGCTCCGTTGGTGGAGATCAGCGAGTCGAGGACGATCACCTCACCCCCTCCGCCCCCCGCTCCGTCTCCGCTGTAGATGCCGCCTCCCAGGCCCCCCGAGGTCTCGTTGCCGAAGATGAGGCTGGCATTGACGAAGAGCGAGGAGAATGTGTCGGTATAGATGCCACCCCCCAGCCCGAACACCGCCTCGTTGTTGTCGATCGAACTGTCGACGATGAAGAGGTCGCCGCCGTTGTTGGCCACGCCTCCGCCATCGGTGGCGGTGTTGAAATAGATCTCGACGCCGTCCAGGGTGCCTTCGGCACGGTTGACGACCCCGCCGCCGAACAGGTCGGCCGTGTTGTCGTTGATGATGGTGTCGACCACGGTCAGCGGGCCGAGCGAATCGATGGCCCCGCCGCTGACATTCGCAGTGTTGAAGGCAATGACGGAATCCTGCACCCACAAGTCCCCGCTGTTGTCGATGCCACCCCCGAAATCCCCGGTTCCACCCGTGATCGTCACGTCGAAGAACGAGACGAACGCGCCGGAAGGAACGGTGACGGCGCTGGCAGCGGCTCCGGATCCGTCGATGACCGCTTCACCAACCCCGAAGATGTCGATGACGTCGTCGGGGGCGAAGAGCAGGTTCTCGACACACGTTCCGCTGAAATCAATGAACGACCCGGGCGCAGCCGCGTCGATCGCCGCCTGCAGTGAACCGCCCGTGTCACAGTCGACCACGGCCTGACCGCCGGCCGCCCCGGCGGTGAGCACCGATCCGACCAGCACCACTGAGATCACCACTCCAACCCGCTGCCTCACGTACCGCATGAGCCACCTTCCCTGTTGAGCACCTCCCCCCGAAGCTACCAGTCCGGCATTGCCGGGGTCATTCGAGAGCTGCCAGGACGCCCAAGCCGGAAGGATTGAGGTGCACCACTGTGTAGTAGACCCGGGCCGTCGTCTCGCAACCAATCTGAGCAGGCGCCGTCAGCAGGGCACATTCGGAGAACATGTCGGCGAGAAACCCGACATCGGCGCGGGTCTTGGTGCGAGCGTTCCACACCCGTGCTCCCTCCCGATCGAGCTGCTTGAGGTTTCGCCAGCCGAAATCATGGCGGTGGCACGGATGGCTGAAGCCATACGGGCCACCACCGATGATGGGAGCCGAGCATCCGTCGGTGTCCCAGCGGAGGTAGCCGGGGACACCGGACACCAGCACCGAATGCGGAAAGCGGGGCAGGAAGCCGTCGGAGGCCAGCAGAGCCAGGCCCTGGTGGAAATCGATCTCGCCGCAGTAATCACCGGCATCCACCCCGGGAGCAACTTCGACGCCAGGATCGACGACCTCGCTGCACACCGTGAGGAATGGCTCCTCGGTTCGATCGGGATCATGAACCGCGATCAACCAGGCCAGCACCGCTGCCACGAGGACGCCGAGTGCCCCGGCGGCGAGCAGAAGCCGGTCGCTATCCACCGGCGGCTCCCAAGATGGTCCGTAAACGGGACGAATTGCCATCGACGAAGCTGCCGGCCAGCGCCACCACCAGGTCCTCGGCGGTGCGGGTGGTGAAAGCCTCCCGGCACTCAGCATCGGCCCCTGCCAGCAGGGTTTCGACCCCGGCAAGGGCCCGCCCGGGTGGCGAATCGAGCGCCCGGATCAGAAACCCGACGAATCCGTCGGGATCCCGGAAATCGGGGGCAAACGGAACGAGCGGGAGCGGCGGCTCTCGAGCGAACAGCCCGCCGAGCTCACCAGCTCGAGCTGCCATACAGCCAAGCCACCCGTCGCCCGCCGCCTGCCAGCGCCCGTCGCCGACGACGGTTTCCCACAGGTCCTCGAGAGTCGGATCGAGCGTCTGCAGGTCTCGAACGGCTCCGAGGACGCCCTCGAGACCTGCCCGGGCACAACCACCGGGCAAGGCTCCGTCGACCAGATCCCGCAGCGGGCCCCCGTAGAGGGCAGCCTCGTAGTCGTCGAGGGCGTTCCGGTCGAGCCGTTCCAGATACCCGAGGTCGGCGAGCTCGGCATCCAGCGTGAGGCCTTGGCCGATCCCATACCCGGTGGCAACCAGCAGATCGAAGCCGGCAACGCGATCGATACCGGGGACCCCGTCGTATGCAAAGCCGGCCGCGCGCATGCACGCACCCACGATCCTGCCTGCCTCCATTTGGATCGCCAGGCCGATGACCCCTGGCTCCCGCAGCAGGAGTGACGGGTCGGCGACGAGGTCAAAAGGGTCGACCTGCGCCACAGCGACGAGGTCGGGAGAGGCCGCCGCAGAATCCTCGACCGAGAGAAGGAAGAGCCACACGCCCAGGGCGGCGGCAACCAGCCAGATGACGGCAACCGATCCCACCAGGAGTCGCCGCCTCCTGGACACCCGGGCAGCCGGCATTGGGCCGGAGTCGGACATACGAGCAGACCTCGTGAGTACCCCTCAACTGTAGGCTCCGCCATCGCCGCCGCCCCGCACACAACGGGCCGATATGGACGAGAATGAGGGGGAACCGTAGCGGCGGGTCTGGCGTCTATTCAAAGACACCGCCAAGGGAGAGACGCGTGACCGACAGGATTACATACGAGGCCGAGCCGATCCCACCGCGAGATCCCGGGGACGGGAAACGATGGTCGGCCATCTTCGGAGCCGCGGCCGTCATTGCCGTGCTGCTGGTCGGGGTTGCCTTCGGTGCCACGCTATTTCGCGGCAGCGAGGAGCCCGACCCGGTGGCCGAGCCCACCACGCCGGTCGATGTCCCAACCACTCTTGGGTCACCGTTCTCCGATCAGTCTGTGCGTTCTCAGAGCCCCTACGGGGAGGACGGCGCCGAGAGCAGGCCGTACCGGCCGGGCGGCGATGTCGGGACGCCCACTCCCCCGTTGCCGGCGCAAGAGTTCACTTGGGAGAAGGTCACGCTCGACCTGCCGGCCGGCGACGAGGCATACCTGCAGGGTGTCTACGCGCTCGAAGACGGGTTCATCGCCATCGGGGTCAGCTGGGCCGAGGTGACAGGTCAGCGTCTGATGGTCTGGAAATCGGCCGACGGGCTCGCCTGGGAGCAGACCGATCTCATCGGTGACTTCTCCAACGCCAACGTCTGGAACGTCGTCTTCAGCGACCATGGAGGGATCGCCTTCGGAGAGCAGTTCGACGGGCCCGACGGCGGTGAAGACAGCGCCTTTCGCCCATACGACCCGGTGCGGCTGGTGTGGACCTCGCGCGATGGAGTCACCTGGACGAGGACTCAGCTGGATCTGAACGCAGCCGACAACGAGGAAGTGTGGATCAACGGCGGGTTGGCAGGCCCCTCGGGCTTCCTGGTGTTCGGGCAGCGTTCGACGTCTCCCGAGTTCGAGCCGATCATCATCGAGAAGGGCGGCTACCGCCTCGAGTTGAGCGACTACTCGTACACCTACCGGGTACTCGACGCCTCGGGAGCAACGGTGGCCGAAGGTTCGATGGAGGAGATCTACGCCGGCCAGCACGACGAGGACGGTCAGGTCATCACCCACCCCGACACCGGCGAGGTGCTGACGGTCATCCCATGGGAAACCTGGGAAAGGGCCTGGGACACCGCCTACTCGGAGTCCGGCTCGGGCCCCTTCGGCGGACATGAGTACACACCGGCGGTGATAACCATCGAATTCGACGGCTACCGCATCGTCATCGACGAGGAGTCGAACACCTACCGCATCGAACACGTCGCCACCGGCGACGTCATCGCCTCCGGAGGCGCCGAGTATCTGTGGCGGGGCCCGGCGCCGGTGATCACCGACGATGCCGGGAACGAGATCCTCAGCTTCAGCTGGGAGGAGTTCGACGCGGCGCAGCGAGCCCACTGGGAGGGCGAGGAGTTCAGAGAAGGATACGAGTACACCCAGAGCGTCTTCGTGGCCCTGTCCACCGACGGTGTCACCTGGACCGAGGGGGTCGTCGAGAGCGACGCCAGCGAGCTGAGCTTCGATTCGGTGGTCGCACGTGATAGCGGGTACCTGGCGCTCGGCAGTCAGCACGACGACCGCTTCGGAGGGGGCCCGGTCGTCTGGACGAGCACGGACGGCCTGCGCTGGCAACACGCCGCGGACATGCCCGGCGGCCTTTACGTTTGGAACGTGGAAACGACCCCCGACGGCACCCTCATTGCCTTCGGCGATGGCGCCCAGGGCCAGGCCCTGTGGGCGAGCGACGACGGGATCGCCTGGGGCCAGGTTTTCGGCCCCCGCATCCCCGAGGATCGCACCCTCATCGAGTGGTTGAACCAGTTTGGGACCGGGAGACTGGGGACCGTCGTAGTCGGTAACCGGGAACAGTATTACTACGGCGAGGAGAATCCCGCCCCGCCGATCACGCTGACACAGGGTGACTACACGCTCACCTACGACGATTACGACTGGCCGCCCACCGTGACGGTGGTCGACGATGAGACGGGAGACGTCGTGATCGACGTCCGACTGAAGATGGAGGGCGGCCTTCCAGCCGGCTTCTCGTACGAGGACGGGGTCACCTACATCGAGAACAACGGCAGCGTCCTGATGGCCATAACCGACCAGGAGTGGTCGGCGGCCCAGGAGAAGCGGGGCCGGGCGATGGAGGAGACAACCGTCTACGCACCGGCCCAGCCCACCATGTACTTCTCCACCGACCTCGAGTCGTGGACCGAGGTCCCGCTCGACTTCGGTGGCTGGTTCGGGCACATTGCCGTGGGAGACGAGGCGGTGGTTCTCGCCGGCGAAGAGTTCTACGACGAGCCTCGCTTGCTCGAACCGGAAACCGAGTACGGCGAGGGTTACGTGTACGAGCCGCAGCCCCCGGTCTTGTTGATCGGCCGCCCGTAGGCGATGGAACCAAAGCTCCGATTCATGCGTCTAGGGGATGCACGGACGGAACGGAGCGACGATCATCACTGTGGTGACAGCTGAGGAATCAACTGCCGAACACGCTGCCGGGGTGCTGGGGCCCCGGGACTTCGAGGACTTCTACCGCTCCCGCCACGAGCAGGTCTTTCGCGGCCTGACTCTCACGCTGAGAGATCGAGATCTGGCGGCGGATGCCACCGACGAGGCCATGGCCCGGGCCTACCAGCACTGGCGATCGGTGAGTCGATACAACAACCCGGAGGGCTGGGCCTACCGGGTGGGACTCAACTGGGCACGATCGCGCCTGCGCCGGACCAAGCGAGAGGTACGCGGTTTCCGACTCGACGACAAGCCGGCTACGGAGCTCGTTCCCGCCGACCCGATGATTTCCGCCGCCCTCGAAGCGCTTCCACTCGCCCAGCGGGCGGTGGTGGTGCTTCGTTTCTATTTCGACTGGCCCACCGACCAGGTCGCCAAGGCACTAGGAGTTCCGCAAGGCACAGTCAAGAGCCGCCTGTCTCGAGCACTCACCCGGCTGGAGTCCCACGTGGAGGTAACACGATGAACATCGAGGATCGCCTCAAAGAGGCATTCGCGCAGGAAGCAGAGCACCTGCACGCTCCACATGGATCCCCCGAACACGCCATCCGCCGCGGCCGGCGTCGCCGTGCCTCCAACCTCATCGGAGGAGCCGCGCTGGTCCTCACCCTGATCGGGGGAACCGCCGCCGGCGTGCAACTGCTCGGCGACACCGATCAGCCTGATCGAGGGGACCCGGCCGCCACAGCTACCAGCAGGCAATCCAACGAACAGTCGACCAGCGGCCGATCAGACGCTCCGGAGGTGGATTTCGTCTGGGAGAGGTTCACGCTTCCTACAACTGCCACCACCAACGTCTGGAACCTCCAGGTGACCTGGCGGACCGATCGCTTCATCGCAGCCGGAATCGGCTTCGACGAGATGGAGGGCTTCGGTGAGCCCGGTCAGCAACTTCTCGTGTGGGAGTCGGTGGACGGCGCGAATTGGTCCTCGGTGTCGGTCGCCACTCCACTCGACGGGGCGGTCGACACGCTGCTGAGCACCGGCGAAGGGTTTGTTGCGGTGGTGCGAGGCTTCGAGGGGTCGGGTGACGTGACCCGCTTGTACACCTCGATCGACGGCAGAACGTGGACAGAGGGCGCGGCCGACCTCGGCTCGCTCACCGACAACCAGTACATCTGGTTCGGTGGGGCCGCCGGCGGCAACGGTGTGACGGTCCTGGCTGGGGTACTGCAGACCGAGCCGCCCCAGCCGCCCGTCATCCTGGAGGACGCCGGTGTTGTTCTGCAACAGAACATGGGCGACGGCGGTTTTACGGTCAGCAACCTCGCGACGGGCGAGGTCATCACCACGATCGACAACGAGATCGTGTTCGGGTCGGGCTCGGGCATCACGGTGCGCAACGCAGACGACGCCGTCATCCTGGTGGTGTTCTGGGACGAGCTCGATGAGGCCAGGGCTCTCGGCGAGGCAGAAGATGGGTCTCTCCTCATCGACAAGGACGGCATTCGCCTCGAGCTGGACTACGACGAGTACACCTACGTTGCAACCGACATAGCAACCAACACAGTGGTCGCGTCCGGGATCCAGGACGATCTGTACCGGTCGCCAAGGGTGCACGTCACGCATCCCGAATCCGGTGAGACCATCCTCGATATTGGCATCGAAGAGTTCGACGCCGCCATGGAGGATGCGTGGTCGAGCTACGAGTACCGCCCGCAAACCGATTTTGTCCTGCTCACTACCAGCGACGGCGTGACCTGGGATCGCACCGACCTGGAACCTGGGCCGGGAGAAGAGTTCAACGTGGGTGGAGTCGGCTTCGGGTCGGATGGCTTCCTCGTCTCTCTCAACCGGTACGGTCCGGACAGTTTTGGAACGGAAGTGTGGCGCTCACGGGACGGGCACGATTGGGAGGTGGTCTCATCCACCGACACGCCGGGCGACGGTCCGATCGCCGGCCGGGGGGACGACTATTTCAGGATCAGCCTCGGCCGCCGGTCGGGCGTCGAGCGCTCAGCAGACGGGGTCGACTGGACGATGGTCCACGAGGCGCCCGACGCCGGGACCTTCTACAGCTGGATGGCCGCCGGGGACCTGGGCATCGTGGCCGTCGGCCAGAATCAAGAGGATGTGTTCGGACCACCCGTCGTCGTCCGAAAAGAGGGCCGGACACTGGTGATTGATGGCCGGACCGGCCGCATGACCGTGACCGAAGACGACAGCGGCGAGGTGCTCACGACCATCGAGTTGGATGTGTACGAGGAGGAGCCGCCAGAACAGATCCGGTACGACGCGGCGGCCAAAACCATAACGATCACCGACGTCGACGGAACGGTGCTGATGACGATGACCGAGGACGAGGCGAACGCCGCTTCCACCGAGGCCGAAACCGGATACGAGTACCCGGTTCCCGAGCCGAGCATCGCCTTTTCGTCCGATGGTGACGAGTGGTTCACAACCACCACGGTTGGGCTCGATCTAGCCTGGGCACAGGGTGCGGCCGTCGGTGCGGACGCTGTCGTCATCGTCGGTGAATCGGCGGCATCGATCGTGGAATCGCAGTCCGGGACGGAAGCCTCCGTCACGGTTCAGCTCGGAGACGGCAGCCTCCCCGAGGTAACGACTGTTCCCGCCGAACCGTATGGCCTCAGCCCCCAAACGTTCATTTGGGTGGGCCGTCCGAGGTAGCCGCTCATCGCGAGCTCGATGACCACGGTGGCCGATCGCAACCCGGCCCCGTGCCCGCCGCCCAGCCCGGCTCTCCTCACTCGGGAGGGGCGGTATCGGCCAGGCCCGCTCGCAGTTTGCGCATGCCGGCCAGCCAGCGGTCGTAGTCGGCAGACTTGTTCCTGAGGTGGGCGGCAACCTCGGGATGGGGAAGTATCAGGAAGCGCTCGTCATCCAGGCCCTCCACCACCGCCGCCGCCACTTCGCCTGCATCCATCATCATTCCCTCCACCCAGGCTGTCGCCGCCGGCGTAGTCATCGCCGAACGCCCCATCGGCGTGTCGACGAACTGGGGCGCCAGGCATGACACTCGGATGCCCCGATCCCCGTAGGTGATGGCCAGCCACTCGGCCAGGGCCACAGAGGCATGCTTGGTCACTGCATACGGTGCCGCCTCGAGGCTCGTCGTCAGGCCGGCCGCCGATGCGGTCAGGAGCAGATAGCCCTCGCCGCGGGCAAGCATGCCCGGCAGAACCGCCCGGGCTGCGTACACCTGTGACATCAGGTTCACGTCCCATGCCCGCTGCCACACCCCGGCATCGGAGTCGACATCACCCGCGGTTGCGATACCGGCATTGGCGCAGAACAGGTCGATAGATCCGTGGTCGGCATTCACCGAGCCCACCATGCCGGCTACGGCGGCCGCATCGGCGGCGTCGAGGGCGAAAGCACTCCCTGCGACCTCACCCGCCACGGCCCGGGCGGCAGCTTCGTCGAGGTCGGCAATCGCTACGTGGCGCGCCCCGGCGGCGGCAAAAGCGCGGGCCATAGCGGCGCCGATGCCACCGCCTCCACCGGTCACGACGGCCACCCGGTCGGTCAGTTCCACGCCATCCTCCTGTCGTCGGAATGCATCGTACGAGGTGGCCGAGGCGCTCGCGGACCACGGCGGAATCGTTTCTACACTCGGGGCGATGAAACGCCTGCCGGCACTCCTCGCGGCCCTGGCTCTGCTGGCGACCGCCTGCACTCGCAGCGACGAGGCGACCCCCACCACGACGACCGTGGCCGGCATCACGACGACCGTAGCCGCCACCACCCCCACCGGCGGCGACGATAACGCCGTCGACCTCAAACTGATGCTGCTCTACCACCAGCATCAGCCGCTCTACCCCAAGGACTCCGATGGGGTCGTCACCCGGCCGTGGGTGCGGGTCCATGCCACCAAGGACTACTGGGACATGGCCGCCTTCCTGCAGGAGTACGACATCAAGGCAACGTTCAATCTGACACCGGTCCTGATGCTCCAATTGGAGGAGCTGGCCAACGGCGTCAAGGACCGCTACTGGGTACTCACCGAGGTCCCCGCCGACCGGTTGACCGAAGCCGATGAACAGTTCATCTTCGACCGCTTCTTCGACGCCAGCTCCAAGCAAATCGGCCGCTTCCCCCGCTACCAGGAGCTGCGCCGCCAGAAGGACAGCTTCGGGATCGACTCGTTCACTCCCCAGGACTTCCGCGACCTGCAGCTCCTGTTCAACCTGTCGTGGACCGATCCCAGCTTCCTCGCCGAGGAACCGCTGGCGGGCCTCGTTGCCAAAGAGCGGGACTACACCGAAGCGGACAAGGCCACAGTGATGGCGGAGCATCTCGCCATCATTCAGCAGGTCATACCGCTGCACCGCCAGATGTGGGATGCCGGCCAGATCGAAGTGATCACCACACCCCTGGCCCACCCGATCCTCCCCCTCATCACCGACACCAACCTCGCCTCGGTGGGAGACCCGACCGCCCTGCTCCCGGCCAACCGGTTCCGGGAGATCCTCGACGCTCGGACCCACATTCAGGAGGGGCTTGCCGAGGCCGAACGGCTGCTGGGGAGGCGTCCGGAAGGAATGTGGCCGGGTGAGGGCGCAGTCGCCGAGGCCGTCATGCCCTTCTTCGCCAAGGAAGGGGTCCGATGGGTGGCGACCGGAGAGGACGTGCTGGCCCCGTCCCTCGGGCTGGGCAGCTTCGAGCGCGACGGCGCCGGAACCGTCGTCGAGGCGGCGGCCCTGTACCGGCCCTATCTGGCGGACAACCCCAACGACCCGGGGGTAGCCATGTTCTTCCGGGACCTCGCCATCAGCGACCAGATGGGATTCCAGTACTCGGGCATGAGCCCGGCGGACGCCGCCGCCGACTTCATCGGACGGATGCGGGCGATCGAGGACCGGCTGGAAGCGCAAGGCGCGTCCGGCACCCACGTGGTCTCGGTCATCCTGGACGGAGAGAACGCCTGGGAGTCCTACGACGATGACGGCATCCCCTTCTTCGAAGCCCTGTACGCCGCCATCGAGGAGGCCGACTTCTTCGAGACCGTGCTGCCCGGGGAGATTCTCGACGATCTGGGCGACGATCTGCCGGTGCTCCCCGATGTGTGGCCGGGCGCCTGGTTCTCCCCCAACTATGCCACCTGGATCGGCGAGCCGGAGGAGGCAACCGCCTGGGATTACCTGTTCCGGACCCGTCGCGATCTCGGGGAGGCAGAGCGGTCGAACGAGGTGCCGGCAGAGGATCTGGCTCTCGCCAAGCGCACGATGCTGTTCGCCGAAGGCTCCGACTGGTTCTGGTGGTACGGAGCCGACCAGGATTCCGGCAACGACGACTACTTCGACTCCGCCTTCCGGGAGTTGCTCGGGCAGGTGTACGACCAGATGGGACGGCAGCGGCCGAGCTACGTGGGGGTACCCATCATTCCCGAAACCCCGATCCTCGCCCAGCGCTCCCCCGCAGACATCATCACCGTGCAGGTGAGCGCCGGGCCGTCCGACGCCGGATGGGAGGAGGCGGGCTTCTACCCCGGAGGTGTCAACGATCTCGTCGACGGCCTCTACTACGCCTTCGACAAGGACAACCTCTATCTCCGGGTCGACGGGCCATCAGCCGCCACCGTGGGCACCCAGGAGCTCTATCTGGGCGCCCAGTCCGGTTCGAAACGGGCCGTGACGCTCGACGATCGGGTGCTCGGCTTCGGCGCCACCCATCTCGTCCGCTTCGAGGCAGGCGGTGCGTGCCTCTACGCACCTCTCCCGGTGCCCGGCAACCCGCAGCTTCCGGCCTGTCAGGAGCTGGAGGCGGCGGTGATCGGAGACAGCTACCTCGTGGCGGTGCCGGTGCGTGCCTTCGGAGCGCTGGAGGAGGGGGATTCGGTCCTCGTCAAGGCCAGCTTCGGTACGCTCTTCCCCGCCTCCGGGCCTGCGGTCGCCCAGGCCCCGAACCTCTCCGACCTCGAAGTGGTGCTCGCCGTCGCCGACCCGACCGGCGATGACCACGGGCCGGGCAGCTACAGCTATCCGACCGACCAGGTGTTCATTCCCAACTCATATGACATCACCGGCTTCGAGGTCGGCCTGTCAGGCGACAATATCGTGTTCAACATCGAGGTGAACACCGTCATCAACAACCCGTGGGGGAGCCCCAACGGGCTCGCCATCCAGACCTTCGACATCTACGTCGACCAGGATCCGGGCGCGGCGACCGGGGCCCGCGACCTCATCGACGGCCGCAACGCCGCCCTCGGACCCGAGAACGGCTGGGAGTTCGGCGTCACCGTCGAAGGCTGGCAGCCGGCGATCTACGTTGCCCGGACGGACGGCTCTACCGAGGAGACGAAACCGACCTTCGACGTGGTCGTCCTTGGGGACCGCGGGAAGGTGATCGTGCGGATCCCCCTGACGATCTTCGGTGTGGGCGATCCGGAGGACTGGGGCTACGCCCTGGTCGTCATGAGCCAGGAGGGCTTTCCATCTGCCGGCGTGCGGCGGGTGCGGGACGTGAACCCGACCGCCGAGCAGTGGCGGGTGGGCGGCGGCGATTCCTCCGCCGGTGACACCCGCATCCTCGACGCCCTGTGGGCGACCACCGGCGAGGCCGAGGAGCTGCTGCGGCAGGGATTGGTTCCCCTCGTCACCAACTGATGATCACTACCGGTGGCCGACCCTGCTCGTGGCACGCGCCCCGAGTGGGCGTGAGTTGCACGCCGTGCGGTCGAGGGACTAGATTCGGGAGGCGCTGGACATCCGTAGATTGGCACTCCTCCCCGACCCCGGGAGCACCGTTCTAGCTGATGGGCCGGCCGGGAAGCGGAGAAGACGGAACAAAGGGGAACATCTTGTCGAGGAAACGGATTCTGAGCATTTTCGCCGCGTTCGCCACCGCGATGGCGGTACTGGCCGCCCCGGGAGTAGCGGGTGCGGACGGCATCGACGTACCGAATACCGTGGAGGAGAGCGAGTACGGCAGTTACATCGTCATCATGGACGACGATCCGCTGGTGGCAACACTCGGACAGGACAACCTGGGTACACCTGCGGCGGAAGCGATGCGGGAAGAGATCGAGGAAAGCCACGACGCGGCCTTGGAGGAGGTCGGCGCCGATGCCGCCGACAAGGTCAACGACTACTCGAACGCCGTCAACGGCTTCTCAGCGCTGATCTCCCATGATGAGGCAAACCGGCTGGCTGCGCGCAAGGATGTGCGCCTGGTCATGCCCGACGAGTTGCGTCAGCTGACCACCGACTCCAGTCCCAAGTTCCTCGGGCTCACCGGAGGCGGCGGAGCGTGGAAGACCGGTCTCACCGGCGAGGACGTCGTGGTGGGTGTCATCGACAGTGGCATCTGGCCGGAGCATCCCAGCTTCGCCGACGACGGCAGCTACGGGCCCCACCCCGTGCAGCCGCTCGACGCGTTCCGTCCCAACTGTGAGTTCGGCAATACCGCCCACAACCCGAACGATGCGCCGTTCACCTGCAACAACAAGTTGCTGGGCGCCCGCCAGATGCTCGACACGTACCGGCTCCTCATCGGGGCCGACCCGGACGAGTTCGACTCGGCCCGTGACGACGACGGCCACGGCACCCACACGGCCTCGACGGCCGCTGGCAACGCCGGCGTCGAGGCCAGCATGTTCGGCCAGGACCTCGGTGAGATCTCGGGGATCGCTCCCCGGGCCCGGGTCATCGCTTACAAGGGCCTCGGCAATCTGGGCGGCTTCGGCTCCGACCTGGCAGATGCCATCGACCAGGCCGTATTGGACGGCGTGGATGTCATCAACTACTCGGTCGGCGGCGGCCCCAGCCTGACGGGAGCCGACGACATCGCCTTCCTGTTCGCGGCCGACGCCGGCGTGTTCGTGGCCACTTCGGCCGGGAACGCGGGGCCTGGACCCGGCACCATCGGCGGTCCCGCCTCCGTGCCGTGGCTCACCTCGGTGGGCGCCAGCACCCAGAAGCGGTTCTTCCAGGGCAAGGTGAGGCTGCACAGAGGTGGCAAGGTGACCGGTGCTTCGATCACCCCTGGAACGAGTGGCAAGCTGCCCCTGGTGGACGCCGAGTTCGCCGGCGGTGACCTGTGCATTCCGGGAACCCTCGATCCGTCGGTTGCCGGCAAGATCGTGCTGTGCCGCCGGGGGGCCATTGCCCGCGCAGGCAAGAGCCTGGCGGTGTCCCTCGCCGGAGGGGCCGGGATGATCATGTACAACAACTCGGACGACGACAACCTGTTCACCGACACGCACTGGGTGCCGTCGGTGCACGTCGACCTCACCGAGGGTCTCAAGGTCAAGGACTACATCGCTTCCAGCAGCGATCCCAAGGCCCAGATCCAGACCGGTCAGACCAGCAACTGGAAGCATGCCCCCACGATGACGATTTTCTCGTCGCGGGGACCGAACTCTGTGGCCGAGGACATCATCAAGCCGGACATCACGGCTCCGGGCATGCAGATCCTGGCCGGCAACTCGCCGTTCCCGGATCCGGGAAGCACACCTCCAGGTGAGCTGTTCCAGGCGATTGCCGGAACGTCGATGTCGAGCCCGCATGTGGCCGGTCTGTTTGCTTTGCTCAAGCAGGCTCATCCGGACTGGAGCGCGGCGGCCGCCAAGTCGGCACTCATGACGTCGTCGTACCAGAAGGTGCGCGACAACGATCGGGTCAGCCAGGCCGATCCGTTCGACATGGGCGCCGGGCACGCCAACCCGGGCAAGGTGACGAAGAAGGGCTCGATGTTCAACCCGGGCATCGTGTACGACGCCGGGTTCCTCGAGTACCTCGGGTTCCTGTGCGACGCCGAGCCTTCGATACTGTCACCGACCACTTGCCCGTTCCTGGAGGTGAATGGCATCCCGACCGATGCCAGCGACCTCAACCTGGCCTCGATCGGCATCGCCGAGCTTCCGGGGACCCAGACGGTGATCCGGACGGTCACGAGCGTGGCCGACAAGAAGGTGAAGTGGAAGGTCAAGGTCGACGAGCCCGACGGCTACGACGTCACCGTGACCCCGAGCCAGATGACCCTCAACCCGGGTGATACCGCCACCTACGAGGTGACCATCACCAACGACGGCAGCGGCCCGCTGGGTGAGTGGAGGTTCGGCTCGCTGGAGTGGAGGGGCAACGGCTACAAGGCCTACAGCCCGATCGCCGTCCGTGGCGTGGCCATCGGCGCGCCGGCCGCAATCTCCGGCAGCGGAACAAGCGGGTCGGCCAGCTTCGACGTGACGTTCGGGTACACCGGCGACTACACGGCGGCACCCCACGGGTTGTCTGCGGCCGTGGACACGACCGACACGATCAGCCAGGATCCGGATCAGACGTATCCGAGCGGCGACGACGTCGTCGGTGTCGGCATCGACAAGATCGACTTTGTCGTCAGCGGCTCGGCGTTCGTACGCTGGTCGCTGGTCGTGCCGGGACCCGATGACATCGACCTGTTCCTCGAGGACTCGGGCGGAAACATCATCGCCTCGAGCACCAACGGCGGGACCGACGAGCTGATCGAGTTGGTGTTGCCTGCCGACGACACCTACACGATGGTGGTGCACGGGTGGTCGATCCCCAACGAGCCCCTGCCGTACACGCTGCAGTTCTGGGACGTGCCGGCGACGCCGGGCGGCGGCAGTCTGAGCGTCGACAGCGCTCCGGCCTCGGCCACCACCGGCGCAACGGGGACCGTCGACGTGAGCTGGTCCGGGCTCACGGGCGGGGTCCAATACCTCGGTGCGGTGTCACATAGCGACGCCGGCGGGATCATCGGGCTCACGCTCGTGGATGTCGCGGGCTAGCCGCCCAGACTGAGCACTAGTGAAGGGGGCGCCCACCAGGGCGCCCCCTTTCCGCGTCGTGCCCGCCGTGCGACTAGTTGTTCTCCCCACCACCCGACAGACCGATGTCTCCGGCGGGTGGAGCCTCCTTGAGCGGCTGCGCACACAAGAAGGGGGTCGATCGGGTGCCACCGGTGTGGTAGCTGTAAATCTTGCCACCGTGGGACAGCTCGATGAGCGATCCATCCTCCGGCACCTGCCGGTACACCATGTCGGGGTGGGGGCAACCGAGGCTCGAGTCGGGCCACACCACCAGCACCGCCGAGTGCACCTCGATATCGGTGGAAGCCACCTCCAACCGGTTCGCCAGATCCTTGATGGCCAGGTCGACCAGGGAGCCGAGGCCGGGATCGATATCGCCTGAATCGAACAAGGGGGTGTCGCTTCCTGTCGGGGGGTTCTCGGCTTCGAATGGTACGCCGCCGCCCGGGTCGTCTGGCGGGGCATCGGGGTCCACGCCGTAATCACTGCCGGGAGCGGTCGAGGAGGTTGTTCCGTCGCTACCGGGGAGGACGGTCGTGGTGGATCCGCCGACACCACCCGGCACGGTCTGGTCAGGCGACTCTTGGGAAACCGGAGAATCGGTGCCCGCGGTTGACGTCTCCGACGAGGTACCGCCGCAGGCCGACGCCACCATGGCCAGCGCCAGCACGATACCGAGGACCCTAAATGATGTGCGCACCGCTCACTCTCCGTAGCTCCCTACACCCCTTTGACGGTATCAGTCTCGCGCAGGTTCCCGGCTTTCACGTCCGGAGCACGGGTAGGTGACGACGAGGCCCCGAAGGCGGCCTCCCCGCGCCAGAATGGCACCCATGCCGACACGCGTGCTCATCCTCGGTGCTGCCGGGCGTGACTTCCACAACTTCAACGTCCTGTACCGCGACGATCCCGATTTCGAAGTGGTCGGATTCACTGCCACCCAGATTCCCAACATCGATGGCCGGCGCTATCCGCCGGAACTGGCCGGGGCCCTGTACCCGGACGGGATCGACATCTATCCAGAGTCGGAGCTGGAGCGCCTGGTGGGCGACTACGACGTCGACCTCGTCGTGTTCTCCTACTCCGATATCACCCATGAGCACGTCATGCACCTGGGGGCCCGGGCGGTGGCGGCCGGCGCTGCCTACGCTCTCCCCGGCGCCGAGACCATGCTGGCATCGTCCAAGCCCGTGATTGCCGTCACCGCCACCCGCACCGGAGCCGGCAAGAGCCCCACCAGCCGCAAGATCCACCACCTCCTCACCGACGCCGGCAAACAGGTGGTGGCGGTGCGCCACCCCATGCCGTACGGCGACCTGGTCGCACAGCGGGTGCAGCGCTTCGCAACGTTCGAGGACCTGAGCGCCGCCGGCGTCACCATCGAGGAGCGCGAAGAGTACGAGCGCTACGTGGCCTCCGGCACCGTCATCTACGCCGGTGTCGACTACGGCGCCATCCTGCACGCGGCCGAAACCGAGGCCGAGATCATCCTGTGGGATGGTGGCAACAACGACCTTCCCTTCTTCCGGCCGGACCTGCACATCTGTGTCGCCGACGCCCACCGGGCGGGGCACGGACTGTCGTACTGGCCGGGCGAAGCCAACCTTCGGCGAGCGGACATTGTGCTCATCAACAAGGTCGACACCGCCACCCGCGAACAGCTGGCAGACGTTGAGGCGGCCGTTGCCGCCGCCAACCCCGCCGCCCAGGTCATCCGGGCGGCCGGTCCCATCCGGGTCGACGACCCGGGCCTCGTAACGGGGAAACGGGTGCTGGTGCTCGACGACGGGCCCACTATCACTCACGGCGGCATGCCGCACGGCGCCGGTGTGATCGCCGCCCGCAACCTGGGAGCAGCCGAAATCATCGACCCGCGGCCGTACGCGGTCGGGACCATCCAGGCGGTCTACGAGGCCTACCCCCATATCGGCGATGTGCTGCCGGCGATGGGATACGGGGAAGAACAGCAGCAAGAGCTGCGGGCCACGATCGATCGGGCAGAACCGGACACGGTGGTGGTCGGCACTCCCATCGACCTGGCGTCGCTGCTCGAGCTTGACCTCCCCCACACCCGGGTGCACTACACGGTCGAGGAACAAGGCTCGCCAACGCTTGCCGAGGTCCTGGCCCGCTATCTGTGATCATCGGCACCGTCGTGCCGAAGGCATACCCGTTTCACTCCGCATCGGCCGGCATGGAAGCGTAGGTTCGGTGGGTACCCCACGATGGGAGGGAGCACGCATGCCGACGTTCATGGATGTGCACACAGTGCAGGGTGGCGTGTCGGCAACTGATGTCGCCCAGGCGCATCAGGCCGACCTGGCAACCCAGGACAAGTACGGAGTGAACTACAAGCACTACTGGGTCGACGAGGACGCCGGAAAGATCTTCTGCCTGGTGGATGCGCCCGACGCCGCGACTGCGGCCACGGTGCATCGCGAGGCCCACGGTTTGGTAGCCGACGAGATCTACGAGGTCTCCTCCGAGGGCTGATCGAGCCTTCGGCCGACCTCATGTTGAGCCGAGCCCGGGTGGGACGAGCACGTTCGGGTTGAGAATACGCGCCGGGTCGAGGGCTGCTTTCAGCCGCCGCAGCTCCTCGATGTCGGGGCGGGCGGCCGCGGCCCGGTGCCGCTTGATGGTTCCGACGCCGTGCTCGGCGGCGATCGACCCGCCGAGTTCCTCGAGGGCGTCGAAGACCGCTTCATCATCCACATCCCCGATCACGTTTACGTGCAGATTGGCGGTGGGCTCACCATGGCGATTCGAGAAGGCGTGGCCCCACACGAACACGCGGCTTCCGGGCGAAGCGGCCTCGACCCGGGAGCGGACGTCGTCGAGGGACCGATGGGGAACCCGGACATCGAACTTGTGGGGGATGCCCCGGCGGGAGACCGCTTCGGTCAGGGCCTCCCGGAACAGCCACAGCTCGTTCCCGGCGGCCGGGTTGCCGGCCACGACGGCCGGCAGGTCGCCCACCGCTTCACCGAGTGGCTCGGTCGGGTCGGAGTCGGACCGGCACTCGACCAGGAGCAGCCAGTCGCCGGAGAGTGGTGCGGTGCGCCCGATGTCGGCGGCCGCCAACTCCACCTCTTGTCCGCCGAACAGCTCGAGCGCATACAGGGACGGCAGACGCCCCAGCCGGCCGACCAGGGGAGCAAGGCGCTCCGGCGGGACTTCGACCATGGCCACTGCCACCTCCCGGGGGTCGGCTCCGATGGCCAGGGTCGCGTGGACGACCACGCCGAGAATGCCTTCGCTGCCGGCCAGGTACTCGGTCAGCTCGGCGGCGGGATCATCCGGGCCGAGGTCCCCGATCGAAGGGATGTATCGACCGTCTGCCAACACCACTCCGGCATCCACCACCTGGTCGGCCATCGGCCCGAAACGGACAACGTTCATGCCGCCGGCGTTGGTGGCGATCATTCCCCCCACGGTGGCCGAATCGCGAGCAGTGGTGTCGACCCCGAAACGCCCTCCCACCGACGCTGCGGCCGCCTGGAGACGAGCGAGCGTCACCCCCGCCCCGGCCCATACCCGTGTATTCGACACGACCTGCAGGCGTGCCAGCCGGGCCACGCTCATCACCAGCTCGCCGGCGAGAGGCACCCCGCCGCCCACCAATCCCGTGTTGCCTCCCTGCACCACGACGGGATGGCCTTCGCGGTGGCAGATGGCCAGCACGGCAGCCAGCTCCTCCACGCTCCCCGGCCGGATCACGGCGGGTGTATAGCCGCGAAACCGGCCCGTCCAGTCCACCTCATAGCCGGCGCGTAGATCCGGATCGGTCAAGCAATGGTCCGGGCCGACCACGGCTACCAGGTCGTCGAGCAGCATTCAGGCACCTTACCGACGGCTGGTACCGTCACGGTATGAAATCCCCACTCGACCCGCCGACCCGCCTGCTGTTGGGGCCGGGCCCATCTCCGGTCGATCCCGCCGTTCTGGATGCTCTCTCCAAGCCGGTCATCGGGCACCTCGACCCGGCGTTCGTCGCCATCATGGATGAGACCAGCGAGCGCCTCCGCAGGGTATTCCGGACCCGCAACCCGCTGACCTTCCCCGTGTCGGGAACGGGCAGCGCCGGCATGGAAACGGCTTTAGTCAACCTGCTGGAGCCGGGCGACAGGTTTGTGATCGGCGTCAACGGGTTGTTCGGCGCACGCATGGCCGACGTCGCGGCGAGGGCGGGTGCCGACGTCACCACGGTCGAGTCGTCGTGGGGCGATATCGTCGATCCCGACCGGCTCGGCCAGGCGGTCCGGAGCGTGAAGCCCAAGGCCGTGGCACTGGTGCACGCCGAGACATCGACGGGCGCTCGCAGCCCCGTCGACCTGGTCCGCCGCGAGATCGGTCCCGGCCCGCTGCTGGTCGTCGACTCGGTTACCGGTCTCGCCGGTATACCGCTGGAGGTGGACAAATGGGGTATCGACGTCTGTTTCTCCGGAACCCAGAAGTGCTTGAGCGTGCCACCCGGCCTCGCACCGATAACCTTCTCGGCCCGGGCTGCGCAGGCGGTGGCCGAGCGCACGTCACCGGTGCAGTCGTGGTATCTGGACGTTTCCTTGCTCCGCACGTACTGGGAGGAGGGCGAGGGTGCCCGTGCCTACCATCACACCGCCCCCGTCTCGATGGTCTATGGCCTGTGGGAGGGCCTCCGCCTCGTGCTGGAGGAGGGGCTGGAGGAGCGGTGGAACCGCCATAAGGAGGTTGGAGAATTCCTCGAAAGCGAGCTCACCGACATGGGCTTCAAGCTCCTCGCCCGCCGCGGGTACCGGCTCCCACAGTTGACGGCGGTCACGTTGCCCCGAGGAGTGCACGATTCGCTGCGGTCCCGCCTTCTCACCGATTTCGACATCGAGATCGGCGCCGGCGTCGGTGCCGGCGCCGGCAAGGTGTGGCGAATCGGGCTCATGGGCTTCGGCGCCAAGAAGGAGAACGTCATCCGCCTGGTCCAATCGCTCCGGGCGATCATCTGATCGGTGAGATTCGGGGCGCAACGGGCCGAAGTCGGGGCCCCGGCAGCCTTTCGTACTATTTTGAGCCCGGCTGCCCACCGCAGGAAGCGCCCAGGACACACATGCCGAGCCGAGTTCGCATCAAGACCGCGATGGGCCGACCGCTCGATGTCGGCCATCCCTCCAATC
>JBFKDW010000044.1:0-24024 GCA_041619515.1 Acidimicrobiia bacterium
GCCCCAGATGTCGGTGTCACCGATCTGTGTCATTGCCAGCATCCAAGCATCCGACCGAACACCGCGCCCAAGCTACCTGCCGGCGCGGGCCCGGTGCCACGCCCATCGCGCGTGGCGTGGGCTTCCCGGCGCCTGCAGCCGCGGAGATGGGGATGGGTAGTCTGGCCGCCGAGCTCTCGACGGGGAGGACATGAAACTCGCTTCGCTGCGGCCGCCACAGCTGCGAACGAAGGATGAGGTCCGGCACCGGACCGCCACCTGGCTGGAGCTCTTCTACGACCTCGTGTTCGTTGTCGCCGTGGCCGGCCTCGGCCACCGGCTGCTGGTGGATCCGACCTGGCGGGGCGGCCTCAGATTCATGGTGTTGTTCATTCCTCTGTGGTGGGCATGGGCCGGATACACGTTCTACGCCGATCGGTATGACACCGATGACCTCGGGCAGCGCACGCTGGCTGCGGCTCAAATCATGGCGGTCGCATTCATGGCCGCCAGCGTGGGGGGTGAAGAGACCGACTCGACGTTTTCCTTTGCTCTTGCCTTCATCGGGGCACGCTGTGTCCTCGTAGCGATGTACCTGCGGGCTCGCCGCCACGTGCCCGAAACCAGGGAGCTCGTCACCGGCTACATCACCGGGATGTCCATCGCCATCGCCATTTGGGCCGTGTCGCTGCTGCCGGTCGGCGATGCCCGCATCGCCGTGTGGGCCGTCGCCCTGGCGATCGACTTCTACACCCCATACCGGCTCAGGAAGATCCAGGCCAAGGTCCCTCTCGACGTGTCGCATCTGCCCGAGCGCTTCGGGCTCTTCACCATCCTGGTCCTCGGCGAATCCATTGCGGCGGTCGTCGCCGGCCTCGAGCACGAAGGATGGAAGCTGGTGCCCTTCTTCGCCGCCATCCTCGGGGTGGTCATCGCCACCGGTCTGTGGTGGCTCTATTTCGACAACCTGGAAGGTTCCGTCGTCCGGCGCCGGGTGGGCCAGCGCACCGCCTGGAAGCCGACCATGTGGATCTACAGCCACCTCCCGCTCGCATTCTCTTTGACGGCATCGGGCATCGGGCTGGAGTTCATCGTCACCGACCATTTCGGCATGGCCGAGCGAATGGTCGTCACCCTGGGAGTCTCCGGGGCCCTCGCGGCGATGGGTCTGATCCACGTCGCCACCGAAGCGGGGCCGGAGAGGCGGGATGCGGCCAAGGCCAGCATCCGATTTGGAGCGGCCGGACTGGTGGGGGTGGCCGGGCTGGTGGGAGCGCCGCTGGCACCGAACTGGTTTGCGGTCTTGATTGCGGTCATCGTGGTGAGCCAGGTGTTCCTCGACCTCGCTCTGGAGCCGGGCGAGGCACCGACGGTCCCGGCGGGCGTGGACATCGATGCGGGCCGGGACGACTAGCTAGACCGCTATTGGTAGGTGATCAGGTCCGGGATCGGGTCCACCCGCGTGAAGACCTCCCCCGGCGTGAACATGTTGGTGTCTTCATCGATGAACAGCTTGAACCCGTTGTACCACGGGGGCGGATCGAGGTGGAGGAACCCGTAGGTGGTGAGCTTGAGGGCCTGGCTCCCGATGCCGTCGACGTGGATGACGCTGACGAGACCGGGGCGGGCGACGAGATCGTCGCGATCGCGGATCATGCTGAACGTGAACTGATGGATGATGAAGAGCTTCTCGGGCAGGCCTTCCTCGCGCACGATATCGGCCAGCCATGCCGAGACCTCGTTGACCTCGGCAGCATCGACCGACCCGATGACCTTTCCCGGAACTTCGGTGGGCCCCATGCGCCACTCGGGGTCGAGCGCCAACCCGACGCCCGGCTGGCGAAGCAGGGGCTCGTAGCGCTTGACCTCGTCGACGAACGAAGACCGGCCCGGCTGAATGTCGAGTATGACGAGCATGTCGTGTGCCCTGGCGGCATTGATCCACGGCTGCAGGTCCTCGAGAGCGGTCGGGGCGCTGTAGTCACCGTCAGGGCCGGCGGAGGCCTGCGCCACCGAGGCGATGAGCTCGAATGCGCCGATGGCGGGGCGTTCCGCCGTGGCGAAGGGCGCTGCCGCCGCTTTCACCCGGTCGACCGCTCGCGCCGGCCCTGTTTCCCCCAGGACGCCGAGCGCCGCCGACGAGGAATTTCCGTAGTAGGCAACGACCCGGTGACCGGGGAAGATGCGCCCCCAGAGGGGGCTGCCGGCATTCTGGAGCGAGAAACGGCCAGCCCGTACGATCAGGTCGGCGGACGCGTACGAGTAGCTGCTGCTACCCGAGCCCGGCCAATGATGGTTGCGCAACGAGACCGTCTCGTCGCCGGGCCGCACCAGGCCAAGCGTGTCGTCCCCGTCCCCGTCCCAGTCGCCCACCACGAACTGGTCGGAGACATCGCCGTAGGCGAACGCTGCGTCGGCGTTTCCGGTTGATTGGGCGTTGCGCGTGTACACGGTTCCCGTGGCGGCCCGGTAGAGGCCGACCGAGTCGATGCCGTCACCGTCGAAGTCGCCGGCGAACGGCCGGTCTCCGGGGACGCCGAAAAAGAACTCGACGTCGGCGGCAGCGGTGCGAAGCGAGTTGCCGAGGAATACCCGGCCGGTGGAAGGCCGGTAGACGCCGAGGGTGTCGCAGCCGTCGCCGTCCCAGTCGCCAACCAGCGGGACATCCCCGCCTACTCCAAAGTAGAACTCGCGATCGGGCGGTCCTGCGTCGTTGGTGTTGCGGAGGTAGGCGAACCCGTCGCCCTCCCGGTACATCCCGATGGTGGCGACGCCGTTGCAGTCCCAGTCACCCACCAGCGGGGTATCCCGTGGGTCGCCGTAGAAGAACGTGTAAGCGGGATAGGCATCTCCGAGGCGGTGAAAGAACCAGCGCCCGTCCGAAGGATCGTAGGCGGCCAGACCGCTTGCGGACGATAGTTCGGCGCCGTCGGCGCCACCGGCCGGAAGCAGCGCGGCGAGTGCGCCGAACATGAGCATGATGGTCAGTCGGGGAGCACGCATCGTGCAGGACGGTACCGCGGGCAGCCTTCGCCGGCGTGGTCCGACGGCGCAGCGAACACCGGGTCTCGCAGAAGGGCCGTCTTGCTAACCTCCTGGCCGGGTCGCTAGCTCAATTGGCAGAGCAGGAGCCTCTTAAGCTCAAGGTTGTGGGTTCAAGTCCCACGCGACCCACAATGCGGGTGTAGCCGAACTGGTATAGGCGCCAGATTTAGGATCTGGTGGGTTCGTCCCATTGGGGGTTCGAGTCCCTCCACCCGCACCAGTCAGTGGGCGCGGTCGCGGATGCCTGCCAGCTCCACCCCCTGCGATGCGATCCACTCCCTGAACCGGCGATCGCCGAACAGCTCGTATTCGGCGATGCGCCAGGCGGCGGACTCCGGATGAACCGTCTCGATATCACCGGGAGCGCTGCAATGAAGCGAGAGAAACGTCGTGCCCGCCTGCACATTTGCGATGAGGCGCTGGTACACCTCCCGGCACGGCTCGTCCTGGTGGTTGTAGCCGATGACGAACATGTCGGCGACCGACAGACCGAGGCCGGCGAGCTCCCGACGGGCCTCCGCTACCGGCGCCGGGTCGGCTTCGCCGATGTCGAGGTCGGCGAAGTACCCGGCGACATCGGCCGGAACCAGCGCGGGAATTCCCAATTCGGCGGCGAGCCGAACCGTGACCTCGACGAATTCGGGGGCGGCCGCCGCGCCCATGTGGTGATCGAAATGGGTTATGTCGATGCCCGAGTCGAGGGCCAACTGCACCTGAGCCCTCAGCTCGATCTCAACCGCCTCGGGAGAGGCATGCCTGCGCACCTGGGACGTCGACGGCCACAACCACCCGGCCGGCTCTGTCAGCTCGCTCGTATGCGGGCCCTCCGACACCGGCCCCCACCGGAAGGATTGCGATTCGCTGGTCAGCGTGAGATGCACGCCCAGGTCGAGGCCGGGCCGGCGCCGGTTCAGTGCAACCACCTCGCCGAACAGTGCGCTCGGTACGATGATCGATCCGCTGGTGACCGAGCCGAGCCGGGTCAGCTCGTCGAAGGCAGCGATTGATCCCGCCGAACAACCGATGTCGTCGAGATGCGAAATGATGACCGGGGTCGGATCCAAGAAGGCCGCTACGTCGCCTTCTTGCGGGCCGCCCGCTGCTTGCGGCGGCTGAGCGCAAGGCTCCCGAACCCGCTGATCACCGCCATGTAGAAGCCGAAGTCGTACCACCAACCCGTGTTGTTCGGCTCGTACACCCGGATGTCTGAATCGAAGATCTCCCAGATGAGGGTGAACGGCGCAATCCAGCCGTGCCATACCCCATGGAAGAAATTGGCTCGATCGTCGGCTGCGAAGCTGTCGCTGCCCGGGGCACAGGCAGCCAGCATCAGCGCCAGGACGATAACCAACAGCAGGGTCCGCTTGCGCATGTGCTCCCTTCCTATCAGTCGCACAAGCTACCAGCGCGCCTCCGGGGCGTGCAGCGGTATTTTCTCGCTTCGAGAACGCGAAACCTAAGATATCGGTACTTCCCTGCCGATAACGGAATGGCATGCGCCCTCTTGAAATCCTCATACTTGCGGTGGCTGTCCTGTGGTTTGCCCTCCCCAGCGTCACCGCCCGCCGCGGCATCCGCCAGGCCGTCGGCTTGCTCCTGGTCATGGTCGTGCCCTGGCAGCTGGCCATCGAGGGATACCGCTGGCAAATGGTCCCGGCCTATGCCCTGGCCGCCGTCATCGGCCTCGCGACGTGGTGGGAGTTCATCGGCCCCGACGAGGATGATCAGCCCCGGCGACGACGGGGAGCCGGTCGCGCCCTCGGCGGGCTCATCGCGGTGGGCGCGATAGCTCTGCCGATCGTGCTTCCCGTGCCGAGCCTCCCGACTCCCGACGGGGCCTACCAGGTCGGCACGTTCTCCCTCCACCTGGTCGACGAGAGCCGCACCGAGAGCCTGGGCGCCCGCCCAGGCCCCCCGCGCGAATTGATGGTCCAAGTGTTCTATCCGGCCGAGCCAGGTGCCGACGCCGAGACCGGCCCCTGGATCGAGGACCTGCCCGCGGTCGGCGCCGCCCTCGCCGAGTTCATCGATGTGCCTTCGTTCAGCTTCGACCACCTGGCCCTGACCGACACCCATACCTTTCCCAACGCTCCGGTTTCCGGCGCCGCCGACACGTTTCCGGTGGTCGTCTATTCCCATGGGTGGCGCGGGTTTCGAACCATCAACTTCAACCAGGCCGAGACACTGGCGGCCGACGGCTTTGTCGTGGTGACGATCGACCACACCCACATTTCGGCCATGACCGTCTTTCCAGACGGACGAGAAGTGCCCGCCGACCCGGCGGCGCTCCCGGATGAGGACAAGGTCGGCGAAACAGCCTTCCTGGCGGCAGGCGCCCGGCTCATCGACACGATGGCAGCAGACCTGGACTTCGTCGTCGACGAGCTCGAAGACGTCAACGAGGGAGTGCTATCGACCCCTCTGGCCGGGCGCCTCGACCTCGAAGACCTCGGCCTGTTCGGTCATTCGCTCGGCGGGGGTGCCGTCGTGACCTTCTGCGGCACCGACTTCCGGTGCCAGGCCGGCATCGGCTTCGACCCCTGGGTGGAGCCGGTCGACCCGGCGATCATCGCGCAGGGAATGCGAATTCCGTTTGCGTTCGTGCGGAGTGAGGAATGGATCGGAAACGACAACGACATCGTGCTCCGCCGGCTCTTCGACAACGGGCGACGGGATCAGTACTGGCAGTCGATCACGGGAACCCAGCACCGCGACTTCGTGTTTGTTCCGCTTATGAGCCCGATCGGCAGCCTCATCGGGATTCAGGGCTCGATCGACTCGAGCCTGCTGATCGATATTCTCGACGCCGAGCTCACCGGGTTCTTCAGCCAGTATCTTCGCGGCGAGGATCGCGGCTTCCCCAACTCCATGGAACAACAGTACGGCGAGGTAGCCGGACCCTGAGCCGCCGCGGCTAGTTCCACCAGCCGGCAACCGCCACCGAGCGGGGGCCCCCAAACACGATGAGCTGCTGGGCACCGCCGCCGGCTACCGCCGTGATGACCCCGTCGGAGAACGCCGCCACCTCGTCCCGGCCGGTGCCGGTCAGATCGGCCACCACTGGTTGCCCCGCGGCCGGCAGCTCCCATTGGCTTCCGTCGATCCCATAGACGAGGCCGGTCGCGGGGCGGAAGACGGCTACCGAGGCGGTGCCGTCCCCATCCCAGTCGCCGGCGAGCGGCAGGTCGCCGGACATCCCAAACTCGAAATCCACGTCGCTGAACCCGAGCGAGTTCGCATTGCGAAGGAAGAATCGCTGCTGCGAGGGACGATAGACACCGATGGTGTCGACGCCGTCGCCGTCCCAGTCCCCGCAGACGGGCAGGTCGGTGGGGATTCCGTAGTAGAACTCAACGTCGGCGAACCCGAGGGTGTTGGAGTTTCGGAGGTACACGTACCCCTCGCTGGGACGGTAGAGGCCGACCGTGTCCTCACCGTCGCCGTCCCAATCGCACAGGAGCCCGATATCTCCGGGAACTCCGTAATAGATCGTCTCGCGGACTCCCTCTCCCAGCCGAAACGACCATCGACCGGATGTCGGGTCGTGCACGGCCCATTTGTCCCGGGCCGAAAGCGTTCTCAGGAGGAGCGGGTCGGCCGTCACCCGGTTGCCGCTGGCGTCCACGGCGGTCACGCGGAACTGATACTCCTGGTCGGGTGAAAGCCCGGCAATCACCGTCGAGGTGGCGGCCGTCACCGCCCGCAGCTGCCCATCAACTGCCACCTCGTAGCTCACGGCCTCGGCATCAACCGCTTCCGGCCACGACAGCGAGACGCTCGACGATTCGATTCCGGTGGCGACCACCGGGCCCCCGAACACGGGAGCAGTCATGTCCGCCAGGTGAACGATGAACTCGTCGCCCACCCGGTCTTGCACGGTGAGCACCCAGCCATTGGGCAGCTCCAGCGATTCGCCGGCGGCCAGCACGTGCGCGTAGGAGTCGGCTTCGGCAGGCCATTGCTGCACCCGGCGCGACAGCCCGAAGCACGGAAGCGTGCTGCCGCATGCCTCCGGCCGCTGGTCGAGGATATGCACGGTCGCCCCCGCCTGGGCAAGCGCAGCGTCGTAACCGGCTCGGACCCGAGCGTCGACTGCGGTCAGCCACCCCTGCTGGCCGTTGGGCACGAGCAGCAGTTGGGTGCCGGGCTCGCCGAGCGGGGCCAGGCTGAACGTGCCCGGAGCGCGGGCGACGGCCACGTCCTCGGGATCGATCCAGCCGGCGATGTAGCGATTGATTGCGGGCGTCGCCATCAGCTGGGTGCGATCCCCGGCCTTGCTCATCACGTCGGTCGGGTCGTCGTATTCGGACCATGTCCCAACCGTTTGGCCGCTGAAGGTGTGGCCGAAATGAAGCGTGTGGCCGAGTTCGTGCACCACCGTCACCAGCCGCGGATTGGGGCCGACCACCGCATGGGCGCCCAGCGTGACCGATCGGTAGTTCTCCGGATAGGTCTCAGGAGACGGCGGGCACATGCCCTCGTAGGGGCACCAGATGCCGCTCTGGGCCGAGCCGCCGTTGGACGCCTGGTCGGTGACGATGATCACGCCGTTCGGCTGGGACACAACCTCGTCAGCCACCGCAGTGGTACAGCCCGTCCCCTCCGACACGGTCCCGCCGGTACGGAAGATCGGGCGATAGGCGCCGTCGGACAACCACAGGTAGAAGGGAGTGACCTGGGCCGAGAGGACGGTGGCAACGGCGTCAGGCTGGACCGCGACACTGCCTGCGGCCGTGTCACACACCCACACCTCCCACACATCCTCGCCCTCCGAGTGCAGCCGTAGCTCGGAGCTGCCGGCGATGACCCCGAGCGGTTCCCACCCGTAGACATCGTTGGCCAGCTGCGCGGACATGTTGGCGGTGGCGGCTCCCCATGGGACGAGGAACGTCGCCACGAACGCGACGAGAAACAACTCCCGCCAGACCCGCCCCCGGGTCGTGTTAGCCATACGATCACGTTACTCAGAGTGAGTGTGGCTGCTTACGTTAAGTGACTAGTTTGGCTGTGCCCCCAGCCGTCAAAGCCGGCGAGCCAGCTCGTGCAGCGCCCGGGCGCGGTGGCTGAGCCGATTCTTCTCTTCCTCGGGTATCTCGGCGAGAGTTCGGAAGCCGCACTCCTCGACTTCGAAGACCGGGTCGTACCCAAAGCCGTAACTTCCCCGCCTGTGCGATCCAATCCGGCCCTCCAGAACCCCCTCGGCGGTGACTTCGGTACCGTCCGGATAGACGAGCGCCACTACGGTGCGGAAGCGGGCTGCGCGCTCGGGCACGCCCTCGAGCTCGGCGAGCAGCTTGGCGATGTTGTCGTCGTAGGTGGCACCCTCCCCCGCAAACCGGGCGGTGAACACACCGGGCGCGCCATCGAGGGCGGCTACTTCGAGGCCGGTGTCGTCGGCGAGCGCGGCGATCCCGGTATGGCGCGCCACCGAGCGTGCCTTGTGGCTGGCATTGGCGGCGAGTGAGTCGTACGGCTCGTCCACGTCGGGCCAGGTGAGGCCGCGCACGACCTCGAAGGGGTCGGCCAGGCCCGACAGAACCGCCTCCACCTCCCGGATCTTGTCCGGGTTCTTGGAGGCGACGACAACGCGCTTCAGCCGGCCACCGCCTGTCGCTGGAGGTCCACGAGGGTCTCGATGCCGGCGGCGGCGGCATCGACCAGCCCGTTGAGGTCCTCGCGAGTGAACGGGGCGTGCTCGGCGGTTCCCTGCACCTCGATGAGCCGCCCCGAGCCCGTCATCACGACGTTGAAATCCACGTCTACCGAGATATCTTCCGGATAGTCGAGATCGAGGATCACGTCACCGTCCCGGACTCCGACGCTGACCGCAGCACAGTGGTCGAGCATCGGATCGGACTCGACCAGCCCTTCATCGCGGCAGGCCGCCAGCGCATCGTGGAGGGCAATCCAGGCCCCGGTGATACTGGCAGTCCTGGTTCCGCCGTCGGCCTGCAGCACATCGCAGTCGACGCGCACCGAAACCTCGCCCATCTTCTCGAGATCAACCACTGCCCGCAGCGACCTGCCGATGAGGCGCTGGATCTCCTTGGTACGTCCACCGTTGATGGAGCTGCGCGAGATCCGCTCGCGTGACGAGCCGGGAAGCATGTTGTACTCGGCCGTCACCCACCCCTTCCCCGTGTCTTGGAGCCAGCGTGGAACGGTGCGGTCGATGGCGGCCGTGCAGAGCACCCTGGTCTTCCCCATCTCGATGAGGACGGAACCGGGCGTCATCTCCGTGTAGCTCCGAGTGATGCGGACCGGCCGAAGCTCGTCGCTGCGGCGGCCGTCTCCCCGCGCGCTCATATCAGGACCTCCAAACTGGGCGCGGCCACCATCACATCGCCGTCGAACACAGCCGTCGCCTCGGCTAACGATTGTTGCGGGTCAAGGGTAGGCGTCAGGTGGGTGAGGATGAGACGCTCGACACCCGCCCGACGAGCGATGTCTCCAGCCTCGGTAGCCGTCAGATGGTGGGGCACCGGCTTGCTCGATCCCTGGAAGGTCGCCTCGCACAGCAGTGTGTTGGCCCCTCCGGCCAATGTCACGAGGTCCGATGCGACACCGGTGTCGGCCGAATACGCGATCGACCTGCCCGCCGCCTCCGCTCGCAGCTGCAATGTCGGAACCGTGTGGTCGGCGAGGCTGAATCGGAAGGACATCGATCCGAGCACCAGATCCGTCCCGGCCCCGGGAACGTGGGGAGCAAAGACCTCGCCCAGGCCGGGTCCACCGCCTGAGCCCACGAAGGAGGCCATGCGGTCGAATGCACCCTCGGGCACGACCAGCGGCACTCTGCCGGGCGCTCCCGCACCGAATCGCAGGTAGTGGTAGAGGCCGAAGATGTCCGCGCAATGATCGGCATGGACATGGCTGATGATCACGGCGTCGAGCTCTGCAGGATCCATCAGCCGCTGGACTGCGTCCAACGTCCCCGAGCCGGCATCAACCCACACTCTCGAGCCGTCGTGCGAGAGCAGGAACCCGGCGCTGGGGCGGCCGGCTGTCGGATAGGTTCCGTTGGCACCGAGAATCCATAGCTCCACGGCGCGAGACTACCCCCGGTCGATCACCAGCTCTTCCTCGAAGACCTCACCGGCTTCTATTCGAAACGCCCGGATGAGGGGAGATTCCGCCATCGGGCCCACGACGAGCCATACCCAGTCCGGCTCAGCGGCGCCTGCAACATCGGTGGGGGACGGATAGGCCGGACCATCGACATGGCTGTGGAAAGCACCGATGAGCTCCCAGCCGCTGCGCTCGGCATCGGTGAGGGCAGCGAAGTGACCGGTGGGATCAATGGTGTAGGACACGGGCGAGGCGTCGGCGTTCGCAATGCAGTAGACCCTCCGGACCTCCCCCCGCTCGCCCCCCAGCAGCCCGCACGCCTCGTTTGGGAGCGCCGCTCGACTGTGCGACAGGATCTCGGCGGCCATCAGGGCCGGGAGCCTCATCCCCCCGCCCGGCTTGCTCCGTTGCGCTCTAGTGCCCGCTGCAGCTGGTCCTTCTTCACGAGGCCGCTCGACCGCCACCGTTCGCCTGGTACACCGCCCTCGCGTTTGGACTTCTTGGCCTTCTTCTTGGCGGAGGCGCCGTAGACGATGAAGGTAGGCGTGGCCATCACCCGGAAGCGCTGGGCGGCGGCGGGGACGTTGCGCACGTTGACTTTGACGACGTGGGCCGAACCCTGATACTCGCCGGCCAGCTCATTCACCACGCCGTCCATGGTCCGGCACGACTGGCAGCCGGTCTGCCAGAAATCGAGAAAGACGGGCTGGCCGGTAGCGGCCAGCTCGTCGATCTGGTCGACATGCTCCAGGTTGATGGGTTTGATTCGCCGTTTGAAGATCATGACTTGCTACAACGCTCGGGAGATTGAATTCATTTCTCGTCTACATCGGCCGTCTGCGGGCTCACACTGTGAGACTTCTGCCGGCGGTGAACGGCACCGAGGTATTTCCCAATGCCGTGCACCACGTGGCGGCTGCGCAGCGAATGCAGCACGTCGAAACCGTGCGTGGCCCCGGGCAGCTCGGCGAAATGCACCTCTGCCGATTCTGCGCGCAACGCTCCCACGAATTGGCGCGACTCCTCGGGCGGAACCAGAGAATCGTGCGATCCATGCAGCACGAAGAAGGGAGGCGCGCCGGGGCCGACCCGGGAAATCGGTGACGCCTTCTCCCATGCCTCCGGGTCGGCCTGTGGTGACACCTTCATCACGATGCGCTCGATGAAAGGCCATGGATAGCGGATGCGATTGCGGTCCAGCAGATCATGAATCCCGTAGAGGGGGATGCATGCCTGAACCGATGTATCTGACGCGGGAAACTCAGCCTGATAGGCGGGATCGTTGGCGGTGAGGGCGGCGAGCGCTGCCAGGTGGCCGCCGGCCGAGCCGCCCGTGACGGCGATGAACGAGGCGTCGCCACCCCATTGCGCGATGTTGTCCCGCACCCAGGCAATGGCACGCTTGACGTCGATGAGGTGGTCGGGAAAGGTGGCGGCGGGACTCAGGCGGTAGCCGATGCTGACGCACACCCAGCCGTTCTTTGCCATGGAGTAGACGAGTGGGCGTGCCTCCCGCTCCTTGTTTCCGCGCCGCCATCCCCCTCCGTGGATTTGCAGCAACACCGGATGCAGCTCGGACCGTCCCTCGGGAAGGTGGAGGTCGAGGAGGTGGGCCGGATGGGGCCCATACCGGATATCGGTTCGTGCCTCCACACCGGCGGGAACGCTCGCCCGGGCCCGCACGAAATCGCCCAGCGTGGGCGCCGGACCGGGCCGGACCCCGTTCCCCAGCCCGTTGAGGGCGGCTCGCATGGCAGGCTTGGCTTGGGCAGCCCAGTAGACCATGACTGCCAGCCCCGCCCACGAAGCGAGCGTCACTCCCAGCGCCAGGCGCCCGAGGGTGGTGTCGAGCACGCCACCCCAGACGAACAACGCCGTCAGGGCGGCCTGCCAGGCAACATGATGGATGGCCAGCTCCCCGGTCACGAGCGCCGGCAGCCACAGCGACCGCCGACGGAGGCCGTTGATCGTGAAGAGGGCGCCGATGAGACTCCCCAGAAAGAACAGAACGCTCAACACGGACGACAGTATTGCGCGCCCGATGCCCCTAGCGAACCGCCGTTCCGGCCGCGCAGCCCACCCGACCCAGCCGGTCGCGCCCGAGGCCCCTCGGAGAAGAGGGGCCTCGGGCGTATCGCATCAACGAGCGCGGCGGATTACTCCTCGAAGATGACGGTGGACGGGTCGGGATGCTCCTCGATCGACGTCTGGTACTCGCAGAACGTCTCGGCGTCCTTGCCGTTACCCCCGTCACAACTGTCGGTATTGCTGTTTGGGTCCTGGTAGGCGCCGGGCGGGGCCGGAGATTGGTCGGCCGGGAACGGAAGATCACCGTTCAGGAAGTCCTTCCCGTTTCCTCCAAACAGCGAGTCGTCGCCGAAGTTGCCGAAGAGCAGGTCGTCGCCGTTGTCGCCGTACACGGTGTCGTTGCCCGGGCCTCCCACGGCGATATCGCTGCCGTTGTCACCGTGGAGAACGTCCTTGCCCTGCTGGCCGGCGAGGAAGTCGTCACCGTTGCCTCCCCAAATGTGGTCGTCGCCTTCCCAGCCACCCAGGAACTGATCGTTGCCGTTTCCACCCCAGATGCGGTCGTTGCCCACGCCACCGTCGACGATGTCGGCACCGTTGTCACCGTGGAGCAAGTCGTCGCCGGCACAACCAACGACGAAGTCATCCCCGTTGCCGGCACGGATGGTGTCGTGACCATCGAGGCCGACGATGAGATCGTCGCCGGACGTGCCGTTGAGTGTGTCGTTGCCGCTGGTTCCGACGATGAGGTTCAGCACCCAACCCTCTTCGGCAAGGAGGAAGGCGTTGAAGCCCACCGGGTCTTCACACACATCAGGGGGCCCGTCCTGGGCGCCGGCGGTTCCGGCCCCCGCCACCGAGACTGCGGCAACCAGGGTGAACGCTACGCCAAGCCGAAGAGCTCGTTTCAAGCTCCACCATCCAAATGCATGTTGCATTCGGTGCACCTTTCTAAACGAAACCGCGCTGTGCGGTTCTGAACATGGCAAAACTACAAGCCAGAGTGGTTGCCGGTCCCGGTCGGCGGTTGGCAGGATCCCGCCATCGATTCGGCCCTCGCCGAGTCCCGCACGGCCCGCCTAGTCTCGCCGGGGAGGACAGGAGGAGCATGGACCACATCGCAGCCGAACACATCCAATGGGCAGACGCCGGCGACGAGCACTTCACAGGACGGGTGCGGTTCGGGCCGCTGTCCAAGGCACCCGATCCCGGGTTGAATGCCCTCGGCGTTCTCTTCGAGCCGGGGGCGCGCACCGATTGGCACACGCATCCCGAGGGACAGGTGCTCTACATCGCCTCCGGCGCCGGGAAGGTCCAGACCGATGACGGCGAGACCGTCCGGGTGTCGGCCGGCGATGTCGTGTATTCCCCTGCAGGGGAAACGCACTGGCATGGCGCCACCGAGAACAGCTACTTGATGCACCTCTCGCTCACCACCGGCGGGCCGACGGAGTGGCTGCCGAGGAAGGTCAGCGACGAGGAATACCGCAGAGACTGAGGCCGCCGACTGGTGAGGCACTCCGCCTAGGCAAGCGCCACCAGATCCAGCATCGCCTGATCGAAGTAGGCGGCGGTGCCCTCCGGCATGAGGATGGCACGATCGATATCGACCCGGGCGACGAAGTCGGTGTCGTGGCTGACGAGGATGATGGTTCCCGGATAGTGGTGGAGCGCCTCGAGCAAGGCAGACTGCGCCTGCGGATCGAGGTTGTTGGTCGGCTCGTCCAGCAACATCACATTGGGGCCGGCCAGAACCACCTGGCACAGTGCCAGCTTGGTCTTCTCCCCACCCGATAGGGTCCCGGCGTCCTGGTCGACCTTGTCTGCGAGCAGGAAGTGACCCAGTACCGATCGCAGCGTCTGATCCGGCTCGTTCGATACCGCCTTGACATGCTCGAACACGGTTTGACCGCGGCGTATCTGCTCGTGTTCCTGTGCGTAGTAGCCGAGCCGGGCATTGTGGCCGACCACGACCTCGCCGAGGTCGGGCGCGTCGACGCCCGCCAGAATGCGCAGCAGCGTCGTCTTGCCCGCCCCGTTGAGACCCATGATGAGGATGCGCTGTCCCCGCTCGGCATAGACGTCCACGTCGAGGAACACCACGTTGTCTCCGAACGCTCTTCCAAGGCCCTTGCCCTCCAGCGGGATCCGCCCGGACGGCTCCGGCATCGGGAACCGGACCGACACGTTCTTTCCCAGTTTCGAGACTTCCGTGAGCTCGCTGCGCATCCTCTCCACCCTGGTCTCCCAGGAGCGGGCGCGTTTGGCCATCTTCTCGGTCGTCCCCTTGAAGCGTCGGATGCCTTCCTCGAGGCGGGCGATCTTCTCGTCCTGATGCTTGCGCTCTCGGATACGCTGCTGGCGCCTGCGGTCGCGTTCGGCCAGGTAGTAGCCGTAATTGCCGCGGTACGGCTCGAGCTTGCCGTCGTCGATCGCCAGAACCGAGGTGATCGACTCGTCGAGCAGCTCGAGGTCGTGGCTCACGACCAGGAGCCCGCCGGAGTATGCGGCCAGCCATTCCATCAGCCACGCCTTGGCGTCGAGGTCGATGTGGTTGGTCGGCTCGTCGAGGAGAAGCGTGTCGGTCTCTTGAAACAGGACCCGGGCGAGCTCGACCCTTCGGCGCTGTCCCCCCGACATGGTGGCGACCGGCTGATCCAAGTCGGCGGTCGCAATGCCGACCGAGGCGGCGAACTTCTTCGCTTCGGCGATGGCGGCGTACCCACCCCGGGTCTCGAACTCGAGGCGCAGCCGGTCGTAGCGCCGGATGAGCCGGTTTCGGGCCTCGCCGACTTCGACGCCCATCTTGCGCCGCACTTCCTCGATCTCCACTTCCAGGCTGCCGATGTCGCGAGCCGTCAGAACTCGCTCGAGGGCCGACAGAGCGGGGTTGTCGAGCTCGGGGAGGGCCGACTCCTGCGAGAGATATCCGACGATGCCCGAGCGGGCGAGATGCCCCGCCGTCGGGTTCAGCTCACCGGCGAGGGTTCGCATCAGCGTGGTCTTGCCGGCGCCGTTCCTTCCCACCAGACCGACCTTGTCGCCGGGTTGGAGGTTGAGCGAGGCCCCGGAGACGAGGGTCCGGACGCCGGCCTCGATGGTGAGGTCACGGGCAAGAATCACGCCGCTACCGTAGCGGAGGGCCTCCCGTTCGGAGCGCCGCCCGGCCGTTCTCAGTATCCCGACGCCGGGTTGTGGCACTGGGTGCACTTCACGGTCTTCCAGACGCCGCCGATGTTGGCGGGATGCTCGAACTCCAGGCCGGCGAGGTCGTCCTCGAGCGCTGTCAGGTCGTCGGTGGGACCCTGGGCGACGATGGCGTGACAGCTCTCGCAGTCGGCGGAGATCGTGAGACCGGTCTCGGTTTGCAGGTCGTTGTTGTGGCAGCGGAAGCATCCGTCGTTGACGAAGTGGCTGAGGTTGTTGGTGCGGGCCCGGTAATCGGTCTTCAACTCGGGGAAGAAGTTGTTCTCGTAAACGCGCTGGAGAGCAGCCGTCGCTTCGTCGATCTTGTCTGCCAGCTCGGCAGCCCGCTCGGGATACTGATCGGCGTAGAACCCGGCTACTCCGACGGCAATGGAATTGATCCCCTGCTCCTGGGTCTCGTAGTCGGCGTTGAGGAGCCCGAGGCCGATGCTGCGAATGAAGGGAAGGTCCCGAGAGATGGCGCCCCGCGTGATCTCGAGGTTCATCGCCGTTGCCGGAGGCTGGAACGAGTGGCTGGGTCGGTTGTGACAATCCATGCAGTCGAAGAGCCGCACCTCGGTATCCGGGTCGGCGGGGTCGGGTATGTCGGCATCGGGATCGGCGTACACGGTCACGTCGCCGGTTGTGGTGTCGGTGACCCGCACCCAGGGGATCTCCTGTCGCCGGTCGTCGGCCGCGATGTACTCGACGTCGACGGCGCTGAGCATGTGCCAGTGGATGCCCTCGAGCTCACCGGTGCGGGGGTTGCCGCCGCCGACGTTCACGAGGAGGCTGATGGTCCACGGGGAGCTGGCCTCATCGGTCCGGTAATAGGTGCGGTTGGTCAGTTTCTGCCCGAAGAACTGCTCCGGCCAGTGGCAGCCCTCACAGGTTTGCTGGGCGGGTCGCAGGCTCTCGACCGGGGTGTGGATGGGCCGGTCGTAGCTGTTGGTGGCTGTTGCCACCAGCTGGCGAATGCCGTCGATCTTCGACCTGACCCAGAACGATCCCCCCGGCCCGATGTGGCAATCAACGCACGGTACCCGAGCGTGCGGACCGTTGGCATAGGTCACATTCTGCGGATCCATGACATGGCACGATTCACCACAGAACGAGACCGAGTCCGTTGCTTCGTAGGCCTTGAACCCGCTCCATCCGACCACCGACACGAAGAGCCCGGTCAGGGCGAGGAAGACCCACAGGTTACGCATGTAGCGGGGGTCGGACGGCTCGACCTTGAGCACGAAGTGAATGTCCTCTCCGAGTCGCCGGGCCTTCCGAACCTGGATACGGGCCGCAATCAGAAACAGGATGACTCCGAGGGTGAAGATGGCGGGGGCGCCCACAAAGGTGACGAGAGACCGGTACGGGTTCTCGACATCGCTGGCGATGTCGACGGCGGAGAGCACCACGAACGCGAAGGCGCCGGTGGCGATGAGGGCACCGCCCACTGCCGCCAGGGGGTGACGGTAGAGGGACCGTCGCTCCCGCTCATCGGTGCCTATGGGGGCATCACCGGGCCGGCCCACGCCGGGACCATCGTCACCTGAGTCGCTCACCGTGACCTCACTTCTTATGCGACCGTAACGGTTGACGGGGCCGCTGGGCTAGGGCCGAGATGCCCCCTGCGTTGGGACGGCTGCGGAGGACGCCCCGGCGGGTCACCGCTCGGCGGCACCGCCATCTATCCACGCCCTGACGAGACCGAGATCGGCCTCGGACAGAAGCACCGGATGGCTGCCCGATTCCATGATCTGGACGATGCGGCTGGCACCCGAATCGCCGGGCACGATCACCGCCCCGTCGTCGCCTCCGGCGAGGGCCGACGCGTAGGTCGAGAGGTCGAGCCCGCCCGACTGGAGGTTGGCCCCGTGGCACCCGGTACACGTCGGGTTGAAGAGCGCCGCCACCTCCCCATCCCAGGTGCCGCCCCCGGTGATGGTTGTGGTTGGTCCGGACGAAGTGGTCGTGGTCGTCGGTGCCGTTGTGGATGTCGTCGGCGGGAGCGTTTCTACGGGCGCGAAGACCCGGACCTGCTCGGGCGGGGCGATGGTCGCAATGTTGGTGTGCTCAAAGGTCACGAACAAGTACACACCTGCCAGCAGCACGACGGAGAGACCTGCGTAGGCGGGACCGAACCGCATCAGGCGCCGCCGCTGTTCCTCGGGCGGCGGCAGCGGGTGGGCGTCCGCATCGATGGCGGCGAGTTCCAGCGGGTGGAAGTCCTCCATCTCACGGCGCGACAGGACGCCGGAGAACATGCTCTTGTTGAAATGGGCGAAATGAACGTGGTAGGTGTGCCACACGATGACGGCGAGGACCGCCAGGGTGGCCTCGCCTCCGTGAATGACCTTGGCGGTCGGCACCAGCTCTCCCGGCAGGACGCGGGTGGTCGCAATCGGGTTCCACAACATGTATCCGGTGATCACCATGACAACCGTGCCCCACACAAAGGACCAGTACTCCACTTTCTCTTCCCAGGTGAAGCGGCCCTGGGCCGGCGGTCGCTCGCCGCGCCCGAAGGCGTATTTGAGCGATCCCCGGAGGGCTTTCACATCGGCTGCGCCCGGGATCATCGTGCGCGGCCGTCGCAGAACGAACTTGCGATAGCCGGCCGACCCGAAGTGGTAGACGACGGCGATCATGAGCACAGTGGCAAACACCCGGTGAAGGTCGCGCACCATTTCGATGCCGCCCATCGCATCGATGAGCGCCTCCGATACCCAGGCACCGTCGTAGCGCTGAACCAGCCCGGTGAGAGCCAGAACGACGAAAGCGACCATCTGTACCCAGTGCTCGAGCCGATCAGATGCGGAGAAACGACGGATCTCGTCGGCGCCGGCTGTCATGCGGCCACTGCCCGGGCCGAGCGCCGTTTTCTCACCGCCAGCGCGATCAGGTACAGCACCATGGCGCCGATGACCGTCGGGATGAGAATGCGGTAGGCCCAGCCCGCCAGCCAGACGAGGGTCGCCTTCCCCGGTTCGGGTGAGTAGTGGCTCAGCCAGGCGGCCGAGAAATTCTCGGTGGCGTCCGGGTGACACCGCTGGCAAGTCTGGAGGAGATTGGCCTGGAACACCGTGCCTTCCGGGTCATCGGTCCCGCGGATGGCGTGGACGCCGTGACAGTCGATGCACACCGGCTTGTTGGTCTCTTGATCGGGCGCCAGGTCCTCGAAGAGAATCACCGTCGATCCGTGGAAGTCGGCCACGTAGGATTCGAGGACGTTGGTGCTGAGGCCGTAGGGAGCCATCAACTCGCTGTCGGTATGGCAGTCGGCGCAGATCTGCGGCGAGAACAGGTGGAAGGGTGAGTCGGTGGGCCCTTCCACGCTGTGAACTCCGTGGCAATCGGTGCAGGTAGGGACGTCCCGATTGTCGGCGTTGAGCGCCTCGCCGTGGACACTCTGTTCGTAGAGGTCGTAGATCTCCGAATGGCACTGGCGGCAGGTGAGAGGGACTTCGGCGCTGTGCGCCACCGGCTTGGCGGTGTCGTGGGCGCCATGGCAATCGGTGCACACGGCCGCTGCCGTTTGCCCGTCCGCCAGCGCTGCCGAGTGCACGTTGTCGACGGCTTCGGTGTACTGGTCGAGATGGCAGCCCTTGCAGGCATCGGCCCGCTCGATCGTGAACGCCCTGGCGTCGAGTGAACTGATCGGATGATGAGGGAACGGCGTGATGTCGGTGTGGCAGAGGGCGCAGGGAATCTGGTACGAACCGTGCACCGAGGACTCGAAGGCAGGAATGTCGAAGGTGAGGTCGAGGATCTCCCCACTGGGAAGCGTGGTCTGCATCCCCTCCTGGGCGTGACAGCCGAGGCAGTACTCGTTGTCGAAGCGGATATCGTCGGGCGGCTGATCCTGGGCGGGAGCGGCACCCACTCCCAGCCCCAAGAGCACGAGGAAGCCGATGCCGGCTGCTGCCGCCACACGTGCGATCGACGCAGCCGCCCGCCGGCCGCCGTCCACCGGCGGAAGCGGGCCGTGGTCGTCGCCGACGCGTGTTCCTATCACACATCGAACGTACCGAGCAGGTTCGCAGGCGATTAGGGCCGGGAGGCCTCATCAGCATGGGACCTGCGGGCCGCCGATTGGGCTCAGCCAATCGGCCGTCTGGTCGGCACGGGCCCCACGGTGCGAAGGAGGGCAGACCGGCGTCTGTTCGGCCCGGGACACAAGTCGGCGCGCGAGCACGGCCGCCGTGGGGCAGGGGCCCCACCTTGCGGAGGAGGGCCGACCGGCGTCTGTACGGCACGGGCGAAGCCCGCACCCAAGTCGGCCCGGAAAGACGCGACCGCCGTGGGGCAGGGGCCCCACGTTGCGGAGGAGGGCCGACCGGCGTCTGTTCGGCACGGGCGAAGCCCGGGCCGAAGTCGGCCCGGGCTACAACGCGTGGAGGTGCGGGGATTCGAACCCCGGTCCTCTGAAGTTTCAGCGCCGGCATCTCCGAGCGCAGCCGACAGCGAGTTTGTCGGGCCTCGGGACTCTGTCAGCAAGTTTCCCTCGGCCGTATCCGGAGTTGTTCTTTCCCCTCCGGTCCCGGACCCCGGTGGGGGCATCCTGCGTTGCGACGCCCTGTCCCGGCGAGGCAGGCACCCACCGGGAGGACGGGCTACTTAATTAGGCAGCCAGTGCGAAGTTGTCTTCGGCACTTATTTGTTTCCCGGCTCTTTAACGAGGACTCCGGGGACCTCGGCTCGCTTCCGACGCCTCAACCTTCAAAGTCGAAGCCAGTTCACCCCCAGGGGTGGCTCCGTGTGGAGCGCCCACCGGCGCAGCGCACGCAGCGCCGTACCGAATGGACCTGATAAGGGTAACGGTTGTTCGGCACAACATCTTCCGGTTTGTTGGGCCCCGAGACGCGGCCTAGCGGCGCCCGCGCCTGGCACGGTCCATCTCACGCTCTTGCTCGCGCTTCTTGATGCTCTGGCGCTTGTCGAGCGTGCGTTTCCCTTTGCCGAGGGCAAGCTCGACCTTGGCGCGCCCATTCGTGAAATACACGCGGGTGGGAACCAGCGTGAGGCTTTGTTCACGAAGCTTCTCCACGATGCGCTGGATCTCCCGCTTGTGGAGCAGCAGCTTGCGGGGCCTGGCCGGCTCATGGCCCCCGTCGCGGGCGAAGCTGTAAGGGGGAATGTTCATCGACTCCAGCCACAGCTCTCCATCCCGCTCGAACGCGTACGCCTCATTGATCGATGCCTTGCCGGCTCGCAGGCTCTTCACTTCAGAGCCGAGCAAGACCATCCCCGCCTCGTAGGTGTCGAGGATCTCGTAGTCGAATTTGGCCCGCCGGTTGGAGGCCACGACCCGGTGGCTCACGAGAAGTAGGGAGCCGGATCCGTGTGGGCGCCGTTGATGCGAACTTCGAAGTGAAGGTGGGGCCCGGTGGAAAGCCCGGTGCTGCCGACATACCCGATGAGGTCGGCCAGTTTCACCTCGTCGCCGGTGGAGACAACCAGTTGCGACTGGTGGGCATAGAGGGTGGCCATGCCACCACCGTGGTCGATGATGACCGTGTTCCCGTAGCCGCCGCGATAGCCGGCGTATATCACCCGGCCGCCGGCGGCGGCCACGATCGGGTCACCAGAGTTGCCGTCGATGTCGACGCCGGTGTGGACCTTGGTGTAGCCGAGGATGGGATGCAGGCGCGGACCGTAGCCGGAGACGATCCGACCGTTCTCGATCGGTGGCCACAGCTCCCCGGGGGCGATCCCTCCTCGATTCTGCTCCCGCGCCAGCAGCTCCAACAGCCGCTCCTGCTCGGCTTCGAGGTCCTCCAACTCGTTCTCGAAGAAGGCGACCTCGTTCTTGACGGCTTGTAACAACGCGCGCTGGTTGATCAGCTCACCCTCGACCTGCTGGCGATTCTCTTCGACGATCTGACGCTGGGTCATCGCTTGCTGCTGGGCACCATCCAGGCGGCTCAGATGGCCGTTGAGGGTCGCCTTCTGCTCCTCGATGAGCTCCACCTGTTGCTCTTCTTGCCGGCGCAGCTCCTCGAGAACACCGAGCGCTTCGTTGGTGTCGGCGATGACCGATGATCCGTACTTGACCGCGACCGCCGCGTCCTGGACGCTCGTGTAGTCGAAGGCGGCCTGGATCTGGCCACCCCCCCGCTTGAAGAGCTCAACGGCCTGGGCGACTACCTTCTCGTGTGTGGATGCGATGTTGGCGGCCGTCAACGCAAGCTCCGCCTCCTTCTGAGAGATCTCCAGCTCTGTGAACGAAATGGCGGCCCGGGTTTCGCTGATGGCCAGATCGAGATCGGCCAGCACCGCCTCGGCCGCATCGAGCTGGCCGAGCACATCTCTCATTCGGGCCGAGGTGGCTGAGATCTCATTGAGCCAGAACGAGACGTCGCCCTCGGCGTTCTCCATTTCTTGCTGGATCCGCTCGATCTCTCGCGCCGTGTCCTCGAGATCGTCCCTGACGGCATTCTGTGCGAACACCGGGCTCCCGGAGATGACCAGCAGCACGCCGACACCGAGGATGCCGAGGCGCCTCACCGGGACTCCTGTAGGTGCCGGCGGAGACCCACCAGGCTGCCGACGGCGCCGGCGGCGGCTCCGAAGGCAAGCACGATGATTCCCCGGCTGATGAGAAACGACTCGGCCACCTCGGTTTCGATGACGCCGAGGTCGAGGTTCGATATGAACCACCGATAGCCAAACCAGCCGGCTAGCACGGCCAGGCCTCCCCCGATGAGCCCTTCCACGAGCCCCTCGAGGAGAAAGGGCGTGCGCACGAACCAGTTCGACGCCCCCACCAGCTTCATGATCCCGATCTCCTCGCGGCGGGCGTAGATGGCCATCCTGACCGTATTGGAGATCATGACGACGGCCGACAGGCCGAGGGCGACACCCAGCACGATGCCGGCCGTGTTGAGGATGCGAGACGCCTCGAGTGTGTCCTCCACGGCCTGGGAGGCTTCGATGACCTCGTCGACACCGACGATGCCGCTGAGGCGCAAGACCACCGCCTCGTGGGTCTCGTTGTCGGCCAACTCGACTCTCACCGAGGCGGGCATGGAGTTGGGATCCACCTCGCGCACGAGGGCGGGGTTGGAGGCGAACAGTTCCTGGAACTCTTGAAAGGCTTCCGCCTTGCCGACGTACTGGGCGCGCTTGACCTCGCTCCAGCTCGCCACCTCGTTGGTGATGAGCGTATGGTCGGCGAGATCGGAGCCATCCAGCCAGGCGATGATCGTGATCCCCTCCTGCCAGCGGGCCGCCGAATTGCGGCCGACCTCGTTGACGACGAGCGCCATGTAGGTCATGAAGAGCGACACGAACACTGCCAGGATCGCCCCGAGCACCAGCAACACGTTGCGGCGCAGGTTGGTGGCCGCCTCGCCGATGACGTACTCAGCCCTCATCGGGCTCCCCAGGAGCCACCACCGCGCTTTCGGCGGGCTCCCCCGGCGACGGCGCCGGCGGCTCACCGTTGGCTTGCACGCGGGAGGGCCCGTTTGGAGAAGTTGCCGCCACATCCGGTGCCGGTGCCGGGCCTTCGTACACACCGCGAGACTCATCGCGCACAATCCGGCCCCGCTCCAGCTGCATGACGCGCCGGCGCATCGCATCGACGATGGCATGGTCGTGGGTGGCCATGACCACCGTCGTCCCCGTCCGGTTGATCCGGTCGAGCAGACGCATGATTCCCACCGAAGTGGCGGGGTCGAGGTTCCCGGTGGGCTCGTCGGCCAGGAGAATCAGCGGGCGGTTGACGAACGCGCGTGCGATGGAAACCCGCTGTTGCTCACCGCCGGATAGCTGGCGCGGGAAACGCTCCGACTTCGAAGAGAGCCCGACCAGCTTCAGCACCTTGGGCACCTGCTGAGCGACCATTCCCCGGGGCCGCCCGATCACTTCGAGGGCAAACGCCACGTTCTGGAATACCGTCTTGTTGGGGAGCAGCTTGAAGTCCTGGAACACGGTCCCCACGGACCGCCGCAGGTAGGGAACCTTCCAATCCGGGAGCTCGGCGATATTGCGCCCCGCCACCCATATCTCACCGTCGGTGGGCTTCTCCTCACGCATGAGGAGACGGATGAGCGTCGACTTGCCCGACCCCGAGGGCCCGACGAGGAAGACGAACTCGCCTTTCTGAATGGTGGCGCTGGCCTCACGGATTGCGACGGTCGAGCCGTCGTAGACCTTCGTGACGCCTTGCAAGCGAATCATTGAATGACTCCAGAGGAGGGCTGCCGGGATCGGCTCAGAAATCGTACCAGTTCAGACACTTTGTGCCGTTCCATCCGAGGCGTGCAGGCGCCGCCACTCCAGGTAGCCGTCGGTGAACATGGATATGTCACCGTCGAGCACTGCCTCCACATTTCCTATCTCGACGTTCGTCCGCAAATCCTTGACCATCTGGTAGGGAGCCAGCACATAGCTGCGGATCTGGTGGCCCCAGGCAGCCTCGTTCTGTTCACCGCGGATCTCCTCGAGACGGTCGGCATGCTGCTGGCGGGCAAGCTCGGCGAGCCGCGAGTTGAGCAGCTCCATGGCCCGGGCTCGATTCTGGAGCTGGGAGCGCTCCGCCTGGCAGGTTACGACGATATTGGTCGGAAGATGGGTGATGCGCACTGCCGAATCGGTTGTGTTGACGTGCTGGCCGCCTGCACCCTGGGCTCGCATGACGTCGATCCGGAGATCGTCGGGGCTGATCTCGAAGGGCGCCTCTTCCACCTCGGGAATGACATCGACTGCGGCGAACGA
>JBFKDW010000045.1:0-23291 GCA_041619515.1 Acidimicrobiia bacterium
GGGGAGTCCGGCGGAGCCGGGAGTGGGCGCGATTGTGGGTGGTTTCTCTCCCCCCGGAGGGGGGAGTCCGGCGGAGCCGGGAGTGGGCGCGATTGTGGGTGGTTTCTCTCCCCCCGGAGGGGGGAGTCCGGCGGAGCCCGGCGAGGGGGCGCGATTGTGGGTGATCTCTCCCCCCGGAGGGGGGAGTCCGGCGTAGCCGGGAGGGGGGCGCATCCTCGGCTCCGGGTTCGAGTCAGCGCTCCCACTTCCGGCCGGTTGCGAGCTCGACACACTTGTAGGCGCCGTCGTAGATGCCAATCTGTTTGTTCTTGACAATCGAGTCGCAGAACAGCTCCATGAGGTCGGTCTCCCGGGCGATGAGGTCGATGGCCTGGAGCGTCCTGGGAACGCTGCGGGTCTCGATCGTGCCGTCGCCCAGCTCGGCGCTGCGAATGGCGCCCCAGGCTTCGTGAGCCCCCACGCGGGCGTTGAAGATCTTGGGGACCGGGTAGAAGGCCAGCTCGCTCGGCTTCGTGATCATGACGTCGACCACCCGCATGAGGTAGTTGGTGGCATACACCCCGTGAAAGGTGTTGTCCGACAAGAACACGTGCAGCCCGGTCGCGGTGCCGGTGCGAATCTCGTCGGCAAAGCCCCGGGCGTCCTCCCAGTCGAAATGGGTGCGGGCCGATGCTGCCGCCGATCCCAGCTCGCCTTTGAGCCAGTCCCAGTTGTCGGCGTGATCACCCAGGTTGACGAAGAGGGTCAGCTCCTCGCGCTCGATCATCGGCCGGCAGTGCTCGATGATGGCATGGAACAGCTCGCGCTGTGCTCCGGCGCCGCCCATCGTCAGCAGCAACCGGCGCGGTTCGCCGTTGGACATGCGGCGCAGTCTGGAGGCCGAATCCACCTCGATGTTCTCGACCAGCTCGTGATCGACGTGATGGCCGACGTAGTAGAGGGCATCGGCGGGAGTCGGTTTGAGTATCCGGTCCTTCTCGTCGAACTGGTTCATGATCCGGAAGCCGTAATAGCCCGAGGGGGACTGCACTCCGTGTTTGGCGCCTTCGGTCAGCTGGAATGCCATCGGCCAGTTGTCGAACATCATGTCGACGACATTCGTCATTCCGCCCGCCACCGCTCCCATGCAGTTCCACATGTGGGAGGTGAGGATCGGCATGTCCGCCGGGAGCGCCCGGTGGAGACCGGCGAAGAGCTCGCTCTTCTTGTAGTCGCGGGCGTTGGCTTTCAGAAACCGCCAGGGCCATCCGATGGCGAAGTTGTTGAGCGCCCAGTTCAGCCCGGGCAAGGTGCGGTCGCCCGACGTGACCGACTCCCAGACGTATTTGTTGAACAGGCTGCTGCGCTGTGAGACCCGGGAATACTTGCTGTAGTTGGTGTTCCACCAGTTGATGGCGTCGGCTGTGATTCCCGGAATGGCGAGCAAGTCCAGCCAGTAGGGCGTGAACCCCATCGCCCGGGCCGCCGATGCTCCCGCCATCGCGATGCGGTAGTGGCCGAAACCCATCCTGATGGTGGAGATGATGAGCCCGGTCGCAGGATCGAGTGGCTCGCCCTCGCCATGGCGGACGATGTCTTTCAGCCCGAACACGTCACCGAGGTAGGCGTTGTCCTCGAGGCTCAACACGTATTCCTCGTCCGGGTCGTAGTCGAACTTGCGGACGAACATCTCCTGCCATTTGTCGGCCTTGCGCGAGTCCGATGGCGAGAGCTCATTGCCGTACAGGCTGAAGGGCTTGTTCGTCATCGGGAACCTCCTGTGCTCGTCGCCGAACTCGTGCAGGCTACGCTCGCTGCGAGACGACCGCTCACGTCTCCCATCGTGCCTCGACTCCGTCGGCGGCGGAGACGACCCTGGCCGTGCCGCGGCTGCCGGTCTGCTCCTCGTACTCTGTGATCACCCGCTCGACGAAGACCGTGGTCGCCTCGCGGTCGATCATCGCGACGCACGATCCGGCAAAGCCACCTCCGGTCTGGCGGGCCCCGAAGCACCCTGGTGACCGCTGGGCGATTTGGGCCATCGCGTCCAGGGCGGGGGAGGAGACCTCGAAGTCGTCGCGCAAACTGGAGTGGCTCTCGGTCATGAGCCGGCCGACCGTGTCGGCATCTCCGGCCTGGAGGGCAGCCGCCGCCTCGGTAGTGCGCAGGTTCTCTCTCACGACGTGCCGGGCCCGTGCCCGCAGCGGTTCGGGGAGCCGGGCCACGTCGTGGAGGGTGGTCTCCCGCAGCAGGTCAACGCCGAGACTGTGTGCGGCAGCCTCGCAGTCGGATCTTCGATCGTTGTACTCGGAGCCCAGCAGCGACCTCCGGGTTCCCGTGTCGAGCACCACCACTGCCGCCGTTGGGATGAGCGACACGTCCACGCCGCTGAGGTCCCGGCAGTCGATGAGGCGTGCATGGCCGGCCCTCCCGGTGGCGCAGATGAGCTGGTCCATGATGCCCGAATTCATGCCCACCCACTCGTTTTCCGCTCGCTGGCCTACTAGGGCCATGGCTGCCGGATCCCAGGCAAGCCCCGAGCATTCGCTGAACACCCGGGCGGTGGCCAATTCGAGAGCGGCCGACGACGAGAGCCCGGCGCCGCGAGCCAGGTCGCTGGCGATGGCTCCCTCCCATCCCACCAGGGCCTCGGGCGCCAGCTGGGCCCCGACACCCTTCACGTATTCGCCCCACCCGGTGCCGGGCGAGATCGCGTCGAGCGAGAACTCAACCGGGTCGGCCTGGTCCTCCGAGGTCACCTGCACCCGTCGATCCGATCGGGGACGGGCGGCGATCACCAGGTCGGCGTCGATGGCCATGGGAAGAACGAAGCCGCCGTTGTAGTCGGTGTGATCGCCGATCAGGTTGACCCGTCCCGGGGCCCGCACCAGCAACGCCGGGTCGGCCTCGTAGGCCGCTCGAAACCGACGGACGGCCCGGTCGGCAGCGTTCACGGGGTGTGGCCTGCGATGAAGGATGTGAACCAATGGGCACTGTCTTTGAGCAGTCGGCGCTGCGTGTCGTAGTCGGTCCATACCAGCCCAAAGCGCTGGGAGTATCCATGCGCCCATTCGAAGTTGTCGAGCAGTGACCACACGAAATACCCGCGCAACGGCACGCCGGCCGCCATCGCCTCTGCCGCAGCTTCAAAGTGACGCTCGAGATACCGGCGGCGGCCCGCATCGTGGACGGCCCCCTCCACCACTTCGTCCGGCAGCGCCACCCCGTTCTCCGTGATGTAGGTGGGGGGCAGCTCGTAGTCATCGGAGAACCTCGTGAGCAGGTCGGTGAGGCCGCGCGGGTAGATCTCCCACCCCATGGTGGTGCGAGGCAGGTCGGCCTCGGTGAGCGGCCGGGGACGTTGCGAATCGTCGACCATCTCGTCCCCCATGATCGTCCGGCTGTAGTAGTTGATTCCGAGGTGGTCGTTCGGCTGAGAGATGACGGCAAGATCCCCGCTGCGAACCGCGGCGTGATCCCATCCGGAGTGCTCCACCGCCATTTCCGGATAGTGCCCGAGCAGGATCGGGTCGAGGTACCACCGGTTTTTGAGGGCGTGGCCCAGCTCTGCGGCCCGTTCGTCTGCCGGATGGGTCGAGCGGGGTACCGGGGCAACGACATGATTTGCGATCCCGACCCGTGCGTGAGAGGCCTCCGCCCGCACGGCTTGGACGGCGAGACCGTGGGCGAGCAGGAGGTGATGGGCGGCGTCCCAGGCCTCCGCCCGATCGCGGCGCCCGGGTGCGTGCTCACCGAGGGCGTAGCCCAGCTCGGCCACACACCAGGGCTCGTTGATCGTCCACCAGTCCTCCACGCGATCGCCAAGACGTCTCACAACCACCGAGGCGTACTCGGCAAAGGCGTATGCCGTTTCCCGCTCAGGCCAGCCGCCCTCGTCTTCCAGAGCCTGGGGAAGGTCCCAGTGATAGAGGGTGGGGTACGGCCTGATGCCTGCTTCCAGGAGGCCGTCTACCAGCCGGTCGTAGAACCCGAGGCCGGCAGGGTTCACCTTGCCGACTCCGTCGGGCACGATGCGGGGCCAGGCGATCGAGAACCGATACCCGCCGATTCCGAGCTCCCGCATGATGGCGATATCGTCCCTCCATCGGCGGTAGTGGTCGCAGGCCACCTCGGCGGTGTCGCCGTTGGCGATCCGACCCGGTGTCTGCGAGAAACGGTCCCAAATGCTCTCGCCGCGCCCGTCGGCGTCGACCGCCCCCTCGATCTGAAAAGCGGCGGTGGCCACACCCCAAACGAAGTCCGCGGGGAAGCTGGTCATGGGCTCAGCGGTCCCGGGTCAGGTAATGCTCGGTCGGGAGGTCGCGCAAACGGCGGGCGGCCTCCTCCGCGGTCAGGTCGCGCTGGGCTTCTGCCAGCAACTCGTACCCGACCATGTACTTGCGGACGCTCGCGGACCGCAGCAGCGGCGGATAGGCGTGGGCGTGCAACTGCCAGTGCTCGGCGGATTCTGCGCCGAACGGAGCGCCGTGCCATCCCATCGAGTACGGGAACGGCGCCTCGAAGACGTTGTCGTAGCGCGTCAGGAGCGAGCGAAGCGCTTCGACCAGACGTTTCTTCTGGCCGGCGCCGAGATCGGGCAGGCGGCGCGTCGGCCGGCGGGGGATCAGGAGCGTCTCGTAGGGCCAGACCGCCCAGTAGGGCACGATTGCCAGCCACTCGTCGTTTTGGAACACCACCCGGGTCCCCTCGGCCGCCTCGGCGTCGGCGTAGTCGAGCAGCAGCGGCGCCCCGTGGCGGGCGGCGTAGGCCGCCTGGTTGGCGTCCTCGGCCTCGATGAGCGACGGGAGGGAGGTCCCGGCCCAGATCTGGCCGTGCGGATGAGGGTTGGAGGCTCCCATCGCTTCGCCCTTGTTCTCGAATACCTGGACCCACCGGTAGTCCCGGCCCAACTCCTCGCTCTGCGCCGCCCACAGGTCGATCACTCCCAGCATCTCGACGTCGTCGAGCTGAACCAGGCTCAGATCATGGCGGGGAGAGAAGCAAATCACCCGACACGTGCCGGCCTGGCGCTCACTGCGAAAGAAGGGGGCTGCTTCGACTTGCTTCGGCCCCGGTTCGGGCAGCAGTGCCGGGAAATCGTTGGTGAAGACGAAGGTCCCGGTGTACTCCGGGTTGACCACGCCTCCGGCCCGGGTCGACCCCGGGCACAAATAGCATCCCGGATCCCGGCGTTCCCGGTCCTGGTCGGCGGCGGCTTCGGTGCCTCCGAGCCAGGGCCGGTTGGTGCGATGCGCCGAGACCAGCACCCACTCGCCGCTGAGTGGATTGAACCGCCGGTGGGGCGTTCGGAACTCCGGCGCGGCCCTCATCCTGCCACCCTCCACTGCGGCTCCCGATTCCCGGCCGACATGATCGGCTCGAAGTCGACGTCGTGTTCGCCAACGTGCCAGCGGTAGCGAGCGCGTTGTTCGACGTCGGGGTGTTGGATGAGAAAAGCCGCCAGCGCCTCCCGCTCGTTGTCCGTCAGCGAGGCGGGGGTGTCCGATGTTCCCTTGAAACCTGCGATCTCGGCCAGGAACCGGATATGGCGAGCGGTGAGGGTGCTCAGCTCGGTCTTCCGGAAATAGACGACGTCTGGGTCGGTGTCGATGGCCGGTGCCAGCCAGAGGCGGTGTGCGCTGGTCACCATTGCTCGGCCGGCCGAGGCGTAGGTCCCGTCATCCCAACTCGGGCCGACATCCGGTCCGATCCGAATGCCGTCGAACACTCCAATCGATTCGAGAATCGGTGCCCCGCACGCCAGCAAGTAGGTGTCTTTGCCCACCGCCGCTCGCAGGTGGCGGCAGGCGTTGCGAAATGCCTCGGCCCTGGACGTCGGTTCGGCGTGCTCGCCGGGGAGGGCGCCTGCGTATATGAAGTCGAGCTTGAAGAAGTCGTAGCCGGCCCGGGAGAGTTCCGAGAGAACCGCGGCCAGGTGCTCCCGCGTTTCCCGGTGTGTGACGTCCAGTGCCCAGTACGGGCCTCCCCAATTGACGCCTGCCACCACCGGGTCGCCGGCCGCGGTGCGAAGCAGCAGCTCGGGCCGTTCGGTGGCGAGGCGGGATTGGGGTGCGACAATGAAGGGAGCGAGCCACAGCCCGGCTCGACGGCCCCCGGCGCGGATGCGGTCTGCCATATCCGCCATGCCGGAAGGGAAATCGTCATTCGGCTCCCAGTCGCCGATGGCTTGCTGCCATCCGTCGTCCACCTGGATGATGTCGAGCTCGAGTCCGTCCAAGCCGGCGATCGCTTCGTGCATCTTGCGCTCAGTCACATCCTCGTAGAACGAATACCACGACGCCCACAGCCGCACGCCCGACCCGCCCCGTCGTCCGAGCCGTTCGGCCAGCAGCCGGGCGTAGCGATCGAAGGTCTCGACCTCGCCACCGTCCAGCGACACCCAGGGCCCGGCACCGTCTTCGTAGGTGCCCACCAGCCGGCCATCCTCGAGGTGCACCCAGGCGCCGCCCGCCAGTGCCCCCAGCAGGGTGATCGAGCCGTCGCGGTGCTCGACGGCCCCGAGGCCGCTCCCTCCGGGGACCGTGTCCAAGGCGTGGACGGGATCGGCATGACCCATCCGCGCAATGGGGTCGGCAATTGGTGGGGATGGGTGGCTCGGGTCGATCCATCTGGATTCACACCACGAGTGCCAGCCGTGCTGGTAGAACCCGACCACGTTGGTCACGGGGATCTCCATCCTCCCGGCCTCAACGACCTCCGGTCCCACCGTGCCGTTCACTCCACCGCCTCGACCGGTCACGTCAGGTTCCGCCCTTCGGCCATTGCTGCGGCATGTGTCACTTGATACCGGACGAGGCAACGCTCTCGACGAAGTACTTCTGGGCGAACACGAACACGGTGAACGGAATGATCACCGACAGCACGATGGCGGCAAATATCAGGTTGGGGCCCTCGCCTGCCTGTCCGCCGAGGGTCTGGAGCGCAATGGTGAGCACGAAGTCATCGGAGTTGGCGCCGTTGATCGACACCAGCGGCCAGATGAACGAGTTCCACGCGTACAGGAACATGAACGTCGCCAGGGTGGCGATTGCCGGCCACGACAGCGGCACGAAGATCGTCCACAGGACCTTCCAACGCTTGGCCCCGTCGATGAAGGCGGCCTCCTCGAGATCCTTGGGAATCGAGACGAAGAATTGCCGCATGAGGAACGTGCCGTAGGCGTTGAAGATGAATGGCCACACCAGCGACCCCAGGGTGTTGGCCCAGCCGAGGGAAACCATCAGCCGGAAGAGCGGGATGATCAGGACGACGAACGGGATCATGGTCGAGCCCAGAAAGGCGACGAAGATCTTGTCGCGCCCTGCAAAGCGGATGCGGGAGAAGGCGAACCCACCGACGATGGACGTGAAGAGTGTGCCTGCAACCACCAGCACCGTGACCAGGATCGTGTTGGTCAACGATCGGTCGAAATCCCGCAATTCGATGATGTCGCGGAAGTTCTGCCACTGGGGGTCCACGGTCTCGGCGCGGGAAGCCGTGCGCACCACCGCAAAGGTCTCCACCGAAGCATCCTCGAGGCCGACGAACCGACCGACCGCAGTGTTCCGAGTGAGTGCCAGCTCGGCGATTTCATCTCCGAGGCGGACCGAGTAGATCGGCAGCGTTTCGCCCTCCATGGTGGTCGTCCTGCCGGTGTCGGTCGCCAGGTCGAGGGGCCAGGCCACGGTCGCTTCGATATCGTCGAGGCTGGCGAACAGGCCGGCCGGCACCCCCGATTCCGCCAGGTAGACCGTCCGGGTCCCGGCGCCGGGCACGTCCACCGAGTACAGATCCACCTCGGCGCCGTCGATCTCGGTGGTCGACGGTGTGCGGGGCAGGATCTTGGGCGGGTATCGGAAGGTGTCTTCGGGTGTCTTGAGCGCTGCCGCCGCCATGAAGAAGAACGGGAACAACATGGCGGCTGCGAACCCGAGGAGGACGAGATAGGCGGCTCCTCTGCCGACGATCAGACGGAGGATTCGCTTTCGTCGTTCAGCACGGGCCTGGTCCGACGTGTTTTCGGCCGGTGTCGTCATGAGCCCACCTCCTCCCGGCTTCTCCAGAAATACAGGAGGGTGATGCCGAATATGAGGATGAAGAGCGCCCAGGCCACCGCCGCGCCGTACCCGATCTTGAATTGCGTGAAGGCGTTCTGGTACAGGTAGATGCCGGGCGTCAGAGTCGAGTTCCCCGGCCCTGAGGGCGGCGACGGCGACTGGAGTATGAACGGCTCGTTGAAGAGCTGCAGGGCCAGGATGGTGGTCGTGACCATGACGAAAACGGTGGTGGGCCGCAGCATCGGGACCGTGATGTTGCGGAACTTTCTCCAGGGGCCGGCGCCGTCTATCTCGGCTGCCTCGTACAGGGCCCCGTCGATGCCCTGCATGCCCGCCACGTACAGAACGGTGTTGAAGCCGATAGTTTGCCAAACGAACAAGATGATGACCGCATAGAGCGCGATCGAGTCGTCGGAGATCCACTGTGGTTGTGGGGCCTCCAGTGCCGTGTTGAACAGCGAGTTGCCCCAATCTGTGACTTTGAGAATGATGAAGTTGAGATACCCGACCGTCGAGTTGTAGAGCTGTTTCCAGATGAGGGTGACACCGACCACCCCGGCGATCGACGGCAGGAAGTAAACGGCCCGGAAGAACTTCATGCCGGGCAGTTTCGAGTTCAAGAGCGCCGCCAACAGCAGTGCTGGGATCACCGCAAGGGGAATCGCGATCAGGCCGAATACGAGGATGTTGCGGATCGCCCGTAGAAAGAGGTCGTCGGACAGCAGATCGATGTAATTCTGCAGGCCGACGAACTTCGCATCGGTGAGGCCGTCCCATTCGGTGAAGCTGATGAACAGCGAGACGATGAGCGGACCGGCGAAGAACGTCAGGAAGCCGAGCAGGCTGGGGGCGACGAACAGCATGCCGTCCATCGTCTCGCTCTGCTGCTGGGTGGTCCCAAACCAGCTGAGGGCGGCGTCCGACCACAGGAGCCGGGCGAATGCTCCGGCCGCAACCGCGATGATCGCAAGCACGATCACGTCGCCCTGGACGATGCGACGGGCGAACTCCACTACCCCGGGTATCAGCCCCATGGACAGCACCAGGATGGCCACTCCCGCCAGCATCAACCACCGCGCCACCAGCTTGAGGTTCTGCTCAGCAGCTCCCGTCCTCGGCGCGAAGCTGGAGAGGAGCCAACCGACGGCGATGATGCCGATCCAGGCCACGCTGCGGTTGAATGCTTCCCCGACCGCGTCGAGCCCGGTGAACATGTCCATCCGGTTGAGGGCGATGAAACCCAGGATCATCGCCAGCAGGAAGTCGATGATGAAGCCCGCCAATCGCCCGAGATGGACTCGCTGCAACGTGGCGCGGATGGCGATCACAGCGCCGACGGCGGCACCGAGGAGGGCGATCAGCAGCGTCCATCGGACGGGCCCGTCCAGCACGATGCCACGCCGGATGGCCGTTGCTACGAGCGCAGCCACGATGAGGACTGCCGTAAGCACCCGCCAGATCACGAGCGGGCGGAGCCAGGGGGGCTCGACGACGCCGGTGACCGGGGGACTGGTGGTGGTGGCGGTGGTCATAACACCTCCTGGGCTACGTTCGGTTGGTGAGCGGGGACCGGGCTGGCGCCCGGTCCCCGCTTGGTTCGTCAGCCGTCGAAGGCCGATGCGGTCTCGGAGCAGATGTTCGCTTCGAAATCGGCGACATCACGACTGCCCGTGACCACGGCCTGGATTTCGCTGTCCATGGCCGTCACGAACTCCGGCCAGCTTCCGGCCCACAGGGGGCCTTCCGTGGACGGGTCCTTCGTCAGGCCGTCCAGGAATGCCTGGTTGTTCGCCGGCGGGGTGAACGTGAGGAACGCGTCGAGGGCGTCCTGGCTCACCCGGCTGGGAATGTTGGCCCCGAGCGCCGAGATCTGCGCCTGGACGTCTGCCTGGGTGAGAGCTTGCACCAGCTCCCAGGCTGCCTCCGGGTTCTCCGTGTTGGCGTTCACCACGTACGCACCCCAGAACAGCCAGTTGCCGGGACCCGCCGGGCCGCTCGGCAGACCGACCACGTCCCAGTTGAAATCCACCGTCCGAATGCCGGGCGTGGCCCAGCGACCGTTTTGGAACATGCCAACGGTTCCGGCACGGAAGGGAGGTTCGGGGTCTTCGCCGTAGGGAATGACCGAACTGCCGCTGTACAGGTCGCGCAGCGCCGTGAGGCCGGCGATCGATTCGGCACTGTCGAGGGCACAGGCGGTGCGATCGGCAGTGAAGAACCCGCCTCCGGCGGCGTTCATCCATGCACCGTATGGGCCCCACCAGGCGCTCTGGCCGTATCCTCTGACCTCTCCGCCCAGGGCGGCGACATCATCGACGACCTGGTTGAAGGCCTCCCAATCCCATTCCCCACTTGCCTCCAGCTCGAGCGGATTTGCCGCACCGGCTTCGGTGATGAGGTCGAGATTGACATAGAGCGCAAAGGTCGAGACGTCACGCGGAAGGCCCCACAGCGCGTTTCCGGGCTGGCCGGAGGCGATCTCTGTCGTGAGCTGGGCCATCGGGCCCGGGTAGAAATCGGCGTCGCTGTGCCCGGTGGCATCGGCGTACTGGCGCAGGTCGAGAATCACACCTCGTTTGGCGAAGTCCGCCACATCCGTTCCCGGAATCCAGAACACGTCTGGTGCGGTGCCCGCCGAGAGGTTGGTGAGCAGGGTCTGCTGGTACCCGGCGCCCTCGTTCGAGCCCGGCTCGTAGGCGAGGGTGATCCCCTCGAGCGACGAGCTCAGTTGATCGGAGATCTGACCGTAGACGGCCGCCTCCTCCGGGTTGTCCGGGCGGGTCATCCACCGGAGGGCAACGTCGGCCATTGGCTCGCCGTCGCCGCTGGTGGTGGTTGTCGCTGGGGCAGCAGTGGTCGTCGTTGCGCCACTCCCGCCATCTGTTGTCGTGTCCGTGCTGTCGTCGCCGCCGCATGCTGCGGCGACCATCGCCAGCACCAGCAAAAGCGCCACGGGGCGCCATCGTTTGCGCATGTCTCTGTCTCCTCCTCGTTGGTTGCTTACGTGTGCGGTGGTGGCCATTTAGACCACGTGAACTTCGAGGCCTGCTTGGCGCAGGCTGGTGACGGACCCGGCCTCGGCCGAAGTGTCGGTGATGAGGATGGTCACCTCGTCGATGGAGCACAGCGGGGCCAGCGAGGTCACGCCAACCTTTTCTCCCGTCGCCACCACGATGCGTCGCCTGGAGGCTTTGACCATCCGGCGTTTGATGGCAGCCTCCGGCAGGTTGATGTTGGTCACCCCGGCATCGAGATCGATGCCGTTGCATCCGAGAAACACCGTGTCGGCATGGATGTCCTCGAGCAGGCTGCCCACCAGGGGATCGACCAGCGAATGCTGGAGGGGTCGCAGCGTGCCACCGGTGAGCACGACGGTGAAGCGGGGAATGGCCGGCTCCAACTCGAGGGCGACTTTGAGGCCGTTGGTGAAGCAGGTGATGTCGGTCAGATCTGAGCGGGCAACCAGGGCTCGAGCGACCGCGGCGGTCGTGGAACCCACATCGAGGACGACGGTCTCACCGGGCGCCACGAGGAGTGCTGCGGCTTCCCCGATCCGTTGTTTCTCATCGGCCTGGGCGCCGAGCGATTGCTCGAAGGGCCGCTCCGGCCGGGGTGAGGTGGCAACCGCGCCGCCGTGGACCCGCCGCAGCAGCCCGGCTGCTTGCATGGCGTCGAGATCGCTGCGGACCGTGACCTCGGAGATGCCGAACATGTCCGATAGGTCCGCGACCCTGACGAACTCCCGTCCTTCGAGGGCGGCGAGCATCCGCGTGCGACGTACTTCCGGTGGTGCGTGTCCGCTCAGGGCCCTCTCCCGCTCAGCCGTAATTTACGACTTCTTGCGAATTCTTGTCAAATTGCTTGTGAACTCTTTCGAATCCGCAAGGATGACAGGAGCAGCAGGCGGTGCGAACTCGTGATCGCCGACTCGTGGTATCCGGCCGGATGCCTAGCCGGTGCCGTCCCCGTCGTCGGGGGCCGGGTCGGTCCCCGGAGGGCCTCCCGTGGGTGCGCCGGCCACATCCTGGTCGACCGGGGCCGTCGTGGCCCGAAGCGGGGCAACACCGGAAGAACCGGGAACCGAGACCACCGGCGCCAGACCGGAATCGGAGTCGAACCCCGACTGGCTGAGCTCGTCTGCCGGCAGCGGGGCGGGCGCCGGGATCGGGTTGGGACCGAGGGCCGGGTCGGTGCCCCCTCGACCGTTGTCGACCGCACCGACCGGGGTGGCACCGGCCGAAGCGGCCGAGGCAGGCGCGGGGCGGGCCGAGCTGGCGCGGCCGTCGACCGTCGGCGCCTCTGCCGACGACGCGCCGGATGAAGAAACCGCCGGGCCCGGGACCGAGGTTCCGTCCCTGCCGTTGCCACTTACTGCGTCGGCCAGACCCCCCGGGACGGCGAGGACCATCATGAGCCCCAGCGCCGCCGCCAGAATCACGGACCGTCGAATGATGCCGGTCATGCGATCACCCAGCGAACGAGGCATATTCCGTCCCTCCATCCGTCACACATCCAAAATGATGCACGTTTACCTCCGCTGACCGCCTCAACCTTACCCGATCGGCGTCGCCCGATGTCGGACAGCGATATCGAGCCGTGTCTTCGGCGCCTCTACGCAGAGTGACTCTGGAGCTCTGCGATGTTGACTCTCCGCGCGTACCAGCCGGTGGGTCTGCCTCGTCGGTTTGCCACGCAGCGCGTTCACGTCGGGGTGGTGGTCCCGCTGGGCGGCGGTGGGGTGGCCCGATGATCGAGCGTCAGCCTCGTTGTTTGCGTGGCCGAGCCAGCTTCACCTTCAGGTCCCGGCCACCCATCTTCGAGCCATTCAGCCGCTTGACCGCCGTGTCGGCGGCGGGGCGGGCCATCTCGACGAACCCGAACCCCCGCGAGCGTCCGGTACGCCGGTCTCTGATGATCGTTGCCTCCTGCACGTGCCCGTATCGTCCGAACAACGCATGGACGTCCTCGTCGGTTGCCGACCATGGAAGGTTGGTCACGTAGACGCTCTGACCACCGCCGGCGCCGGATTGTGTCCTGGTCGTGTCGGGCCGCCGGTGGGCGGTGACCCGACGGGCCGGTGCCCCGTCGTCGGAGGGCCGGGACGAACCTCCACCACGCGCAATCGGCCGGGGCGGCTCGATGGGTGTCTGCAGACTCAGCGCGCGCTGGATGCGGCGGACGGCTCCCCGCTGGGCACCGGTGACCAGGCTCACGACGGTTCCGGGTGCTCCTGCCCGGGCCGTGCGTCCCGAGCGATGCAGGTAGTCCTTGTGATCGGCCGGCGGGTCGAAATGGATGACGGAGGCAACCGCGTCGATGTGAATGCCGCGGGCGGCGACGTCGGTGGCGACGAGCGCCTGGGCGCGGCCGGCGGAGAACTCCTTGAGCGCCCGGTTGCGCTGGCCCTGATTCCTACCGCCGTGCATGGCCACCGCATTGATCCCGAGCTTGCCGAGCTGGCGGGAGAGCCGGTCGGCGCCGTGGCGGGTGCGGGTGAAGACGATGGTGCGGCCCGCCTCGCCGATCAGGTCGGCGGCGTGGCGCACCCGGTCGTGATGCTCGACCAGCCAGAAGTGATGGCGGGCATCGATCGATTCCGGCTCGACGGTGCCCGTCTCGTGGCGGCGGGGGTTCGATTGGTAGTCGCGGCTCAGGACGGCGACGTCCCCGTCGAGGGTGGCGGAGAAGAGGAGCGTTTGCGGTTGCCGGGCCGTGCAGTCGAGGATGCGGCGCACGGCCGGCAGAAATCCCATGTCGGCCATCCGGTCGGCTTCGTCGACGACGACGATGTCGACATGGCCAAGGTCGACGGACTTCTGCAGCATGAGATCTTCCAGCCGTCCGGGAGTGGCGACCAGCACGTCGATGCCCTTGCCGAGGGCGTTCTTCTGGGCGCCGTACCCAACCCCGCCGTAGACGGCGAGCACCCGCCGGTCGACGGCTGCGGCCAATGGGGCCAGCTCTTTCTTGATTTGCTCGGCCAGTTCTCGCGTAGGAGCGAGGACCAGGGCTCGGGGCCGCCGGGGGGTGGCCTGCTCGACCCTGGCCAGCAGCGGAAGGCCGAAGGCGAGGGTCTTGCCGGATCCGGTGGGCGCTTTGCCTGCTACGTCGCTGCCGGCGAGCGCATCTGGGATGGCGGCAGCCTGGACGGGGAAGGGCTCGGTGATGCCCTGTTTGGCGAGTGCCCGCACGAGGGCGTCCGGCAGCCCGACTTGGTCGAATGTGGTGGTCATTGATGCTCCTGGTCCCGGCGGGACGTTGGTGGATGTGCCTGTCTCGCTCGGTGGCGTGCGGTTCCGCCGCCAGATCGAGCGTCGGTCGAAGAGGCAGTCCAACCGGGTGAGAAGCTGAGCCGTGATCATCGGGGAAGCGACAGTGCGCTGGCCTCCACCCGATGCGGGGACGCAACGGTAGCACGAATCCGCGGCAAGGGACCCAATCGTCCGGAGCATCCGGACCGGCTCGTCGCAGCGTAGAGAGGGCAGCTGAGGATTGGTGCAGGGCATGGAGCTCCGGATAGCTAGAGCGATGGGGATAGCCGTGATGGCGGTGATGGTCATATTCATCGGCTACGGATTGGTTTCGGGAGGCTTCGTCGACGGCCTCGAGCTGGTGCTGGGCGACCCGTGGGGACGGGTCACGTTTGCCGATCTGGCCTCCGGCCTGGTGCTGGTCGGCGCCTGGATCGGGTGGCGAGAGGGCTCTGTCCTCCGGGCGGCGCCGTGGTGGCTGGCTCTGCTCGCAACCGGCAACCTGGCGCTCGGGATCTACGTGGTGTGGGCGGCCGGCTCGTCGCGCACCGTCCCCGAGCTGTTGGTCGGCTCACGGGTCTGACGCTCCGGTCACAGCCTGCTGCTCCAGATGACTTGGTTCACGTCGTTCTCCAGCCGCTCCTGGCCGCCCGACACCGGGCGGGGATCCACCTCTCCGGAAGCGACTCTCGCTTCAAGCGACACGAGCGACTCGGTGCCCGCCAGGATCCCCGAGCCAAGCTCGCCCGACCAGCCTGCATACCGCTGAGCCCGAGCCCGGGTCAAGGTCTCCCGTTCGATCATGTCGGCCGCCACCAGCAGAGACCGGGCCAGCGTGTCGATGCCGCCGATGTGGCCGTGGAACAGGTCCATCCGGTCCATCGACTGGCGCCGGAGCTTGGTGTCGAAGTTGAATCCGCCGCTCCCGAGACCGCCGCTCCGAAGGATCTCATGCACCGCGAGTGAGAGCTCCTCGACCGAGTTGGGGAACTGGTCGGTGTCCCAGCCATTCTGGTAGTCACCCCGGTTGGCGTCGATGCTGCCGAGGATCCCGTTGTCGACCGCGTACGCCACTTCGTGGTGGAACGAGTGCCCGGCGAGGGTGGCGTGGTTGACCTCCAGGTTGACCCGGTATTCGTCGAGGAGGCCGAACCGCTCCAGGAAGCCGTGGACTGATTGGGAGTCGTAGTCGTACTGATGCTTGGTGGGCTCCTGTGGCTTGGGCTCGATGAGAAGCGTCCCGGTGAAGCCGATCTTGTGCTTGTGCTCGGCAACCAGCGTGAGGAACCGGGCCAGTTGCTCGGCTTCCTGCTTCAAGTCGGTGTTGAGCAGTGTCTCGTACCCTTCGCGTCCGCCCCAGAGGACATAGTTGGCCCCTTCCAGGCGATGGGTGGCCTCGAGCGCGTGCTTGACCTGGGCGGCGGCATATGCGAACACCTCCGGGTCGGGGTTGGTCCCGGCTCCGGCGGCATAGCGGGGATGGGAGAACAGGTTGGCCGTGCCCCACAGCAACCCGATCCCGGTGGCGGCCATCTTCTCCCCGGCGTAGTCGACCATGGCGTCGAGGTTGGCGGCCGACTCCGCAAACGTGTCTCCCTCGGGGGAGATGTCGACATCGTGAAAGCAGAAGAAGGGAACCCCCAGCTTGGCGACGAACTCGAACGCCGCGTCCATCTTGTCGCGTGCTGCCGCCAGGGGATCACCGGTCGGTTGCAGCCAGGGGCGGTCGAAGGTGCCGGTGCCGAACACATCCGAGCCGGGCCAGTTGAAGGAGTGCCAGTAGCACACGGCGATCCGGAGGTGGTCTTCCATCCGGGTGCCGAGCACCATGCGGTCCTTGTCGTACACCTTGTAAGACAGCGGGTCTTCGGAGTCGACCCCTCCAAACCCGACGGTGCCTTCCAGCCCGGTGAAAAAGTCCTGTGCCATCCCGCCCTCCTGATTTCTGCCGGTCCCACGGAGTGTACGAGGCGGCGTCGGCAGCAGGAATCAGACTCGCCGCCGGTAGCGGGCCACCGTGAGGGGGCTGAACAGTGCCGTGATTGCGATCAGCCAGGCGATCGACTTGGCCACCGGGGTGGCAACCGGCCCGCCGAGCATCAGGCCCCTGGTGGCGTCGATGAACGCGGTGATCGGGTTGACGTTGGCGATGGCTTCGAGCCAGCCCGGCATCGTCTCGGTCGGCACGAAGGCCGAGCTCAGAAAGGTGAGGGGGAGGATGATGAGGAAGCCCCACGTGTTCACCGACTCGGGGCTCTTGGCCATCACCCCGATGAAGGCCATCGGCCAGCACATCGTCACGCCGAAGGCGGTGACCAGCACGATGGCCCCCACGGCACCGGCGATCCCGCCTCCGAAGCGGAACCCGAGCAAGATGCCGAAGCCCGACATGATGAGTGCGCTCCACACGATGCGGACCGCATCGGCGGCGATCCGGCCGCCCACTACCGCAGTGCGGGCGATGGGGAGCGAGCGGAAGCGGTCGATGAGGCCCTTGGAGAAGTCGGAGTTGAGCCCGAGGGCGGTGGTGAAGGGCGTGAAGGCGATTCCCTGCACGATGATCCCGGGCAGGGCGAACTGAAGGTACTCGCGGCTGGAGCCGGCGATGGCGCCGCCGAATACGTAGACGAAGAGCACCAGGAACATGAGCGGCTGAATCGTCATCTCCACCAGCTGCTCCGGGTTGGCCTTGATATGGAGGAGATTGCGGCGGGCGATGGTCATGGTGTTTGTCGCCACGTTGGGGTGGCGCGGGGGCGTGTGAGACTCGGCCGTCATGTGTTGCTCCTCTCGGGCTGGGAAGTGGTGGCGGTTTCCTCTCCGGTGGTGTGACCGGTCACGGCCAGGAACACCTCGTCGAGGCTGGGCCTGCGCAGCGACAGATCGTCGACGGCGATGCCGGCTTCGTCGAGCCTGCGAACCACCCGCCCCATGGCGGAGCGGTCGGAGATCGTTACGGCCACCACCTCCCCGTCGATGTGGGTCTCGTCGCCCTCGGCGGCGAATTCGGCCAGAACCCCGGCGGTGCGGGGAATGTCGGCCGGATCGACGGGCCGAGCTTCTATGACCTGCCCGCCGACTCTCCTCTTCAACTCGCGGGGGGTCCCGGCGGCGATCACCCGACCGTGATCGATGACGACTATCTCGTCCGCCAGCCGATCGGCTTCCTCCAGGTATTGCGTGGTCAACAAGACGGTGGTGCCGTCCGACACCAGGCGACGGATCAGCCCCCACAGGTCGAGGCGGCTCTTGGGATCGAGCCCGGTAGTCGGCTCGTCCAGGTACAGGAAGGGCGGCCTGGCTACCAGGCTGGCCGCCAGGTCGAGCCGGCGCCGCATTCCTCCCGAGTAGCCCTTCACCAGCTTCTCTGCAGCATCGGTCAGGTCGAACGAGGCCAGCAGCTCGCGTGATCGTGACCTGGCGTCCGACACCGACATGCCGAGCAGCCGGCCGATCATGTAGAGGTTCTCGTGGCCGGAGATCAGCTCGTCGACGGCGGCGTATTGCCCCGTCAGCCCGATGCGCCTGCGCACTTCGCTCGCCTCGGTGGTGACATCGAACCCTCCGACCCGCGCCCACCCGGCATCGGGCTTCAGGAGTGTGGAGAGGATGCGAATCGCCGTAGTCTTGCCGGCGCCGTTGGGCCCGAGCAGCCCGAACACGATGCCCTCCCGCACCGCCAGGTCGATCCCGTCGAGGGCTCGCACATCTCCGAATGTTCGCACCAGCCCTTCGGCCTCAATCGCAGTGTTCACGACGCCGTCCTTCCGTTCCTGTGATGAATGTCGTGTGCGACGCCCCGTCACGCATGGATGGAGGCTACGCGGCCACTCGCCGAAGGCAAGGGGAGGGGACCGGGCACCCCGCCGGGCCGGCGCTGGTGAGCACCCGGACCGGTCAATCGTCTACTCGTTGCGCGCTTTACGACCCGCGACCGCCGGGGCGTGGCACGGCTGCCGTGCTCAATTGTCGGTGGGCAGCCGGGCGAGGATCACCGAGGCCATCTCGTCGATGGCCGGCGCTTCGAACAGGGAGTAGTGATCGGTGTCGATCCTGTATGTGTCGACTTGCGGGCTGTAGGCATCCCAGCCGAAGTGGAAGTCGCCCCCTTCGGCGTCGCGAGAGTGGCTCGATCGGATGAGAGTGATCGGAGTGGACGAGGCCCTCGGTTCCCAATTCCGGAAGGCCCGGTCACAGGCCTGGGCTACCTGTCCGCGATTGGCCCGGTGGCGACCCTCGGCGCCTGCGAACGAGCCATCCCACCACAGCTTTCCGCGGTGACGCAGCCGCCTGACCGCGGCCTTGAGCGCGCCCGAGGGTCCCCGGGTTCGCCACACCGCGGCGGCGCGTGCGACCAGGGTCGTTGCCCTGGCAGCCTCCAGCGGGAGGCCGGAGTCGATGAGAGCCAGCAACTCGACGTCCTCGCCCATGGCGGTGAGCTGATGGGACATCTCGAGCGCAACGGCCCCCCCGAAGCAGTAGCCGACCAGCCGAAACGGACCGTCCGGCTGCACCGAGCGAAGCTCTTCGATGTAGCGGGCTGCCATCTCCGGGACCGACTCGAGAGGATCCACGCCACCGTCCAGGCCGACCGGCTCGAGGCCGTACACCGGCTGATCCTCGCCCAGCCGGCTCGCCAGCTCGCGGTAGAACAGCACGTCTCCGCCACCACCGTGCACGCACACGATGGCAGGCTTGTCTCCGGCAGTCTGGAAGGGCACGAGGCACTCGCCTCCAGCCGGCCGGCTGGTTTCGCCGGTGACCACTCCCGCCAGGCCCCCGACGGTGGAGTGACGCACCAGGGTGTGGAGGGGAAGGGCGGTGCCGAACTCCTCCTCGATGCGCCCGAACAGGCGGATCGCCCCCAGGGAAGTGCCGCCGAGCGCGAAGTAGTCGTCGTCGACTCCAACCTCGTCGAGATCGAGCAGATCCTCCCAGATGGCGGCAATCCGCACCTCGGCATCGGTGGCGGGCGCCCGGGAGGCTCGTGCACCGGTCGGTCCATCCGGCCGAGGGGTGGAGAGCGTGGGGAGCGCATCGAGACCATTCGGTGACGCGCTGAGCTCCCCGACGGTGCGCCCGGGATCCTCCACCAGCTTGGTTAGTGCAGCCACGAGCCCTCCGAGGATTTGGCGAGCCGCCCCGGGACCGCACCTGGCCCGATCGAACCGGAGGTGTATCCGCCATGGATCGCTCAGCGTCACAGCAATGGTGAGGGGAAAGGCTGCGGTCAGGCCGCTGCGAAAATCCGACATGGCAATGGTGCCCTCGTCACTCCCGGCTTGGGTCGGGAAGTTCTCGAACACGAGGAATGTCTCGAAGAGCTGGCGATGGCCGGGGACTTCGCTCCACCGGTGCACGTCTGCCAGCGAGGCATGCTCAAAGGGCTGCATCTCGAATTGTTCGTTGCGAAGCGCCTGCAGCCAGTCGGCGACTGTCTGGTCGTGGTCGAGCACTGCGCGAATCGGAACTGCGTTCGAGAAATAGCCGACCAGGCGCTCCATGCCGGCGATGGGTGCCGACCGTCCGGCAACCGTGGTCCCGAACACGACATCGTCCGAACCGAACAGCCTGCTCAAGACCACCGACCAGGCCGCTTGGAACACGGCGTTGGGAGTCACGTGGAGTTGCGAGGCGAATCCTTCGATCGTGCCGCCGAGCTCCCGGCTCAGGTCGGCGGACTCCCAGCCGTGGTCGGCGGCGTCGGGCTCGATGGAGCCGACGGTGAGGTGTGGGGCGCCCGCGTAACCGGCCAGGCGGTCCCGCCAGTACCCCTCGACGGCGGCATCGTCGCGCGCAGTCGCCCATGCCACGTACCGGCGGAGATCGAGCTCGGCGGCTTCGCCGCGGTTGTGGTAGGCCGCCATCACATCCTCGAGGACGATGGCCGCCGACCAGCCGTCCGTGAAGATGTGGTGGCAGGTCCAGACGACTTCATGCACGTCGGTCCCGGTGCGGATGACATGCACCCGCATGACGGGCGCCTGTGTGAAGTCGAGGCCCTCGGCACGATCTTGCTGCAGCAGCCTGCTCATCTGCCGCTCCTGCTCCCCGGGGTCGATCCGGGCCCAATTGGACTGGATCCACGGGAGTTCGACGGCGCGCCAGATCACCGCCATCGGGTCGCCGTCGTCCCGGTCGTGGATCGACATCCTGAGGGCCTGATGGCGGTCGACGGCGCGCCGCCACGCCCCCTCCAGACGAGTGAGGTCGAGCGGCCCGTTGAGAGTGAAGCGAACCTGGAGGAACCCGGGATCCTCGGTGGGGTTCAGCTCGCGCAGGAGGAGCAGCGCCCGCTGGTTAGAGAGCAATGGGAGGATTGCCTCCACATTGCGGCGGCTATCTGCCGCGGCCCCGTGTGGCACGGTCCCGGTGGTGGGCGCGGTCATGCGATGCCGTCCAGGAACCGGTCGAGCTCGGCTTGGCCCAGGCCGGCCTCGGGAAAATCCGACGGCGTGAAACCGCCGGCCGCTCCGCTGAGGCAGTGCTCGACGAGGTTGGTCAGGATGTCCATGTACCGGTTGGCCACGTGCTTGATGGTCGAAACGTCGTGAACCGCTTCGCTGAAGTACCAATTGACCGTGAGCCGGTCCGACTGCACACTCGCCACCACCTCGACGAGGTGGGAGCGGGGGTTTCGATCGTCCCGCGATGAGTCGTCCGCCCCGGCCACCGGGGTGAGAAATGCATCTGCCCGAGTATCGCGCGCCCTGCTGAGGTAGTTGAAGAGCACCTCCGGGTCCGTGTGGCCGCTGAACCCGTCGGCGCGGTCGAGATAGCGGAGGGCGCCGTATCCGATGCCACCGGCCGGCACCGCCCGCAGCCGTTCCTTCACGTACTTGATGATTTCGCCCTCGCCACGAGGCAGGTTCATGCTGAGCGGGTAGTAGGCGGTGAACCAGCCGACGGTTCGGGAGAGGTCAACGCCGGCGACGTCGGCCGGGCGGCCGTGTCCTTCCACGGCTACCCGGATGTTGCGGGAGCCGCTCCACTCGGCCAGCGCCTCTCCGAGGGCTGCGATCAGCAGATCCTCGGCCCGGCTGTTGTACGCCTCGTTGGCCGCCGTCATGAGGTGGTGGGTGGCCGCCGGGTCGAGCTGTGTCTGCAAGAGGCGGGCGGAGGCTTCGGTCCCCGAACCGGTTCCCGTCCGGTCCCTCGGAAGATCAGCCGGGGGGTCGGCCGAGAGCCAGAAGGAACGCTGGTCGCTGCGGTCCTGCTCGCCAAGCAGACGAACCCAGTCTCGAAACGACGTGGTCCGCTCGGGAAGCGATATGGCGGCGGATTCCCGCGCCTGGCGGTAGGCCACGCTGATGTCCTCGCTGAGGACGGCCCACGACACCGCGTCGACGACCAGATGGTGGACGGCCAGCAGCAGAAACACCCTGCCGGTGTCGACCCGCCGCAGGAGCAGCGCTCGCGCCACCGGGCCGTTCTGCAGGTCGAGACCCGCCTGCACCGTTCGGATGGCCGCAAAAGCGCCGCTCTCGTCGGCTTCAACCGTCTCGAGGATCAGTTCCCGCTCCGGGTCGATCGTCTGCTGCCACCCGTCGTCGTGATGCTCGAAACGGGCTCGCAACATGTCGTGATGGTCGACACACGCCTGGAGCGCTGCCTGGAGGGCCGAGTGGTCGACGTCGGCCGGCACTTCGTAGAGGGTTGACTGATTCCAATGATCGGGCACGGCCATCTGGGAATCGAAGAACCAGTGCTGCATCGGCCCGAGCGGCACCGTGCCCGACACCGGACCGCCATGGGAGGTCGCCGGGCTGCTGAGCCCGGCAGCCGCCGCCAATCCCTCGACGGTGGGGCTCCGGGTGATCTGGCCCGGCTCGATGTGCAGGCCGTGCTGGCGGGCGCGAGAGATCATTTGGATGCTGATGATCGAGTCGCCTCCCAGGGCGAAGAAATCATCGGTCACGCTCAGGTCGTCGATGCCGAGCAGTTCCTGCCAGATCGAGGCAAGGGTGGCTTCGACCTCAGTGCGAGGCGCCACCGCGGCGTGAGCCGGCACCAGTGACCGCGGGTCGGGGAGCCGGGCGTAGTCGAGCTTTCCGTTTGGCAGACGCGGCATGTCCGCGACCGGCACGATCACGTCGGGGACCATGAACTCCGGGAGCTGGGTGTGGAGGGCGGCCCGCAGGGCGCCGACGTCGGCCGATTGATCCTCCCAGCTCACGTAGGCGACCAGCTGGGCGGTCGGTCGGCCGTCGAGGCGGTGTCCCGTCACCGCAGCTTCACGGACGGAAGGCTGGGAGCGAATGGCGGCCTCGACTGCGTTGGTTTCTATGCGGTGGCCGCGGATCTTGAGCTGCCGGTCGGCCCGCCCCAGGAACTCGAGGCTGCCGTCCGGCCGGTAGGCCGCCAGGTCCCCCGTGCGGTACAGGCGCTCGGGTGTCCCGTCGATGTCTGCGGCCACGAACCGTTCGGCGGTGAGGTCGGGCCGGCCCAGGTATCCGGTGGCGACGCCCTCGCCGGCGACACACAGCTCGCCGGCAAACCCGGGCGGGACCAGGCGGCCGTGGGAGTCGAGGATGTAGAGCCTCGTCCCGGCAATCGGGCGGCCGATCGGAAGTGGACGGCCGACATCGGCCGCGGTGGCGCGGTGGGCACTGCACCACACCGTCGCTTCGGTCGGCCCGTATTCGTTGTGCAGCTCGGCATGAGGCACCCGCCGGATGTGCGATTCGAGCACCGCCGAGGGGCAGGCTTCGCCCGCCACGATTGCCACCTCGAGGCTGTCGAGCTCGCCGTCGCCTGCATGCTCCACCAGCAGCTGATAGAGGGCCGGGAGGCACAGCAGGTGGGTGGCTCCCTCATCGGCGGCCAGCGCCACCAGCCGGTCGATGTCCTGTTCGAGCTTGGGCGCCGGGAGCACGAGCGTCCCGCCGCTGCAGAGCGTCCAGAAGATCCCGACCACCGAGCTGTCGAACGCGAATGAGGAGAGCAGCAAGAACCGGCCGACCGGCCGGCCGTAGTGGGCGTCGCGGGCGAGGGTCGAGTGCAC
>JBFKDW010000046.1:0-23073 GCA_041619515.1 Acidimicrobiia bacterium
CGGCGCGGCAAGACCGCAGGCCGCGGCACCAAGGGAACGGGCGCTCGCAACAAGCTGCGGCCCGGGTTCGAGGGCGGGCAGCTGCCCCTGGCCCGCCGGGTTCCCAAGCTGCGCGGATTCAACCGGGCCAACAAGGAATACTTCGCGCTCGTCAACGTGGGCCGCCTCGGGGACTTTCCCGCCAAGGCCACCGTGGGGCCCGATGAGCTGCGGGCGGCCGGGCTCGTCAAGAAGCGCGGCCGGGTCAAGGTGCTCGGGGAGGGCGAGATCACCCGCGCCATCACGGTGCGGGCGCACGCCTTCAGCCTCGGCGCCGTCGAGAAGATAACCGCAGCCGGCGGCAGCGCCGAAGTGATCGAGTAGGGGAGGTTCGGCGTGCTATCGGTCTTCCGGAACATGTTCCGTATCCCGGACCTGCGCCGGAAGATCTTCTTCACGCTGTTCATCTTTCTGGTCTACCGCATCGGCACCGCCATCCCATCGCCGGGTGTGGATTTGGACGCCGTCCGGGAGGTCACCGAGCTCCAAGAGCAGGGTGGGGTCATCGGGCTCATCAACCTCTTCAGCGGAGGCGCCCTCGAGCAGCTGTCGGTGTTCTCGCTGGGAGTGCTGCCCTACATCACCGCCTCCATCATCATGCAGCTGCTGACGGTCGTCATTCCCAGGCTGCAGAAGCTCCAGGAGGAGGGCGAGTCGGGCCGGCAGGTCATAACCCAGTGGACCCGCTACTCGACCGTGGCCCTCGCAGTGCTCCAGTCGACCGGCATCAGCTTCCTGATGGCGAGGGGCCAGCTCACCGGCGGGATCTCGATCATACCCGACTACACGGCCGGGACCGCCATCCTCATCGTGACCACGTTGACCGCCGGTACGGCTTTCGTCATGTGGCTGGGAGAGTTGATCACCCAGCGCGGCGTCGGTAACGGCATGTCGCTGCTCATCTTCATCAGCATCGTGAGTGCCCTGCCCGCCCAGTTCGCCAGTGCCTGGTCCACCTCCAACCCGCGGGCCGAGTTCGCCATTCTGTGCAGCGTGTTCCTGTTCATGGTGATCGCCATCATCTTCGTCGAGCAGGGTCAGCGCCGGATCCCGATCCAGTTCGCCAAGCGGGTACGGGGTCGGCGGGTGATGGGCGGCCAGGCCACCTACATTCCGCTCAAGGTCAACAATGCCGGCGTCATCCCGATCATCTTCGCCACCGCCGTCCTCTACTTCCCGACTCTGCTGGTGACGGTGGTCCCTTCGGGCGACACCGGGTTCTGGGCCAGCGTCCGGGTGTGGGTGGACAACTTCTCCGGTGCCGGCCAGAACGTAGGCCACGCCGGCGGCCCCGTCAGCCTCGAGATGCAGCTCTTCTACATGCTGGTGTTGTTCTTGCTCATCGTCTTCTTCACCTATTTCTACACCGCCATTCAGTTCGACCCGGTCAAGCAGGCCGAGACCATCCAGCGCCAGGGTGGGTTCGTGCCCGGCATCCGCCCGGGGCCCCCCACCGCCCGCCATCTCGAGTACATCCTCAGCCGCATCACGCTGCCCGGCTCGCTCTTCCTCGGCACCATCTCGATCCTGCCGACGATCGTTTCGATCGTCTTCGACGTGACCTTTGCCTTCGGCGGCATCTCGATCCTGATCGTGGTCGGCGTCGCCCTCGAGACCATGAAGCAGATCGAATCCCAGCTCATGATGCGCAACTACGAGGGGTTCCTGGCCTGAAGCTGGGGAATCGACGGCGCCGGTGACTCGGTAACCTCTCCACCATGGGACGAAGACTGCTGATGCTGGGCCCCCCCGGGGCCGGAAAAGGTACACAAGCTGAGCGTCTGGCGCGCGCGCTGGGCGTTCCCCACCTGTCGACGGGTGACATGCTGCGGGCAAACGTCGGGAACGATACCGAGCTGGGCCGCCAGGCCAGGGCCTTCATGGAGGCCGGAGACCTCGTGCCCGACGAGCTCGTAACCGCCATGGTCGTCGACCGGTTGCAGCAGGAGGACGCCGCGTGCGGCTATCTGCTGGACGGCTACCCCCGCAACCCCGCCCAGGCCGAAGCCCTCCTCGAAGCGTTCGGCGTCGAGGTGCTGGAGCTGGCCCTGTTGCTGGAGGTCGACGCCGAGGAGCTCGTCAAGCGGCTGGTGCTGCGGGGGCAGGAGCAGGGTCGGGCCGACGACAGCGAGGAGGTGATTCGCAACCGGCTGGCCGTCTACGAGGAGCAGACTGCGCCCCTGGTCGAGTACTACGAGTCGCAGCAACGGCTGGCCCGGGTTGACGGGCTCGGGTCCATCCCCGAGGTCTTCGGACGGCTCATCGAGGTCCTGGCGGCGTGATCACCATCAAGGACGAAAGCGGCTTTGCCAAGATGCGGATCGCCAGCCGGACGGTGGCCGAGGTGCTGACGGCGTTGCGAGCGGCGGCGGCACCGGGGGTGAGCATGACCGACCTCGACCAGGTCGCCGCCGGGATCATCCGTGATCGCGGCTGCACCCCCTCGTTCCTCGGCTACCACGGCTATCCCGCCACCATCTGCACCTCTCCCAACAACGTGATCGTCCACGGCATCCCCGACGGCTACCAGCTGAAAGACGGTGACATCCTCTCGGTGGATGTGGGCGCCGTCTATCAGGGGTATCACGGCGATGCCGCCCGCACCTTCGCCATCGGAGACGTTCCCGATGAAGTCGCCAAGCTCATCCGGGTGACAGAGGAGTCGATGCAGGCCGGCATCCGCCAGGTCAAGGCGGGGGCACGCATCGGCGATGTCGGTGCCGCCGTACAGCAGGTCGCCGAAGGCGCCGGCTTCTCGGTGGTACGCGAATACGTCGGGCACGGCATCGGCGAGCAGATGCACGAGGAGCCTCAGATCCCGAACTACGGCGAACCCGGGAAGGGCATGAAACTCAAGGAGGGGATGGCCATCTGCATCGAGCCCATGGTCAACATGGGGGACTGGCGCACCGAGGTCCAGGACGACGGCTGGACTGTCACGACCGCCGACGGCAGCCTCTCCGCCCACTTCGAAAACACCATCGCCATCACCCGGGACGGTGTCGAAGTAATGACGGCCGGCGACGACTAGCCGCTCATCGTCGAGGTTGCTGTTAGTGAGAAACTCCGGCTAACATTCCACGTCTGGCTGTCCGCGGCCTTTTTGAGGTCCAGTGGCGAGAAAAGACGACGTAATTGAGATCGAGGGCACTGTCGTCGAGCCTCTCCCGAACGCAATGTTTCGTGTGAAGCTCGACAACGAGCACCAGGTCCTCGCTCACGTCTCCGGGAAGATGCGGATGCACTACATCAAGATTCTCCCCGGGGATCGGGTGCGTATGGAGCTGACTCCGTACGATCTCAGCCGAGGCAGGATCACGTATCGGTATAAATGAAAGTTCGACCATCGGCCAAGAAGATGTGTGAGCGCTGCCGGATCATCCGGCGGCACGGGCGCGTGTGGGTGATTTGCCCGAGCAACCCGCGCCACAAGCAGCGACAGGGATAACGCATGGCACGTATTGCAGGAGTGGACCTTCCTCGGGACAAGAGGGCCGAGGTTGCCCTCACCTATATCTATGGCCTCGGGCCTACCCGGGCCAAGCTCGTGTGTGAGCTCGCCGAAGTCTCGGTAGACACGCGCATTCGAGACCTGACCGAGGACGAGGTCCTCAAGATCCGGCGGGCGATCGAACAGCAATTCCGCGTCGAGGGTGACCTCAGACGCGAAGTCGCCCAGAACATCAAGCGCAAGATCGACATCGGCTCGTACCAGGGCATCCGGCACCGCCGGGGCCTGCCCGTGCGCGGCCAGAGGACCCACACGAACGCCCGGACCCGCAAGGGGCCCCGCCACGCAATCGCCGGCAAGAAGAAGGCAGTGAAGAAGTAGATGACCACCCCAGAAGCCCCCGAAGGTGCGGACGAGGCCGTAGAGCCCGCCGCCGAGCAGCCCGCCGCCGAGCAGCCGGCCGCCGAGACCGCGCCGCCCGTCGCCGACGAAGCCTCCTCCGCCCCCGAGACACCCGCCCCGGCCGAAGCCCCCGCCGCCGCTGCGGCGGCTGCCGACGCGCCGGCCGAAGAAGCACCTGGCCCGGTGGACGAGAAGGCCGCCCGCTCGCGGCGCCGTGAGCGACGCACCCTCTCCCACGGGCAGGCGCACATCCGCGCCACGTTCAACAACACGGTCATCACCATCTCCGACCTCCAGGGCAACGCCATCCTGTGGACCTCGGGTGGCTCGGTGGGGTTCAAAGGGTCCCGCAAATCCACCCCGTACGCTGCCCAGGTGGCTGCCGAACAGGCGGCCCGCCAGGCCGGTGAATATGGCATCCGCAAGGTCGATGTCATCGTGCGCGGCTCGGGCTCGGGCCGCGAGACCGCAGTGAGAACCCTGCAGGCCATGGGGCTCGAGGTCACCGGCATCAAGGACGTCACCCCGCTGCCGCACAACGGCTGCCGGCCCAAGAAACGACGGCACGGCTGATGGCCCGCTACACAGGACCGGTCTGCAAGCTCTGCCGCCGCGAGCGCACCAAGCTCTTCTTGAAGGGAGCACGCTGCGAGTCATCCAAGTGCGCCATCGAGACCCGCCCCTACCCACCGGGTGAGCACGGTCGCGGCCGTATCAAAGAGACCCAGTACCTCATCCAGCTGCGGGAGAAGCAAAAGGCGCGGCGCATCTACGGTGTGCTCGAAAAGCAGTTCCGCAACTACTACAAGGAGGCCGCCCGACGGAGCGGCATCACCGGCGAGAACCTGCTCCGGATCCTCGAGAGCAGGCTCGACAACGTCGTCTATCGCTCCAACTTCGCCACCTCACGCGCCCAGGCCCGCCAGCTGGTGTCTCACGGTCACGTGCTCGTCGATGGCCGCAGGGTCGACAAGCCGTCCATCAGAGTGCGGCCGGGAACGGCCCTGGAGCTGCGGGAGCGCAGCAAGAACATGGTTGCCGTGCAGCACTCCATCGACACCATCGGAGATCGTGGAATCCCCGAGTGGCTCGAAGTCGATGCCGAGAACAAGAAGATCACCGTCCGGGATCTGCCGACCCGGGCTCAAGTCGACACCCAAATCCAAGAACAGCTCATCGTCGAGCTCTACTCGAAGTAACGGAGGGAGCCCTGTGCTCATCGTTCAGCGCCCGCAAATTCAAGAGGAACCGGTAAACGAAAACCGGTCCCGGTTCATCATTGAGCCGCTCGAGCCCGGGTTCGGGTACACCATGGGCAACACGCTCCGGCGTACCCTGCTCTCCCGGATCCCGGGAGCAGCCATCACTTCGGTGCGGATCGAGGGCGTGCTCCATGAGTTCACGACCGTCGAAGGGGTCAAGGAGGACGTCGTCGACGTCATCCTCAACCTCAAGCAGGTGGTGCTCCACATGGAGGAAGGCGAGAGCCAGACGCTCTTCTTGTCGGCCAAGGGTGCCGGGCAGGTGACGGCCGGGCAATTCAAGCTCCCCGCCGGCGTGGAAATCGTCAATCCCGACCTCGTGATCGCCTCGCTCTCTGCCTCTGCCAGCCTCGACATGGAAGTCACCGTCGAGCGGGGCGTCGGCTATCGCACCGCAGAGAAGAACAAGAAGAGCGACACCATCGGGGTCATCCCCATCGACTCGATCTTCTCACCGGTCCGCAAGGTTGCGTACGAAGTGGCTGCAACCCAGGTCGGGCAGATGACCAACTTCGACAAGCTCATCGTCGACGTCGATACCGACGGATCAATCACCCCGGCAGAGGCGATCTCGTCGGCCGGCAAGACGTTGCGCGAGCTGCTCGGCTTGTTCGCCGACGTCGGCGAAGGCGAGGGGGTTGGCCTGGAGCTCGGTGACGTGGTCGAGGCAGAGTCCGGCTCTCCCGACCTCGATCTGCCCATCGAGGCGCTCGACCTCTCCGAGCGTCCGCGCAATTGCCTGCGCCGCGCCCAAGTGAAGACGGTGGGCGAATTGGTGATGCGGACCGAGGATGACCTGCTGAACATCACCAACTTCGGGCAGAAGAGCCTGGAAGAGGTGGCGGCCAAGCTCGACGAGCTCGGCCTGTCTCTGCGGCAATCCCGCGATGAGGACCCGGCCCAGACGATCGAGCAAGCACTGTAGAGGATCCCACGGATGCCCCGGCCCAAGAAGGGACCCCGTTTCGGGGGAAGCCCGTCACACCACAAGCACATGATGTCCAACCTGGCGGCAGCGCTGTTCTGGGACGGCCGCATTGAGACGACGCTCAGCCGCGCCAAGGTGCTCCGCCCCTATGCGGAGAAGCTCATCACCAAGGCCCGCCATGGCACCCTCCATGACCGGCGGATCATCCTGCGCCACATCGAGGACACCGAGGTGGTCACCCGGCTGTTCGACGAGGTCGCTCCCCGCTACACCGACCGCCACGGCGGCTACACCCGTATCCTCAAGCTGGGCCCGCGCCGCGGCGACGGGGCAGAGATGGCGATCATCGAGCTCCTCGAATAGGGCGCAAAACTATCCTGAGACGGCAGGGTGTGGCGAGCGCCGACGGTCCGGCACGGCCATGGCTCACGATCGGTACGGGACTGATTAGGAGGCGTATGGAAACCCAACGACTCTGGCAAGCGCTCCAGCTCAAGCGCGACGCCTATGTCTGGATGCAGTTCAACCAGTCGGCAAACGGCGACGCGGTGGTCATCGTCGCAGCCGTCTACGCCGTGTGGATCCTGTTCGCCACCGTGTTCAACCTCGGTGGGCTCCCATTCCTCGCCAAGGGCGAGTTCGCCATCTCGGGATTCCTGTCGCTGTTCATCAGCGGCGGCTTCGCCTGGCTGCTGGGCTCGGGGGCCGTCTACGCCATCACGACCTTCATATTCGAAAACCGGGTCAACTTCGGAGCAATCGTGCCCATCGTCGGATATGCCCACGCCCCCCTGGCGCTGGTTCCCGTCGTCTCCCGCATCGGCCTCCCGGTGGGCGTTGCCCTCATCTTCATCGGCATCTGGTCGGCGGCCATGATGGTGACCGGATTCCAGTCAAACCTCGACATGACCCAGGAGCGCGCCATCGGCGCCGCCCTCACGGCCATGTTCGTATGGCTCTTGTTTGTCGGCATTCCCGGGTTCTGAACACTTGACGGGACCGGTTCGGGTCGGGTCGAGGCGCAGATGATCAACTACCGGCTGGATTTCTCTTACGACGGCAGTGAGTTCTCCGGGTACGCAGTCCAGCCCGGACTTCGCACGGTGCAGGGGGACCTGCAGCATGCGCTGGAGCAGGTGCTTGGCGAGGTCCGAACCCACGTCGCCGGCCGTACCGATGCCGGAGTCCACGCCCATCATCAGGTTGTCAACGTGGAAACCGAGCGGGAGATCCCCCCCGAGACCCTCCACCGGTCGCTGAACCGGATGCTCGGGCCCGAGCTTGCCTTCGAGTCGGTCACGGTGGCCGATCCCGCTTTCCATGCCCGGCACGACGCCGTCCGCCGCACCTACCGCTACTTCGTTCTCAACCGGCGCTGGCCCGATCCGTTCCGGGCTCGCACGAGCTGGCACTACCGCTATCCCCTCGATCTGGAGCGCCTCAATGCCACAGCCGAGCGCCTGGTCGGTGAGCACGAGTTTGCGTCCCTGTGCCGAAGACGGGCGGGAAAGAGCACCCGCCGCCACGTCGTATCGGCCGGGTGGCGTGCCGCACCTGAGGACGTGATCGTCTTCGAGATCGCTGCCGATTCGTTCTGCCATCAGATGGTCCGGTCGATTGTGGCGCTCAGCGTCGAAATCGGGCGTGGCAACGGCGAGCCCGACGAGGTGCCGGAGATCCTCGAGCGGGAGGATCGCAACGCCGCCCGCGGGGCGGCGCCCGCCCGGGGGCTCTTCCTCTGGCGGGTGGACTTCTGATGGCGCCCGGGGCGGCGGGGCGTCTCTTCGTTGCGAATCCGGCTGGCGAAGCGCTCGCGGCCCGCTATGATTCCTCCGTTCCCGCAACCTCTTTGGGGAGTTCCCTCCGCGTGAAACAGCAGAAGACCTATACGCCGCGTCCAGGCGATATCGAGCGCGTGTGGTGGACGGTGGACGCCACCGACCTGCCGCTCGGCAGGCTGGCGTCCGAGGTGGCCCGCATTCTGCGCGGCAAGCACAAGCCCCTCTACACGCCGCATCTGGACGTCGGGGACCATGTCATCGTCCTCAACGCCGCCAAGGTGGCAGTCACGTCCGGCAAATCCGAGCAGAAGATCTACTACCGCCACAGCGGCTTTCCCGGCGGTATCAAGGCCGAGTCCTTCGAGCGCCTGCTCGCTCGCAGGCCCGAGGCCGTCATCGAGCGGGCCGTGCGCGGGATGCTTCCCAAGAATCGGCTGGGCCGGGCCATGTTCCGCAAACTCCGGGTGTATGCAGGGCCGGAGCACGGGCATGGCTCGCAGAAGCCCCAGCCGCTGGAATTCAACATTGCGAAAGTGGAGAAGAAGTAATGGCCGAGGTTCTTGCCCGGGCAACGGGCCGTCGCAAGCGCTCCCGGGCGCAAGTTCGCATCATGGATGGCGAGCCTGGTTTCAACCTCAACGGCAAGCGGCTCGAGGAGTATTTTCCAACCATGGCGATGAGGGTGCGAGTCCTCGGCCCGCTTCGAGCCGTTGAGATGGAAGGCCGGTACGCCATCCACGCCAAGCTCGAAGGAGGCGGCACCACCGGACAGATCGACGCGTTGCGGCTGGGCATTGCCCGGGCACTCGAGATCATCAACCCGGAGCTGCGGGATGTGCTCAAGAAGGGCGGCTACCTCACACGGGATCCCCGGCGGGTCGAGCCGAAGAAATACGGTCTGCGCAAGGCCAGGCGCGCCCCGCAGTACACCAAGCGCTAAGTGCTCACCGAGGGCCAGCGGCTGTTTGGCACCGACGGTGTCAGGGGAAAGGCAAACGAAGAGCTGACCGTCGACTTCGCCATCGACCTGGCGCGGGCAGCCGCCGAGGACATCAGCGGGCCGATCGTCATCGGCCGCGACACACGGCGCTCCGGTGAGATGCTCTCGCTCGCCCTGCAGGCCGGGTTCCACTCGGTGGGCCTCGACACCGAAGATGTCGGCGTCATCCCCACTGCCGCCATCGCTCACCTCACCAACGTCGCCGATGCGTCGCTGGGGGTGGTCGTGTCGGCTTCCCACAACCCGGCCGAGGACAACGGCATCAAGTTCTTCGGCGGGGACGGAGGCAAGCTCAGCGATGGCATCGAAGACCAGATCGAGGCCCGGCTCCGCAAGGGTCCCCCCTGGCGCATCCCGCGAGCCGGGGTGGGGATTCGCCTCCCGCGGGCGAACGGTGTCGACGAGTACCTGGCATGGCTGAAGGCGGACATCGCCTACACCCTCAGAGGCATCGACGTGGTCATCGACGCCGCCAACGGCGCCGCATTCCTGGCGGCTCCGCGGCTGTTCCGCGAGCTGGGGCTCCACGTTCGGACCGTCGCCTGTGAGCCGGACGGCCTCAACATCAACGACGGCTGCGGGGCAACCCACCCTGAGTTCCTGGCCGGCCAGGTAGACGGGGAAATCGGCCTGGTGTTCGACGGCGATGCCGATCGCTTCGTGGCGATCGACGAGGCCGGCGTGCCGCTCAACGGCGACGTCATCATGGCGATCATTGCCCGCCACCTCCACGAGCAGGGACGGCTCAAGAACGACACGGTGGTCGTTACGGTCATGACCAATCTCGGGTTTCGCCGGGCGATGGCCGATCTGGGCATTTCTGTGGTCGAGACCGCCGTGGGCGACCGCTACGTCCTTGAAGCCATGCGAGAGCACAAAGCCAACCTGGGCGGAGAGCAGTCGGGGCACGTCATCTTCCTCGACCACATTTCGACCGGCGATGGGCTGCTGACTGCGTTGCGGCTGCTCGAGGTGGTGGCCGCAACCGGCCGGCCCCTCACCGAGTTGCGCAAGGTCATGACCGACTACCCGCAGGTCTTGCGCAACGTGCGGGTCTCGGACAGGAGCGGCCTGGAGTCGGCCGATGCCGTCTGGGAGGCGGTGCGACACACCGAGGAGCAGCTCGGCGGGGGAGGGCGCGTCCTCATCCGGCCTTCGGGCACGGAATCACTGGTTCGGGTGATGGTGGAGGCGGCCAGCAAGGCCGACGCGGCCACCATCGCAGACGAACTGGCCTCCGTCGTCCGCGGCGCCCTCGGGGGCTGACGGCGGCTGCGTCGCCGCTGGTGCTCGATCCGTCGTTTGGTGCCTGCTCGTTCCCGATCGGTGATACGCTGATCGGAGTACGCAGGTACCGGAGTTACGAAAACAGCGCCTGCCCTCGCTCTGCGAGGGGACGAGGAAGAGGGTTATCGAGATGTTCGGCGGATGCCCTCTCGGCCGCTCACGGTCGTAACCGACGGGAGTAAAAACCGGGAGTGATCCCGGAACAGAGGCCCGGCGGGGGTGAGCCCACATCGTGGGACCGCGCCACCGCGCACACTCCGGCACCCGAGAAGAGGAGTTGTAGGAATGTGCGGAATCATGGGATACGTCGGGCCCCGTCCGGCCAGCCCGATCATTCTTCAGGGGCTCAAGCGCCTCGAGTACCGCGGGTACGACTCGGCCGGCCTCGCCGTCGCCGACGACGGAGTGATCCAGGTGCGCAAGGCGTCCGGCAAGCTCGAGCGCCTCGTCGCCATGCTGGACGAGTCGGCACCGGTCGGACGCCTCGGCATCGGACACACCCGCTGGGCCACTCACGGCGCGCCCACCGACGTCAATGCCCACCCCCACGCCGATGCCAGCCAGACCTTTGCCGTCGTCCACAACGGAATCATCGAGAACTTCTTCGAGCTGCGGGAAGAGCTGATGGCGGCAGGCCGGGTGTTTGTCTCGGACACGGATACCGAGGTGCTCGTGCATCTCATCGCCGACGAATACGACGGTGACCTCACCGAAGCCGTACGCCGGGCGGTGGGGCGTGCCACCGGGGCCTACGCGCTGGTGGCGATGACCTCTCACCAGCCAGACACCCTGGTAGCGGTCCGCATGATCAGCCCCCTCGTCGTCGGCTTCGGCGACGGCGAGACGTTCCTCGCTTCAGGGATTCCTGCGCTGCTCGACCACACCCGCCAGGTCCTCGTCATGGAGGACGGGGAGATGGTTACGATCACCCTGGACGGGCTCCGGATGGAGAAGCTGGACGGCACCGTCGTGGAGCGGGATCACATCGAAGTCGACTGGGATGTGGAACAGGCCGAAAAGGCCGGGTACCCGCACTTCATGCTGAAGGAGATCTTCGAGCAGCCGCGGGTGGTTGCCGACTCCCTGCTCGGAAGGCTCCACGGCACCGACGTGACGCTCGAGGACGTCGGCTGGGATGACAGTTTCGAGGAATCCCTCGAGAAGATCTGGATCACGGCCTGCGGGACGGCCTTCCATGCCGGCCTGGCCGGGAAAGAGATGTTCGAGGGCTTGTTGCGCATTCCCACCGAGGCGGTATATGCGCACGAGCTTCGCTACCGCGATCCCATCGTGGGGCCCAATTCGATCACGCTCGCCATCAGCCAGTCCGGTGAGACCGCCGACACGCTCGCGGCCGCCCGCCTGCTGCGGGAGCGGGGATCGCGGCTGGTGGCGATCACCAATGTGGTCGGCTCGGCCCTCACCCATTACTCGGACGATATCGTCTACACCCGGGCCGGACTCGAGATCTCGGTGGCATCCACCAAGGCCTATACCGCCATGCTGGTTGCTCAGTACCTCCTGGCGCTGCGCCTCGGCAAGTCACGGGGAGTGCTCGACGGAGAGAGGGCGAAGCAAGTCGCCGATGCTCTCGAGTTGCTGCCCCAGCAGGTTGAATCGCTGCTCAAGCGGGAGCAGGGAATCGACGAGATGGCTCGTTTCCTCGGCCGGCAACTCGCCAACAAGGATGACATCTATTTCATCGGGCGCGGCCTCGACTACGCGGTCGCGACCGAGGGCTCCCTGAAGCTGAAGGAGATCAGCTACCTCCATTCGGAGGCCATGCCCGCAGGCGAGCTCAAGCACGGCACGCTGGCGCTCATCACCGAAGGCACGCCCGTCATCGTGGTGAACACCCAGCAGCACGTCTACGACAAGACCGTGTCGGCCCTCCAGGAGGTCAAGGCCCGCGGCGCCAGCGTCATCGCCGTCGCCTACGACGACGACACCGAGATCGAGCACTACACCGACCATGTGCTGCGGATTCCCCGCACCCTGGACTTGCTCAGTCCGGTGCTGTCGATCGTGCCGCTGCAGCTGCTCGCCTATCACGTCGCCGACGCCCGCGGGCTCGACATCGACCAGCCCCGCAACCTGGCCAAGAGCGTCACGGTCGAATAAGGCAACCCCTTCGGCGTTCCCGGCAACGGTAGGAAACCCCGGGCCCGAAGGCCCGGGGTTGTGTCCGTGCTCGCTACGAGCCGGCGGTCAGTCTCCGGCTACGACGAAGGTCGCCGAATCCGACGCCGACACCGTTCCGCCGGCGTAGGTGGCCGTTGCCGTCGCAGTGCGCTCATTCGTCCCAATCTGAGGGAAGAAGTGCCCGGGTGTGCATTCTGTGCTCGCTCCCGGTTCGAGCGGTTCGGTCAACACGCACGACTCTCCATCCAAGAGCGGCGTGACCGTGACTCCGGAGAGGGCCACACTGCCGCTGTTGGTCACGGTGAACCGGTACTCGCCTTCCTCGGCCTGGGCGCCGGTGTAGTGAACCGGGTCACCATCACCGCTCAGCCACTCGCCCGTGGCACCGTCGCCGAAGACCCGGTAATCCACTTCGAGATTGACCGAAGCCAATTCCGGGACGCCGATCAGGTTGCAGGTCTTGTCCAGCTGGCCGCTCTTGTACTTGGAGATCGTGTAGTTCACGACACGGAAGGGAGAGGCTTCGGTCGGATCGGACTTGTCGCCCGTGCCGTCGGTGAAGGCATCCGAGCACGAGACGTGCAACTGCATCTTCACGCCGTCCACCTCGAGGTAGCCCTCGTTGCCGCGTCCGGTGTCGCCGTACGTGCCACTCTCGTTGGTGCCGGTCACCGCGAACGGCGCTCGGGCTGGATCGGATGTGTCTATGAACCAGAAGGTGTAGACGGAGTAGTCGCCGCCGCCGCTGCCGGCCGTCGAGCTGTCCTTGGACGCTTCGGCCTCGGCCTTGACGGCCTTCTCCCACGCCTTCTTGAAGTGGTCGATAGCGTCGTCAGGCTTGTTGTCGGCCAGCTCCTTTTCGGCTTTGGTCATCTCCTTGCGGGCATCTTCGATCTTCGAGCCGGATGCTCCGGCGGTCTCAGCGGCGCTGATCATCGCCTCGGCGAGGCGCCGATCCTCGGAAACGAGTGCCGAGAGGGTCTCCGCCACTGCCGTCTGATCCAATCCGGCCTTGGTGAGCTTCTCGATTGCTTCCCGCAGCTTCTTGGCGGCGTCCCGATCCTTCTCGAAGACTTTCTTGCCCTCCTCGCCCAGCTCATCAGGACCTGACCAGTACTTCCCGCTCAGCGACTCGGTCAGCTTCTTGGCTGCTTCCGCCAGCTTCTTGTCTGCGTCGCTGTCGGACGTCGGGATCAGAGATGTGATCTCTGCAATGATCGACGTGCGAGTGTCCTGTGCAGTCGCAGTCGGATCCACCGCCCCGGCCGGTCCTGCCAGCATCGACATCGCCACCGTGAGAGCAACGACCAGAGTCGTCATTCTCTTCGTCCTCGTCCATTTCGTCATGTTCATTCTCCTGCTGTAGCCACTACCCTCACTGTAAGTGCCACATCCACTACAAAGAGTGGTCATGGCGCAAAATGGGCCGTCAGACCCATCGGCCGGCGGCCGGACCGATACCCGGGCCGGCCTCGTCGCGCCACGGCGGCGAACGTGGCGGCATCGGGTCCCGAGCGTCATCCGGCACCGCTTCCGAAGCCGTTTCGATAGGCTCGCCGCCATGAACATCGTCGGGATCGGCATCGACCTGGCCGAGATCGCTCGGGTCGAGAAGCTCTACGGGAAGTACCCCGAGCAATTCCTGGAGCGGTGCTTCACCGAACACGAGCAGGCGTACGCTGCCCGCTTCGCCAATCCCTCCCGGCGCCTCGCTGCTCGCTTCGCCGGCAAGGAGGCAGTCATGAAGAGCCTCGGCCGCGGCTGGCGGCAGCTCCGTTGGAAGGACATCGAGATCACCGGCGGCGGCAAGCCGACCGTTCGCCTGTTCGGAACCGCCCTGGCGCGCGCCTCGGAGCTCGGCGTCACCGAGGTGCACGTTTCGATCACCCACACCGACGTGACGGCCATGGTGCTGGCGATCAGCGTTTCCTAGCCGGGCCCGGCCCCGACCAGAAGTGCCGTGGGCATCGGGCCGCCCCCGGTACCCTTGGCCCGTGCGCCTGGTCATCACTCCCGAGGAGTCGGCCGTGCTCGACGCAGCGGCTTCCGATCGTATCGGCGCGCTCATGGAGCGGGCCGGGCTGTGGGTCGCCCTCGCCGCCGCCAGAATGGGTGCCCAATACGGGTCCCGGGTTTCGGTGCTGGCGGGTCCCGGCAACAACGGTGGCGATGCGTATGTCGCCGCCAAATACCTGGCCCGGCGCGGAGTTGCGGTCACCATCCATGCCAGGGGATACCCGAAAGGTGACTTCTCGGCCGCCCGCAGCGCGGCTCGGGCCGCGGTGGCCGCCGGCGCCAAGGTGGTTCCCTTCGGGCCCCCCGGTGCAGCCGATCTCATCGTCGACGGCCTGTTCGGCGCCGGATTCCACGGAGAGCTGCCCGAGGACGTAGCGCCGTGGCTGACCCACCCCGCTCCGGTCCTTGCCATCGATGTGCCGAGTGGGCTGAGTGCGGCCGACGGCGGTGTCACCGGGCAGTCATTCACTGCTGCCCGCACGGTGACATTTCATGCCCTGAAGGTGGGTCACCTCCTCGGTGAGGGCCCGGAACGATGCGGAGCTCTCGAGGTACGCGACATCGGGCTCGAGGGTGGCCGGCCCGAGCTGAAGCTGGTCGAGGACGCAGATGCCGGGCTTCCTCGCCGGGCCCGGACCGCTCACAAGTGGTCGGTGGGGTCGGTGCTGGTAGTCGGCGGTTCTCCCGGCCTCACCGGTGCGGTGGTCCTGGCTGCCGCGAGTGCCCTCCGGGCCGGCGCCGGGGCCGTCGCCGCGGCCGTCCCCGGCCGGTGGCAGACGGTGGTTGAGGGTTTGAGTGCCGGCGTGATGACACGAGGGATCGGCACCGGGGACCGGTTTGATCCCGCCGACGTGGCCGAGCTGCTGGAACAGGCCGCTCGCTTCGACGTCATGGCCCTCGGCCCCGGGCTCGGGCCCGACCAGAACAAGTTCGTCGAGGAACTCATCGGACGCTGGCAAGGCCCGCTGCTCATCGACGCCGACGGCCTCAACGCCATTGCCGAGCCCGCTCGCCTCAAGCGTCCCGGCGGCACCATCATCACGCCCCACGCCGGGGAGTTCACCCGGTTGACGGGCCGACAAGCTACCTACCAGGCGGCGGCCACCGTCGCCCGCGAAGCGGACGCCGTGGTGCTGCTGAAAGGCAATCCCACCTTCGTCACCGCGAGCGAGGCACCATGGGTCGTCACCGAGGGGGGACCGGAGCTGGCCACCATCGGGACCGGTGACGTCCTGACCGGAACTGTGGCGGCCCTGTGGGCGAGCGGTCTCGATGCGGTGCCGGCCGCCTACAGCGGTGCCTTCTGGCATGGAAGAGCCGGCAAGTCGCTGGCCGAGTGGTCGGTCGTCACCGCGGAGGACCTCGTCGACGAGATCGGGGTGGTGATGCGATGAGGCCGTCGTGGGTGGAAGTCGACCTCGATGCCATTCGCCACAACGTCCGGGAGATTGCCCGGGAAGTGGCACCGGCGGGCTTCTGCGCGGTCGTGAAGGCAGACGCCTACGGCCACGGCGACGTTCCGGTGGCAGAAGCGGCCCTGGAGGCAGGGGCCGGCTGGCTCGCCGTTGCCACCCTTGCCGAAGGCGTGCGTCTCCGGGAGGCCGGGCTGGAGGGACCGGTGCTCTTGCTGTCCGAAGCCCCGGCTTCCGACGCGGCCGAGATCATTCATCACGAGCTGACCCCCACGGTGTACTCGGCGGTTTTCGTCGATGCCGTGGCGGCGGCGGCGCGGCAACCGGTGACGGTGCACCTCAAGCTCGACACCGGCATGCATCGTGTCGGCGCGGACGAGCCGACCGCGGCCGGGCTGGTGCGGCGCATTGCGGCAGACGAGCGGCTCGATCTCGGCGGGGTCTGGACGCACTTCCCGTCTGCCGAGGACGACGCCGAATTCACCGGCGGGCAGGTCAAAAAGTTGCGCGGGTTCGTCGACGAGCGGGTCTCCGTCGGCGCCGCCCCCGGGATCGTGCACGCAGCCAATTCGGCCGGGGCGCTGTTGTACCCCGACGCCCGCTTCGACATGGTTCGGGTCGGGCTGGCCATGTACGGGTGCTATCCCTCGCCTCCCTGCCGTGACGTGGTGACCTTGCGGCCGGCAATGCGAGTCGTCTCACGGGTGGTCTACACGGCCCGGCTGCCGGCCGGAGCCCGCCCCAGCTACGGCCGGATTCGGCCGCTGCCGGAGGAATCCACCGTGGCGACGGTCCCCATCGGGTATGCCGACGGGATCACACGGCGGCTCGCCAAGATCGGGGGAGAGGTGCTCATCGGTGGCAAACGGCGCCCGTTCGCCGGGATCGTCACCATGGATCAAATCGTGGTCGACATGGGGAACGAGCCGGTCGAAGTCGGCGACGAAGTCGTGCTGCTCGGGGCGCAGGGAACCGAGGAGATCGATGCCGACGAATGGGCCACCCGCCTCGACTCGGTCAGCTGGGAGATCCTCTGCGGTTTTGGCCCGCGCCTGCCGAGGCGCTACCGCGGATGACGCTCACGTCGATCCCCGGGATCCGGGTCGGGCACTGGACCGATCCCGTCGGCCGCACCGGGGTGACGGTGGTCGTGCTTCCTGAGCCCAACCGGGTGGTGGTCGAAGTGCGCGGAGCCGCCCCCGGCAGTCGCGAGCTGGCGATGCTGGCGCCCGGCATGCGGGTCCAGGGGGTGCAGGCAATCGTCCTGGCCGGTGGCAGCGCATTCGGGTTGGCAGCCGCCGACGGTGTCGTCGGAGCTCTTGAGGCGGACGGGCGCGGTCACCAGGCGCTGAAAGGCCCGGTCCCCATCGTTCCCGCTGCGGTCATCTACGACCTGCTGGCCGGGGACCCCCGGGCGCGGCCCGGCCCTTCCGAGGGTGCAGCTGCGTACGCGGCCGCCGTCGACGCGCCCGTGGCCATGGGCTCGGTTGGAGCGGGGACGGGGGCGCTCGTTGCCGGCTGGCGGGGCTTCGACCATGTTCGGCCCGGCGGCGTCGGCTCGGCGGCCGCGCCCGTCGGCGACGCAACTGTTGCGGCGCTCGCAGTCGTCAACGCAGTAGGGGACGTGTTCACTCTCGAGGGGCGGCCGCTCACGGGAGGGCCCCACCGGCCCGGCCCTCCTGCCATCCCACCTACACCGGGCGAGAGCACCACCCTGGTCGTCGTCGCCACCGACGCCCGCATCGAACGGCCTGATCTCCTCCGGCTGGCAGTGCGCGCCCAGGATGCGGTTGCCGCCTGTATCAGGCCCGGCCACACTCGATATGATGGCGATGTTGCTTTTGCCGTCTCCTGCGGCGAGGCAGAGGCCGATCTCGATGCAGTGGGAGAGGCGGCGTTCGTAGCGGTGGGCGATGCCATCGCGGCGGCGCTGGCGGCCGCCACCGAGGAAGAGGGATGACGAGCGAAGACCGCGCAGCCAGACTCAGGTTGCTCGACCAGGAAGCGTCGGCGTGCACCAAGTGCCGGCTGCATGAAGGCCGCAAGACGGTGGTGTTTGGTGACGGCGATGCCGACGCCGATCTCATGTTCATCGGTGAAGGCCCCGGTCAACACGAGGATGAGCAAGGCCTTCCTTTCGTCGGGCGTTCCGGCCAGCTTCTGTCGACGCTGCTCGAGCGGGTGGGTCTCAGCCGCCCCGAGGTGTACATCGCCAATGTCGTCAAATGCCGCCCCCCCGGCAACCGGGACCCCCGGCCGGACGAGATCGCAGCCTGCAAGGGCTACCTCGCCGACCAGATCAGGCTGATCGATCCTGCCGCAGTCGTCACTCTGGGGAACTTCTCGACCAAGCTCCTGCTCAAGACCGAGGTGGGCATCACCCGGATGCGGGGCCAGGCCTACCCGTGGTGGGGCCGGCACGTCGTACCGACCTTTCACCCCGCCGCTGCGCTGCGCAACGGGCCGCGGGTGGTGGAGGAGATGGTGAGCGACCTGCGGCTCGCAGTCCAGATCATCGAGCAACGATCCGAGCCGCATGAGTCCGAAGTCGCCGAGCCGCGACCGCCGGAACAGATCGAGTTGTTCACGTGACCATCAGCCTGCGGTGCCCCACCCCGGCCGAGACGATGGCGGTGGGACGCCGGCTGGCCGGGTTGCTGTGGGCCGGAGATGTGGTGCTCATCGAGGGAGAGCTCGGGTCGGGCAAGACGACGTTCGTCGCCGGGCTGGCCGAGGGCCTCGGCGTCGAGGAGCCGATCACCAGCCCCACGTTCATCCTCATGCGCTCCTACCCGGGTTTGCTTCCCCTCACGCACGCCGATGTCTATCGGCTGGAGACCTTGGCGGAGATCGAAGACCTGGAGCTGACCGAAGCGTCGCGCGACGGCGTGCTGGCGGTCGAATGGGGAACTGCCATCGAGCAATGGATGCCCGCCGACCATCTCGTGGTTCGCATCAGCATGGAGGAATCGGCGGCCCGGAACATCGAATTGATACCGCATGGGCGGTGGGCGAGCCGTCCTCTCCAGGAGGTCGAGCAGTGAACATCCTTGCGATCGAGACTGCGACCCCTGCCTCCTCGGTTGCGCTGGGAACCGACGATGCGCTGCTGGCGATGGCCCTCCAGGTCGACCGGCGAGGCCATGTCGGCTTCCTGGCCAAGGCAATGGACTTCTGCTTCGAGCAGGTGGGCTGGACGCCCCGTGAGCTCGATGCCATCGTGGTGGATGTCGGTCCCGGCATGTTCACCGGGTTGCGAGCCGGCCTCGCCACCGCCCAGGGGGTGGCAGCGGCCACCGGCGCGCAGCTGCTCGGCCTGTCGTCCCTGGACGTACTGGCGTTCCGGGCAGCGACCGGCCGCCGGATCATCTGGCCGGTGGTGGACGTGCGGCGGGACGAGGTGGCCACGGCTCCGTACCGGCCGGTCCCCGGCGGAGTCATCAGGGACGGCGCCCCCGAGGTGGTTAGCTCGGAAGGCTTCGCCGGTCTGCTCGATGCCACCGCCGATGATTCGCTGGTGGTGGGAGATCACCTGGCGCTGCCGAGCGGTGCGCTGCGGGGGTTGCACCGGGTCAAGGTCGGCCGGCCTCGCTGGCCGAGCGCCGACGTGCTCCTGGAACTGGCCGCCGCTCGCATGGCGAAGGGCGACTTCCCAGCCCACGACGACGTCCGGCCGCTCTACTTGCGGGAGCCCGATGTCACCATCAACTGGAAAGATTTTCGTGAGGAGGCGGGATGGCCGGACCCATCATGAGTTTCACGTTGCGACCTCTGGATCCATCCGATCTGGATGCGGTGATCGAGGTCGAGGCGGCCTCGTTTGTCGAGCCGTGGTCGCGGAACGCCTTTGCCGACGAGATCGCGCAGCCGACCCGCAGGTACGTGGTTGCCGAGCTCGGTAACGTGCTTTCGGGTTATGGAGGGATCATGATCGTGGGCGAGGATGCCCACGTGGTCACCCTGGCGGTTGCTCCCGGTCACCGGGAGAAGGGCGTCGCTTCCCGGCTCATGATCGAATTGATCCGACAGGCGAGGGCGGCGGGCGCCCGTCATCTCACTCTCGAGGTGCGCGAATCCAACACGGCGGCCATCGAGCTCTATCGGAAATTCGGATTCCAGCCGGCCGGCACCCGAAAGGGGTACTACACCGGCGAGAATGCAGTCGTCATGTGGGCGATCGACATCGACTCCGCCGACTATCAGCAGACCCTGGCGTCGATCGGGAGGGAGGCGTCGTGAGCGATCGACCGGTTGTGCTCGGCATCGAGACCAGCTGCGACGAAACCGGGCTCGGCGTCGTCCTCGGCACGGAAATGCGCGCCAACGTCCTGGCATCGCAGGTCGACCTGCACGCTCGCTTTGGTGGGGTGGTGCCGGAGGTGGCGGCTCGAGCCCATGTCGAGTCGGTACGTCATCTCACCCATCAGGCGCTGGCCGAGGCCGGCGTCCACCAGGCCGACCTCGACGCGGTGGCTGCCACCCGGGGCCCCGGGCTGGTCGGTGCCCTGGTCGTGGGGTTCACGTTCGGCAAGGCGCTGGCCTGGGCCCTCGGCAAGCCGTTCATCGGCGTCGATCACATGGAGGGGCATCTGTTTGCCCCGCTGCTCGGAGACCCGGCCTTCGCACCGCCTGCGGTGGTGTTGCTTGCCTCGGGTGGCCACACCCAGCTCGTGCACATGAGGGACTGGGGCGAGTACGAGATCCTCGGCGCCACGATCGACGATGCCGCCGGGGAAGCACTCGACAAAACGGCCCGGTTTCTCGGCCTCGGCTACCCGGGCGGCCCGGCCATCGACCGCCAATCCGAAAGCGGCGACCCGCATGCCGTCGCCTTCCCGCGGGCGGTGCCCGACCGTCCCTACGATTTCTCGTTCTCGGGGCTCAAGACGGCGCTCATCACCTACGTCCGTGAACACCGTGACGGCGGCACGCTTCCCCCGATTCCCGATGTCGCCGCCTCCCTCCAGGAGGCCGTTGTCGATGTGCTGGTGGAGAAGACGTTCAACGCGGTCGACGCCACCGGCGTGACCGTGGTTGGAGGCGGGGGAGGCGTCATGGCCAACTCTCGCCTGCGCTCGAGGCTCCAGGAGGAGGCCGACCGTCGAGGAGTGAGCCTGTTCGTTCCTCCCCGGGATCTCTGCACAGACAACGGCGCCATGATCGCCGTCGTGGGCGCGCACAAACTCATGCGCGGCGAGTTCACGGATCTTGGCTCGGACGTGGACGCCGGGATGCGCCTGGGCTGATTTGTCAGGTCATGGGTGGCCGGCGGCCCGCCGCAGATTATTAGCACTCCCACCACGAGACTGCTATATTTAGCGCTCGTAAGTAACGAGTGCTAAAGAAAGGCAACCGCATGAAGCTGAAGCCGTTGGGCGACCGCATCATCGTAAAGCCCAAGGAAGACGAGACCTCGACGACCCCGTCGGGCCTGGTCATTCCGGACACCGCCAAGGAGAAGCCGCAACTCGGCGACGTCATGGCGGTGGGACCTGGAGAGTTCCAGGATGGGGACCGCATTCCGCTGGACGTGTCGGAGGGCGACGTCGTCGTCTATTCGAAGTACGGGGGAACCGAAATCAAGTTTGAAGGCCAGGAGTTTCTGATCCTGTCCTCCCGCGACGTGCTCGCGGTCATCGGCTAGGAGAGAAGAACATGGCAGCAAAGAAACTTCAATTTGACGAGGAGGCGCGGCATTCGCTCCAGACCGGCGTTGACAAGCTGGCGGATACCGTCAAAGTCACCCTCGGGCCCAAGGGCCGCAACGTCCTCCTCGAGAAGAAGTGGGGCGCCCCCACCATTACCAACGACGGCGTAACCATCGCCAAAGAGATCGAGCTGGAAGACCCATGGGAGAACATGGGCGCGCAGCTGGCCAAGGAGGTCGCCAACAAGACCAACGACGTAGCCGGTGACGGCACGACCACCGCCACGGTGCTCGCCCAGTCGATGGTGCGCGAAGGCCTTCGTTTCGTCGCCGCCGGCGCCAACCCCATGGAGCTCAAGCGAGGCATCGAGCAGGCCGTCGAGGCGGCGGTCAGCTTTCTCATGGACGAGGCCGAGCCGGTTGGAGCCGACGACAAAGAGAAGATCGCCTACGTGGCCGCCAACTCGGCGGCGGACGACGCCATCGGCGATCGCATCGCCGAGGCGCTCGCCAAGGTCGGCAACGAGGGTGTCATCACCGTCGAAGACAGCCAGACCTTTGGCGTCGAGCTGGAGTTCACCGAGGGCATGCAGTTCGACAAGGGCTACATCTCCCCGTACTTCATCACCGACGCCGACCGCCAGGAAGCAGTGCTCGAGGATCCGTACATCCTCATCGCCAACCAGAAGATCACGGCCGTCCATGATCTGCTCCCGGTGCTCGAAAAGGTCATGCAATCGGGCAAGCCGCTGTTGATCATCGCCGAGGATCTCGAGGGCGAAGCCCTTGCCACCCTCGTCGTGAACAAGATTCGCGGCACGTTTGCGTCGGCGGCGGTCAAAGCCCCCGGGTTTGGTGAGCGCCGCAAGGCCATGCTGCAGGACATCGCCATCCTGACCGGATCGACCGTCATCAGCGAGGAAGTCGGGCTCAAACTCGAGAACGCCAACATCGACCTGCTCGGTACCGCCCGCAAGGTGGTCATCAGCAAGGACGACACCACCATCGTCGAAGGCGACGGCAAGAAGGCCGACGTCAACGCCCGGGTGGCACAGATCCGCCGCGAGATCGAGAACAGCGACTCGGATTGGGATCGCGAGAAGCTCTCCGAGCGCCTCGCCAAACTGGCCGGTGGCGTTGCCATCATCAAGGTCGGCGCAGCCACCGAGGTCGAGCTCAAGGAGCGCAAGCACCGCATCGAGGACGCCATTCAGGCGACCCGGGCCGCGGTCGAGGAGGGCATCCTTCCCGGTGGCGGCGTCTCGCTGCTGCGATCCTCGTCTGCGATCGAAAAGCTGCGGGGAGGAACCGATGACGAGAAGGCCGGCCGGCGAATCGTCCTCAAGTCCCTGGAAGCTCCCTTGCGGCAGATCTCGGTCAACGCCGGCTATGAAGGCGGCGTGATCGTCGAGCATGTCAAGACCCTGGGAAGCGGCAAGGAGGGCTTCAACGCCCAGACCGGCGTGTACGAGGATCTCATGAAGGCCGGCATCATCGACCCCGCCAAGGTGACCCGCTCGACGCTGCAGAATGCAGCCTCGATTGCCGGTCTGCTCATCACCACCGAGGCCATCGTGGCCGAGGAGAAGGAAGATGCGCCTCCGGCAATGCCGGGCGGTGGCGACATGCACGGCATGATGTAGGCATTCCTTCGGAATGCAGGCAATCCTTCGGATTGCTTGGGAGAAGACCCGGCGCTGTGCGCC
>JBFKDW010000047.1:0-23071 GCA_041619515.1 Acidimicrobiia bacterium
CCCCCTCCGGGGGGAGAGACCAACCCACCACCACTCCACGAACGCCCCCCTCCCGGCTCCGCCGGACTCCCCCCTCCGGGGGGAGAGACCAACCCACCACCACCCCAACAACGCCCCCCTCCCGGCCAACCCCGGCTCCTCTCCTCCCCCGGAGGGGGAGGTGGCCCGTAGGGCCGGAGGGGGCGCTCACGAGAATCCCCGGATCGCGGGCCAGGACCGGAGGAGGAGGTCATTCAGTCCCGCTCGATCTTCAGGGCGTCGATGAAGGCACCGTTCGGCACCTCGACCGAACCGACCATCTTCATGCGCTTCTTGCCTTCCTTCTGCCGTTCCAGCAGCTTGCGTTTCCGGCTGATGTCACCGCCGTAGCACTTGGCCGTCACATCCTTGCGCTTGGCTTTCACGGTCTCCCGCGCAATCACCCGGCTGCCGATTGCTGCCTGGATCGGGATGTCGAACAGCTGGCGCGGGATCAGCTCTTGCAGCCGCTTGGTCATGGCGCTGCCATAGCTGTAGGCCTTGTCCTTGTGGATGATGGTGGAGAAGGCGTCCACCGGCTGGCCGTTGAGGAGAATGTCGACCTTCGACAGCTCAGAGGACCGATACCCGACCGGCTCGTAGTCGAGCGAGGCATACCCTCTCGTACGCGATTTCAGCTGATCGAAGAAGTCGAACACGATTTCGGCCAGGGGGATCTCGTAGTCGATCTCCACCCGCTCCGGCGTCAGGTAGTTCAGCTCGCCCATCATCCCCCGCCGCTGCTGGGCAAGCTCCATCACCGCCCCGACATACTCAGAGGGCGCAAGCATCATCACTTTCACGTACGGCTCCTCGATTCCGGCCAGCTGGTTGGCGGCGGGCAGGTCCTGCGGACTGCGAACCTCGACAACTTCCCCCGCCACCGTCGTCGCCCGATAGGCGACGCTCGGGGCAGTGGAGACGAGCTCGAGGTCATACTCACGCTCGAGCCGTTCGCGCACGATCTCCATGTGGAGCAGCCCGAGGAACCCGCATCGGAACCCGAAACCGAGCGCCGCCGAGGTCTCCGGCTCGTAGCTGAGAGCGGCATCGTTGAGGCGCAGCTTCTCGAGCGCGTCGCGCAGACGCTCGAAGTCATCTCCGTCGATGGGGAACATGCCGGAGAAGACCATGGGCTTGGGCTCCCGATAGCCGGGGAGCGCCTCGGCTGCCGGCCGGTCGGTTCTCGTCACGGTGTCGCCCACCCTGACCAAATCGATGTCCTTGACTCCGGTGATCAGGTAGCCCGACTCCCCGGGTCCGAGCGATGCCACGGGCACCGCCTGCGGGGTGAGAATGCCGACCTCGTCTGCGTGCTCGACCAGCCCGCTCGCCATGAAGCGGACCGCATCGCCCTTCCCGAGCGTTCCGTCCTTCACCCGGATGTAGCAGACGACGCCCCGGTAGGCATCGAAATAGGAGTCGAAGATGAGGGCCCGCAGCGGATCACCGGGGTCGCCGTCCGGGGCCGGGAGCCGGTGGACGATTGCCTCCAGCAGCTGGTCGATTCCGGCCCCGGTCTTGGCCGAGATCGCGATCATGTCGTCTGCGCTCCCTCCGATGATGGCCGCCACCTCCCGGCCCACCCGCTCGGGGTCGGCAGCGGGCAGATCGATCTTGTTGATGACGGGAACGATTTCGAGACCGGCCTCGATGGCCAGATAGGTGTTGGCCAACGTCTGTGCCTCCACCCCCTGGGTGGCGTCGACTACCAGCAGCGCTCCTTCGACGGCGTCGAGTGACCGGGCCACCTCGTAGGAGAAATCAACGTGACCCGGCGTGTCGATGAGGTTGAGCTCGTAGGAGGCGCCGTCGAGCGCCTGGTACATGATGCGGACGGCTTGCGCCTTGATGGTGATGCCTCGCTCGCGTTCGAGATCCATGCTGTCGAGGAGCTGCTCTTTCATGTCGCGGGCGCTGATGGCACCCGTGCGCTCGAGCAACCGGTCGGCCAGGGTGGACTTCCCGTGGTCGATGTGGGCGATGATGCTGAAGTTGCGGATGCGCGAGGTCATGGGGTGTTCGGTTGGGGACGAATGCGATTGTACGGCGGCGGTGGGCTGATGACTGACTGCTGACAAGCCGCGGCCGCTATGCTTTCGCCTTCACAAAGGACACGAATGGCCAACATCAAATCCCAGATCAAGCGCAACCGCCAGTCTGAGAAGGCTCGCCTGCGCAACAAGACGGTCCGGTCCGAGATCCGGACCCGCTCCAAGTCGGCCCTGGAGGCGGCTCAGGCCGGCGATCCCGCCGCCGCCGCGGAGGCGTTGAAGCTCGCTCAGGCCCGAATCGACGTGGCGGTGACTCGAGGGGTGCTGCACGCCAAGACTGCTGCCCGTCGCAAGTCGAAGCTCACCAAGCAGGTCCGCACGCTCCTCGGCTCCTGATGACCGAAGATGCCACCTGGCTGACTCCCGCCGCCCACGAGAAGCTCCAGGCCGAGTTCGAGGAGCTCACTACCGCCGGCCGGCGCCATATCGAGGAGCGGATCGCTGAGGCCCGGTCGCACGGCGACCTCCGGGAGAACGCCGATTATGACGCCGCCAAGAACGAGCAAGGGATGATGGAGGCGCGGATCCGCCAGCTCAAGCATCTGCTCGAGAACGCCGAGGTCCGGGAAGCCCAAGACACCGGGAAGGTGGAGGTGGGCTCAATCGTCACCGTCACGAACGGCGATCTCACCTTGGAAGTGTTGGTGGCCGGTTCCGAGAATCGAGTTTCGGGCGTCCAGACCGCCGCTCCCGACGGCCCGCTCGGCAAGGCGTTGCTGGGAGCAGAAGTGGGCGACTCGGTCACGTACGAAGCTCCGGGCGGCACCTTCAGCTACACGGTGGAAAGCATCCGGCCCTTCGAGGGATAGCGAGATGCCTTCCCGGCGCCGCTCAGGCGGTGCGTCTGGCGGCGCTTCCCGAGTACCACCGGCACAACGCCACCGTCAGGCGCTCCATCGTGAGCTGGTGGGTGTCCTCCGGGGCGCTCTTGAGGTGCTGATCGGCCCGGCTGATCGCATCGAGCGCCCGGCGGAGCTCACTATCTGAGGTGCGCCCACGAGCCTGCCAGGCTTTCTTGGTCGGGAAGTGGTCGGGTGAGGTACCGCTCCACTCGGCGAAGGTGGCCAGGTTTGGGGCCGCGGCCGCGATGGCGCGCCGCTTGAGATCGTTTTCCAGGTAGGCGAGCAACACGAGCGGATGGCTGTGGGTCAGGTAGTCGGTGAGCCGGCGCAATGCCTCGCCGACATCACCGGCCGAGACCGCATCGGCGTACAGCCACACCGGCTCGTCCGGACGGGTACGGAAGCGTTCGATGAGCTCCTCCGCAGACGGGAGGTCGTCGGCCAGCTCCAGCTGGTCGAGCGCACCCGACAGCGCCGCCAGGTCGGACCCGAACCGCTGGATGAGCGCGCCCTGTGCTTCGCCGGCCAGTTTTAGCTTGCGGCGCTTGAGCTCGGCGGCCAGCCACTGGCCGGCGTCACGCTCTCGCAGCTTCTTGACGGTGACGGTCTCACCGGACTCCTTGAGCACGCGGGCCAGCGCAGCCGGGAGTGCTCCCATCGATGTGATGGCCACCTGGACAGCCTCGGGGAGATCCACCAGCAGCTCGGCGATGATCTCCGCCTCGCCCTTCAGCAGGTTCTGGGCATCGACGACCAGCACCCCCTCGCGACCGCCGAACAGGGACCCCGATTGCAGGGCCGGAACCACCGCCTCGAGATCCGTTCGCATGGTGGCGCCCTCCTCGGCGGCGCCCGCCCCCTTGGCGGGAACGTCGACCCGCACGAAGGAATCGGCGCCCGCCAGATAGTCGTGAGCGCGTTCCAGCAGTTCCTGGCGCTCACCCGGGCCGGAATCTCTCGGGCCGACGACGGCGAGGATTGGCATGGACGGAGGCTACCGCCTGGGCCGGCAATCTCATCTCAGCCGAGCTCTGCCAGCACATGCACGACCCAGGCTTCGAGGCGCCGGTTGCCGCCGGCCGACGGCCGCCAGTTCGGCAGGAAGTCCACACAGGTGACCAGGTCCCAGTACGGATCATGCGAGAGCCCGCTCGCCGCCGTCCAGGTAGACCGGAAGGCGTCGGCGACGTGTTCGTCGAAGCCGATGGCGAGATTGGCCCGGCAATGGGCGACATCCATCGTCACCGGGCCCAGACAGGCTTGTGACCAATCCACCACCCCCGCCAGTCCGCTGCCCCACAGCACATTCCACGGATGAAAGTCACGATGGATGAACCGTTCGGGCGCGGCGGGAGCCGGGCCCCGCACGATTGCGATCGCATCCTCCCAGACCGACCGGTCATTCGCCCAGTGGGGAGGCTCGGCCTGCCCGGCCGGTATGTAACGGGCGAACGGTCGAATCCAGGCGGGCGCCTCGACCGTGCCGATGCGAACCGCCAGCTCCGCCACCGCCCCGAGCCACTCTCCGGGGGCTGCGCAGTCGCCGGCCGGGGCACCGTCGATCCACGAGAGCAGCAGCGAGGGATGGCCCGCCTCGACACCGTGAGCGTCGAGCGCAAGCACGCGCGGCACCGGGATGCCGCTGCCTGCCAGCAGCTCGAGCACCGCCGCCTCGTAGGCGACGACGTCGGGGCGTTCGGCCAGCCACCGCTCATTCGTCACTTGCTTGAGCACCGCCCTCCGGCTGCCAAGCGATACACCGTGAACACGGGAGGTCACACCCCCGGCGAGTGCGTCCCCGATCTGCGCGCCCATCCCCAGCTGTGCACGAACCCATCGGACCGTGCGTGCGTCGATGGCCATCGGCGCACCCTACCCATGCCAGGGCACCGGGAGCACAACGTCGCCCTCCAGATCGGTTCGCCGGATGACGGTGCCCGCCTCCTCCAGGACCCCTATCACGCCTGGGTGGGGATGGCCGAAGTCGTTCTCACCCACGCTGAGGACCGAAATGGGGGCTGCCGACCGACGCAACCAGCCCAGATCTGTGGTGGCCGCACCATGATGCGGCACCTTCAGGACGTCCACGGGCACAACGCCCAGATCCCCCTGGGCGGTGGCTTCGATATCGCCGGTCAGCAGGGCCGACGACGACCCGGCGACAACCCGCAAGACGATCGACTCGTCGTTGATGCCTGCGTACCGCCGGCCGGGACCGAGCACCTCGATCCGGAACGAGCCGATTTCGGCGACCCATCCGGGCGCGGGCTGCTCGACCAGCAATCCATGCGTTTCCGCCGCCTCCAGCAGCGCCGCATACCGGTCGGACCCCTCCACATGGCCCGGATGCCAGAGGCGGGCCACCGCCACCGCACTCATCACCGATTCCAGCCCACCGATGTGATCCTGGTCACCATGGGTGGCCACCATGAGGTCGACGTGGTCGACGCCGAACCGGCGGAGCCCCGACAGGAGCCGCCGGGCATCCGGGCCGCCGTCGACGAGGACCGTCTCGCCCCCCGGCCCGATCAACAGCGTCGCATCGCCCTGACCGACGTCGAGAAACACCAGCGTGGCGCGGTCGACGCCGGCGGCCGGCAGCAGCCCAACCGAAATCACCAGACCGGCTGCGAGCGCCACCCACGGCCGAAGCGGGCGCAGGCGGGAGGCCGCCGCCGCCAGCCCGGCCCCGGCGACAGCGCCGGCGCCGAGTTGTGGCCAGCCGGCGGCAAGATGGCTGATGGTGAGCACGACCTGCGCCAGCCAACCGGCCGCCGTGACCAGGGACGACGAGGCGGTGATGACCGCAACACCCCCGGCGGCGGTGGCCAGGGTCACAACGGGTGCCGCCACGAGGTTCGTGAGCGGCGAGAGCAGCGGGACGCTACCGAAATGCCACAGCAGGAGCGGGGTCACCGCCACCTGCGCCCCGAGCGTTATCCCGAGCACCTGCCCGACGCTCCCCCAGCCGGCGGCACGGACCCGTCGGCTCCCAACCAGGACGCCGGCGGTGGCCGCCGCACTCAGCTGGAACCCCACGTCTCCGCTCAATTGTCCGGCGACGAGCAGAGAAAGCGTCACCGCTGCGCCGAGGGCCGCCCACGGCGTCAATGCCACCCCGGTAAGACGGCCCGCCAGAACCAGGCCCGCCATCAGCGAGGCGCGGACCACCGAAGGCTCCCACCGGGTGACCACCAGAAACAATGCCAGCCCGGCCAGCCCAACGAGGACCCGCCGCCGGGGCCCCCATCCCAGCGGGCCGGCTGCGATGAACCAGGCCGCCAGAAACAAGGCGACGTTGCTGCCGCTGACCGCCACGAAGTGCGACAAACCCGCCAGCCGCAGTTCCTCGAGCTGCGCCTGCGGGAGACGGTCGACATCGCCGACGAGGAACCCCGCCAGCAAAGCACCGCGCGCCCCGGAATCCTGAAGGACCGACGCCACCCGGCGGCGGATCGCGTTGCCGGCCTGGAAGAGCGGATCGGTGGCCGGCCCGAGCCGTTCGACCACCGCCTCGTCGAGCCGCCCGGCAACAGGGTCGCCGCGCACGAAGCCGCTCCGGGCTTCCATGATGCCGGCCACCGCCACCCGTTCACCGGCCACCGCCGTCGTCGCCTCGGCGAGAACGATCGCCAGCCGCGGCCCCGGCCACGGCTGCCACCCCCGGGGGGTGCCAAGGTGGGTGGGTGCGAGCACGGCGCGCAGCTCGGAACCCAAGGGCCGAGGATCGTCGGCCAGCCTGCCCGCCACGGTCACTCGCCCGGACGGCAGCTCGGTCCGCAGTGTCGCCTGTTCTCGCGCCACCGAGGTGAGCCCGGAAATGAGGCCGGCCACGACGACGGCAACCAGCAACGGGCGTCTCGTCGCTGAGACGGGCACCAGCAGCAGGATCGCCCACCAGCCCACAGATCGGCTGGCACCGACCGATGCCCAGGCCGCGACCGCGCCGGCCAGAGCAGCCCGTTCGAGGGGCGTCAGCGTCAGGGGACCGCCACCTCGTCGCGCATGGCGGCGAGCTTGGCCTCACCGATACCGGGAACGTCGAGCAGATCCTCGACGGTCACAAACGGCCCGTTGGTCTCCCGATGCTCGACGATTCTCGCCGCCAGCACCGGGCCCACCCCCGGGATCCGCTCGAGGTCGGCGGCTCCGGCGGTGTTGAGATGCACCCGGCCCGGCGCGACGCTTGCCGGCACCTCACCCCGGCCGCGCACGACCACCTGCTGTCCGTCTACCAGCGGAGCAGCCAGGTTGAGGCCCGCAGGATCGGCCGTGGGGAGCAGGCCGCCGGCGCGTGCGATCGCCTCGGCCACCCGGGAGCCGGGTGCAACCTCTACCAGCCCGGGGGCGGCCACCTCGCCGGCAACGTGCACGGTCAGCACCCCGGAGCCGGCCGGAGCGGTCACCCGGAGGGGAGGGGGCGGCTCCGGCACCCCGCCGAACCACCATCCGGCCAGGCCGGCAACCAGCAGCACGGCCCCCGCAATCATCCATTGCACCCGGTCCACGGAGGCCCTTCCTGCGAGACGACGGCGCCGGGCGGCACCCGGTCGAGACATATATCAGGACCGCAGTGCCGGGTGAAGAGGCCTGCCGCTCGCCATAATCACCCCGGCGACTACCAGGAGGGTGAGTGGACACGTATCGAGTGGAACCCGGCACGAGGCTCCGGCTGGAGGAGGTGGACCCGGCCGACACCATGGGCATCGACAAGGCGGCGGCAAAGACGGAGACGAAGGCGCTCAACCGGCGCCTGGAAGCGCTCCAGGAGCTGCTGTACGCGGAAGGCAGGCACAAGGTGCTCATCGTGCTCCAGGCCATGGACGCCGCCGGCAAGGACGGAACCATCCGCCATGTGTTCGATCGGGTCAACCCCCAAGGCGTGAAGGTGGCGTCGTTCAAGAAGCCGACGCCCCAGGAGCTCGCTCACGACTACCTGTGGCGGGTCCACCGGCATACCCCCGGCACCGGTGAGATCGCCATCTTCAACCGGAGCCACTACGAGGACGTTCTCATCGTCAGGGTCCTCGGCCTGGTGCCGGAGGAGCGCTGGTCACAGCGTTACGAGCACATCCGGGGGTTCGAGCAACTGCTGGCCGACGAGGGCACCACCATCGTCAAGTTCTATCTGCACATCAGCAAGGACGAGCAACGCGCCCGCCTCCAAGCCCGGCTCGACGACCCGAGCAAGCATTGGAAGTTCGACATCGGCGACCTCGCCCAGCGCAAGCGGTGGGATGACTACATGGCCGCCTACGAGCAGGCGCTGTCCGAAACCAGCACCCCATCCGCCCCCTGGTATGTCATACCGGCCGAGCACAAATGGTTCCGGAACCTGGCCATCAGCCGCATCCTCGTCTCCACACTGGAGGGCTTGAACATGGCCTACCCGGAACAGACCGAGGACCTGAGCGGGGTGGTGGTGGAGTGACGGCTGAGGCGGCCTAGAGGGGAACGTTGCCGTCGTCGAAGAGCAGCAACGACAGGACGAGCGTGACCGCTGTGACGCCGTTGAAGCCCATGTGCATGAGTATCGGCCGGCTGAGCGATCCCCCCGCCCGCTCCCGAACATAACCGAGGACAACCCCGAGGCCGACGAGGGCGGGCACCAGCAGGAGCGTGGCAGGGTCGGTGAGATGAACGAGGCCGAACACGACACCGGTGATCCATATCGCCGGGCTCACCGCGAAGCGGGCTTTCAGCACATCCAGGAGCACGCCTCGAAACAGCATCTCCTCCAGGATGGGAGCGACGATCCCGACCACGAGGGCGATGACGACGGTCTCGCCGAGGTTGTCGCTTTCAGCAGCAGCTTCGATGACTTCCTGGGTGGGGGCGTCGACACCCAGCAACGCGAACACCCCCGCCAGCGCCAGCGACGACACGATCAGCAGCCCCGCTCCATAGAGGAGAAACGGCCAATCGGTGGAATCCACATGCAGGTGATAGTCGTTCTGAAAGTTGCCGGTGCCCTTGCGGCTGCTCATCAGCCGGAGCCCGAGGTACATGGTGAGGTACTGGCCGACGGCAGCCACCATGATGATTCGAGGCGCCTGATCGGATTCCTCGCCGTTGGCCAATGCAACCAGGTCGACCAGGCCGGCGAAATGCGCCAGGAACAGAGCGACGGCCGACGCCACCAGCGCCGCCAGATAGACGAGGATGGGATCGCGCAGCGACCACGGCGAAGATGGTGTTGGGGTTGGCTCCATCAGACGACGATGTTGACCAGCTTGGGCGGACGCACGATCACCTTCTTCGGCTCTCCGCCATCGAGAAAGCCCTGCACGCGATCTGAGGCAAGCGCCAGTGCGGTCGCCGTGGCTTCGTCGATGTCCGCGCCCACCTCCAACCGGTCCCGGACCTTGCCGTTCACCTGGATGACCATCGTGACCGACTCCTCGCGGGCGATCTCGGGATCGGCCTCGGGGAAGGGTTGGAGATGGATCGACGCTTCGTTTCCCGCCATTCTCCACAGCTCCTCTGTCACAAACGGCGCGATCGGAGCCAGCAGGAGCAGGAGCGAATCAAGGGCCTCCCGCCACACGTCCGGTTGGACGCTGCCGGAGCGCAGCACGTCGAGCATCTCGTTGCGCAGCGACATGAGGGCGGCCACCGCCGTGTTCCACTTGAATGCCCCCAAATCACGGTCGACCTTCTGGATGGCTTGATGGACGAGTCGCCGCAATTCGGCGCTCCGCTCGGCCGCGGGATCGGTGGCCTCATACTCGGCTGTCGCCAGCTTCCATACGTCCCCGATGAATCGGCTGGCGCCGAGAATGCCGCGGGAGTCCCACGGTCCGCCCTTCTGCCACTCGTAGGCGAACATGAGGTAGGTGCGGACGGTGTCGGCCCCGTAGCGGGCGACCAGCTCGTCGGGGTCGACGACGTTGCCCCGCGACTTCGACATGCGCTGGATTTCGAGGTGCTGGCGGAGCTGATTCACGTCGTTGATGCCGGCAATCGAAGGAATGTCGACGGTGGCATCGGCGCGCACTTCCACGGTGACGATGTCGGTGCCGGTGTCCACCCGGAGCACATTTTCGGTGCGTCGGACGATCTCACCCACCACCTCGCCCGAGCCGGCCGCCGCCACCGGATCTACCCGCACCGACATTGCCATCAGCCGCTCGCCGTCCCACTCACCGTCGGCGACGACCCGGTCACCGGCGCGCTCCTCGCCCAGGATCTGCCCCTGGCTGCGATACATAAGCATGGGCTCGTCGAACAGGCCCTCGGGGTCGCGCCCGTGCGAGCGCATGGCGGCGGCCGTGTCGTCGAACAAGCCGAGATCCCGCATCGCCTTGGTGAAGAAGCGGGTGTAGAGCAGATGCATGACCGCGTGCTCCGCTCCGCCGGTGTAGACGTCCACCGGCAGCCAGTAGGCGGCTTCCTCGGGGTCGAACGGAGCTGCTTCAAACCCGGGCGAGAGGTAACGGAGCTGATACCACGACGAGCACATGAAGGTGTCCATGGTGTCGGTCTCGCGGGTGGCACCTTCTCCCTCACTGTCGACGGTGTGGAGAAAGCCCTCGTGATGGGTGAGCGGGCTTCGCCCCGACGGCGCGAACTCGACATCCTCGGGCAGGAGCACTGGAAGGTCGGAATCCGGCACCGGCTCGACGGCGCCGTCGCTGCGGTGCACCATCGGGATCGGCGTTCCCCAGTAGCGCTGGCGGGAGATGAGCCAATCACGCAGCCGGTAGTTGACGGACTCCCTGCCCATCCCCTTGTCCTCCAGCCAGTCGATTGCGGCCGCCACCGACGGGTTCTGGCGCCCCTTTTCGAGGTTGGTGACCACCCCGTCGATCGGCCCACTGTTAATAATCACCCCCGGCCCGACGTAGGACGCCTGCATCCCCGGCTCGCGCAGAGGATCCTGTCCCTCGGGCTGAATCACCGGCACCACGGGCAGGTCGAACCGGCGGGCAAACTCGAAGTCGCGCTCGTCGTGGGCCGGCACCGCCATGATCGCCCCCGACCCGTAGGTGAGCAGGACGTAATCGGCGATCCATACGGGAATCCGTTCCTGGTTGACCGGGTTGACGGCGTAGCCACCGGTGAAGACGCCGGTCTTGTCCCGCTCGGTTTCCATGCGCTCGATCTCTGTCTGCGCTGCCGCCTGTGCCTGGTAGGCGGCCACTGCTTCGGATTGTTCGGCGGTGGTGAGCGCATCCACCAGCGGATGCTCCGGTGCCAGCACCATGAACGTGGCGCCCCACAGCGTGTCCGGCCTGGTGGTGAACACCCTGATCTCGTCGCCGGACTCGGTGTGGAATGTCACCTCGGCGCCCTCGCTGCGCCCGATCCAGTTGGCCTGCATGGTTCGGATCGGCTCCGGCCAGTCGAGGGACTCGAAGTCGAGCAGCTCGTCGGCGTACCGGGTCATGGCAAAGAACCACTGCTCCATCATGCGCTGCACCACCGGCTGGCCGGTTCGCTCGTCCTTGCCGTCGATCACCTGCTCGTTGGCGAGGACGGTTTGCAGCGTCGGTGACCAGTTGACGAGGGCTTCTCCTCGATAGGCCAGCTCGCCTTCGAACAGCCGGTTGAAGAACCACTGCGACCATCGGTAGTAGCGCGGCTCGCAGCTCACCACCTCGCGCTCCCAGTCGAACATGGTGCCCATCGACCGCATCTGGGCGCGCATCTTGTCGATGTTCTCGTAGGTCCAGGTGGCGGGGTGGATGTTGCGCTGCACCGCCGCGTTCTCGGCAGGCAGACCGAACGCGTCGAAGCCCATCGGGAACAGCACGTTGAAGCCCTTCATCCGCATGTAGCGAGCGCGGGCGTCAGAGGGTGTCATGGCATACCAGTGGCCGATATGCAGGTCGCCGGAGGGGTACGGCAGCATCGTCAGCGCGTAATGCTTGGGCTTGTCCCAGTCGACGCGCGACCGGTACAGGCCCTCGGCCTCCCATCGGTCCTGCCATTTGCGCTCGAGGGCGGCGGGGTCGTACTGCATCGTGAGGAGGTTAGTGGCATGGTTCGCGCCGCTTTGTAGGCTCTGGCCGGCGTGGTGGTCGCGCCGCATTACCGGAAACAAACCGCCTGCGCCGAGCGTCCTAATGACCGGACGAGAAGGATCCTGAACCCGCGTGCATAGAACGTTCGCTGCTGTGGTGGTCGCCGCTGCCCTCGTGTTGGCCGCGTGCGGCGGTGGGTCGACGGCCACTACTCCCTCCGGCTTGAACCCGTCCACGACCACGGCGTCCCCCAACCCGGCGACGTCCAGCACCTCGACCCCGGCCCCCACGACTGCTCCGGAGCCGGCCACGAGCACGACAACGCCGGCCACCACCACGACGACTACGACCTCTGTGCTCCCCGAGCCCGACCCCGTGACGGCGCTGCCGCCGCTTCCCGACGGGCGGCCGCGTACCTTTCTGGCGGTGACGAGCGATTTCGAGGCCGTCGAGGTCGACACTGTCACCGGCGCGGTGGTCCGCAGCATCGGCCAGGCCGGCACGCGTGCCGAGCTGGAGGCAGCCGAGGTGGCAGCAGCCGTCAACGTCATCGACCAGGTGTGGCGCACCATCGACGGATCGCTCACGGTGGTCAGTGAATGCTGCGAACCGGCCGCCGGAGCCATCCATGTGCTGGGGGCCGGCGACCAGTTCTCTGCCGACGCTCAGACCATCGCCGGATGGGGGATCGGAGCGGCCCCGAGAACGGCCGAGTTCGCCATCGTCGGCTATTCCCTGGAGGTGGGGACCCCCGAGCGCTGGCGGATCTCACACTTTCTCGACCCTGCGATCGAAGGCTTCCCCAGCGGATCACCGGGGTGGAGTCGGGACGGCCGGTACGTCTACTGGTGGTCTGAGTCCGCCGGTGGCGCAGAGTCCACATGGAGTTTGGCGACCCTCGACCTCACGTCCGGCGACGTGTCCACCTTGGTGCTCGACTGGGTGCCCCAGGACTCACGTCTCACCGGCGTCGCCATCCGGGCATCCGGGGAGCTGGTATCGATCCTGACGACCGATGCCTTCACGACCACCGAGGGCATCGTGGCCACCCCGGCCGGGGACCTCGTGGAGAGGTTTGCCATCGAGGACGGCTCCGTTCTCGGCAACTACGACCCATCCGGCACCCATCTCATCTACGTCGACGGTGAGGGAACGGTGCGCTGGACCGACGGATCGACCTCCGGCATCCTCGGCGCCGGGTACGTGTTCGCCAGCTGGTGAGGCCCGGCCTCCGGATCTGCCGGGTCTGAGCTAAAGTCTTCTCACCAGAGAAAGGAGGTGGTCCGAAGAATGACAGGTTTATCGAGGACTCTGGAGGTGGCCGGGCGCTAAGCCAGCCATCGAAAGGAGAGCTGGCTTTCCCTTGCGGGACAGGTAGCGACTCCAAACCCGGACCACCGATTCTCTGAGACCCGTGAGTTGGTCCTCTCACGGCGGCAGATGCCCTGCCGAAGGATCTCGAGTCTTACGAAGACCCCGCCTCCCACGAGGCGGGGTCTTCGCGTGATGGGTACCGCAACGTCCCGGGTGGCAGAACGCACCGCAGATTCTCGCAAAACGTAGACTTCCGGTTGTCACTCATGAAGGGGAGGTTCTTGTGACAAGCACCACTGCGACTTCAGCTGATGCGTTCGCGGAGCGGTTGTTCGAGTCGGTCCTGGGGACGATGGACGTCTGGTCCATCTATGTCGGGGAGCATCTCGGGTTCTACGAGGCACTCGCCGGGGAAGGCGCGCTCACGAAGGATGACCTCGCCAAGCTCACCAACACCCATCCTCGCTACGCGTGCGAGTGGCTGGAGCAGCAGGCGGTGACCGGCATCCTGGTGGTCGACGACCCGTCACAGCCTGCCCCTGAACGGCGCTACTCCCTGCCGGAGGGCCACGCCGAGGTGCTGGTGGGACGGGACAGCCTCAGCTATCTCGCTCCGTTCGTCCGGCTCGTCACCGCCGGCGGCTTGCAGTTGCCTGCCCTCCTCGACGCGTACCGGACCGGTGGTGGGGTGTCGTGGGAGCAGTTCGGAGCCGACATGCGCAGCGGCCAGGCCGAGATGAATCGTCCATGGTTTCTCACGGCTCTTGGCAGGGACTGGTTTCCGTCTGTCCCGGACCTCCATGAGCGACTGGAACAGGGTGGGAAGGTGGCCGATATCGGGTGCGGAGAGGGCTGGTCTTCGATCTCCATCGGCCTGACCTACCCGAACGTGACGGTGGATGGGTTCGATGTCGACGGCCCGTCGATCGAGAACGCTCGGAACAACGCCATCGGGTCCGGTGTCGCGGACCGCGTCAAGTTTCACAACGCCGACGCGGCCGGCCTGGACCTGGATGATCGCTACGACGTCGTGACGGCCTTCGAGTGCATTCACGACCTCCCGCTGCCCGTCGATGTGCTCTCGACGATGCGGCGGCTGGCCAAGGACGACGGCCACGTCGTTGTGATGGACGAGAAGGTGTCGGAACATTTTCCCGGCCGGGGTGATGACGTCGAGCGTGCCATGTACGGCTTCTCGCTCTTCATATGCCTGCCGGATGGGATGTCGCACCAACCCTCGGCAGCGACCGGTACGGTGATGCGGCCGGAGACACTCCGCGCCTATGCGCAGCAAGCAGGGTTCGAGGACATCGAGATTCTCCCCATCGAGAACGACCTCTGGCGGTTCTACCGGCTGTACTGAGAGCCGGTCGCCGGCCCGGCAGCGGTTTCGCCCGGTGGAACGTACGTAGAAGGCGGTCGCCGCACCGGCATTCGCTAGCCGGGTGGGGTGGTGAGCCCGGCGTCCCAGATCTTGGTGGTGGCGTCTTCGAGGACGGTGACCGGATCCGACCAGCCATCGGCAGGTGTCGACTTAGTCTTGGATCGATTCACGATGCAAATGTCGCGATGCACCTCGAGCGTTGGTTGCACCTGGCTCAAGTCTGGTGAGACGACTACTAGCCCTGCAAAGGGTTCCCGATGCAGGAGGCCGTCTCCTCCAAGTTTGCCGTAGGGGCTGTCTTGTCGTAGTGGCTACCTCTAGACACGATGCATGTATCGTGATATGTTTTGCGGTGAATAGGGGAGTATCCCCGAACGGGCGTCGTCGTCAATACGGCCATCAGGCCCGGCACCGCAGGCCCCCCCCGGGGCGGGAGAGACCTTCACGACATGTGACGTGTGCTCGACCTCAGGAGGGCCGATGGTCGCCACAACCGCCCGTACCGCCTGCTTTGCACCGAGGAATCCCGCCAGGCTCGCTGACCTTCTGCTGTCCCGCCGAGAGTTGGTGACGCGGTCCGCTGGAGCGTTGCGGGGCGAGGTGGCCGATGCGATGAGCCAGCGGGACCTCAGTGACCTGTTCGATCACGAAGATCCGTCGGCGGATCCCACCAACCCGCGTCTCTGGGAGGTAGAGGAGGCGCTGGCTCGGGTCGCCGACGGCACGCACGGGTACTGCGCCGACTGTGGTATCGGTATCCCGTTGGCGCGGCTCAGGGTATTGCCAGCCACGGCTCGGTGTGTCGGATGCAGACGCCGGTATCACTTGGCCGGCACCCTCGACGAGGACGGCATGCGATCCACCAAGTCACAGGGTCGATCACTGGTTGGATCCGGGACATCGGTACGGAGGGATGAGCGATGAGGGTGTATTACGGTTTTGAGGTGAGGCAGCGGGGCTGGCTTTTGGATGAGCGCGACCGGCTGAGGGATCTGCTCGTGAAGTTGCGGGCCGCGGCTCGCTCTGATTTCGAGAACCACGACAGCACGGATGACGAATCCGCCAGCCAGGCCGACGCGATCGAAGGCCGACTCGCTTCCATCGATGAGGCCCTCAACCGGATCACCTCGGACTGTTACGGCTTGTGCCAGATATGTGGATTGGCCATTCCCATCGGGCGGCTCCGGTCCCTTCCCGCCACGGCGGTGTGCCGGGATTGCGTGGGCCTGCAACGTGTGGTGGGTTCGGCCGTAGGGCCGGTGTCGTCGTGACCCAGCGGTCAAGTTGGCGCGGGCAGAGGAGCGAGTTCGAGGGGAGTGTGTGATGCATACTGTCGAAGAGGCCATGACGGTGGAGGTCATCACCGTCGGGCCCGATGAGCCGGTGACCGCGGCGGCCAGGATCATGCGTGATGCCGCTGTCAGCGGGCTGCCGGTTGTCGATGCGTCCGGTGCGGTCCTCGGGATTCTCACCGAAGCCGACCTTTTGCATCGTGCAGTCCTCGCCGATCTAGCTGACGTTGGTGATCGAGGCGGTTCACGTGACCGATCATTGGGGTCGACTGTTGCTGATCTGATGAGCTGTGACGTGCTGGCTGTGCGCAGGGATGCGCCGTTGGCCAAGGCGGCCCGGTTGATGGAGAAGGCCCGGGTGCGACGACTCCTCGTCGTCGGACCCGAGTTCGTGATCGAAGGGGTTATTTCGCGGGCGGACGTAATCGCCGCTCTTGCACGGTCCGATACTGACATCGAGTCGGAGATCCGCTCCTGCGTGATCGACGAGATCCTCGGCCTCGACCCGCGCCAGATTGACGTTTTGGTGGACCAAGGCGTCGTCACGATGAGTGGTGTGGTTGAGCAACGGCGGGAGGCCGTCCGGTTGGAGCGCCTCGCAGGCCAAGTACTAGGGGTCAGTCGGGTCGAGAGCTCGGTGACGTGGGAAGCCGACGTTGCCGACCGGGGATTGGGTCCGCGCTTCGCCTACTTCTCCAAGTACTTCGCGAAACGCCGAGAAGAATCGAGCGGATCGGTAACTACATCCGCAGGGGCTGACAAAAACGACGAAGAAACCAGTGACGAGCCGGTCGATCTTGGAAAGGGGTGATGTGATGGATCGGTTCAAGCGCATTCTGGTGGCGGCGTCTCCGGGGCATCTGGAGCCGGCTGCCCTCCGCGCCGCTGTCAGACTCGCCGACACTAGCAATGCGCATCTGACGGTGTTGAGCGTACTTGAGCCACTCCCCCGATGGCGTCGGACGGTCAAGGTGGAGGGCCGCCTGATCGACGTCCAGGACTTGGTGCTCCGAGACCGCAGCGAGCGTCTCAGTCGCTTTGTCGAATTCACTCGTCCCCGGCAAGAGGTCGCACTGGAGACGAGAATTGGAGAACCGTTGGTCGAGGTGATTCGGTTCGTCCTCAGCCACGACTGCGACCTCGTCGTGGTTGGCGAAACCGAACCCTCGAAGGGCTCCCGCTTGGGGGTGAGCAACGGGGTGATGCAGCTGTTTCGCCAATGCCCGGTTCCGGTGTGGGCGATACGGCCCACCCGAGGGAGGGCGCTGGGGGTCCTGGCATTAGTGGACCCGGATCCAACGGACCCGGAGCGTGCCGGCCTCAACGACCTGGTTCTGGAGTTGGCAACATCCATGGTTCGTCGGGACGACGAGGAGTTGCATGTAGCACACGCGTGGAACCTGGATGGTGGAGCGACAGCCGAGACCGAGATTGTGCAGGCGGTGGTGGACGAGCATCAGGCACAGCTCGATGGGTTGACCGAACGTCACGGCATCTCCCAAGCTGGGGGCTGTGTCCACCTAGTGCAAGGCGAACCCGGTGAGGTACTCCCGGAACTGGCCGAACGCCTGGATATCAACCTGATCGTGATGGGAACCATGGCGCGGACGGGCTCGAGAGGTCTATTGATGGGCAACACCGCCGAGACCATCCTGCGGTCGGTTCGTTGCTCGGTGCTGACGCTCAAGCCAGAGGGGTTCGCCTCGCTCGTGGGCCCCGAACAGCAAAAGGAGAAGGCAGGGCGATGACCACACCAAGCACCGTAGAAGTGGACCGGACGCCGCTACCTGGGATCGGCCTGCGGCTCGAATTCGTCATCGGCGACGGCCGCCGGATCGGCGTGATCCATCGACAAAGGGGAGGCGTCGAGTTGTTTATCAGCCATCCCAGCGAGCCGGATCTGACAGCGACGTCAGTCGATTTGACTGCCAGCGAGGCCGCCACGCTCACAGAATTGTTCGGTGGTTCGGTGTTCTCGCACGAGCTGTCACACCTCCGGGAAGCCGCCTCGGCTATCGTCGTGGACTGGCTTCCGATCGAGACCGGATCCCGCTTCGTCGATCGTCCCTTGGGTGACACAGAGCTGCGCACCCGCACCGGTGTGTCGATCGTCGCCGTCATCCGAGACGGGAAAGCAATACCGTCACCTCCGCCGAGGTTCGTCTTCGCCGCCGGGGACGTCGTGGTAGCAGTCGGGACCGTTGAAGCCCTGGCGGCTGCCACCGAAATTCTGCGCTCCGAGGCCTAGTAATGCGAGGGGTGTTCCTCCTCGAACTCGGGGCTGTGCTGCTCTCGCTGACGTTCTTGGCCAGACTGGCCGGCCGATTCTCGTTCTCTCCCATTCCCCTCTACTTGGGCTTGGGTCTGCTTATCGGTGAGGACAGCCTCCTACCGCTCGATGTGAGCCGGGAGTTCGTTGACCTCGGTGCCGAACTCGGTGTGATCCTGCTGCTGTTCTTGCTAGGAGTGGAGTACTCCATTGACGAGCTGACTGCCGGAACCAGGCGGGCGTATAGGCCGGGGACGGTCGATCTGACCCTCAACTTCCTTCCCGGGTTCCTCGTCGGATGGGTGCTGGGCTGGTCGTTTACAGCGGCATTCCTGCTGGGCGGAGTCACCTACATTTCATCGTCTGGCATTGCCGCCAAGCTAATGCGAGATCTCGGGTGGCTGGGCAACCGTGAGGCCCCGGCCGTGCTTTCGGTTCTCGTCATCGAGGACCTCGTGATGGCCATTTACCTGGCAGTGGCCGCAGCTCTGGTCATCGGAGCGAGCGTCGGCGGGGCGGCATGGTCGATTCTCGGCAGCGCTGCGCTGGTGGGGGTGGTGTTGGTGGCAGCGAGCCGATTCGGTTCTCGCATCAGCCGGCTGGTCTTCACCCATTCCGACGAGTCGGTGCTGCTGGGCATGTTGGGGATCGTCCTGACGGTGGCAGGCTTAGCCGAGCAGGTTCGGGTGTCGGCTGCCGTGGGTGCCTTTCTTCTCGGATTGGCGGTGTCCGGTGAGGCAGCCCAGCGCGCGGGGCGACTGCTCGGCCCGTTGCGTGACCTGTTCGGAGCGACGTTCTTTCTGTTCTTCGGACTTCAAGTAGATCCTGGCGCGATTCCACCGATCCTTACACCGGCAATGGTTCTCGTGGTGGTGGCCGGCACGACGAAACTGGTCACCGGCTGGGTAGCCGCCAGCAGCTTCGGTGCGACGGCAGGGGGCCGCCGGCGGGCCGGTGCATTGCTGATCGCTCGCGGCGAGTTCTCGATCATCATCGCAGAGCTCGGTGTCGAAGGGGGCTTGGAACCCCAACTGGCCCCACTCGCGACTGCCGTGGTTGTCGGCCTTGCCGTCCTGGGCCCAGCCGCAGTCCACCTCACCGGCGTGATCGACCGGCGCGGAGTACGCGATGCGATCGTTCTCTACGGGGGACGTCACGATTCACACGCCGTCGTATCAACTCAATCACCGAGAGAAGTCGAGAAGCGCGGTGACGAGCTCCACATCGAAACGAGAGAAAGCCTGGTGGACTGAGCAAGCCGACCAGGTGGTAGCACCGTTACCGCACAAGAACTCTCCAACGCCGCGGCTCGCCGGCGGTGGGTCGAGTCAGGTCTTCGGGATCCGGCGGGCCACGAGCGATCGAAGAGCTTCGAACGCAAGACCGACGTGCCCAAACCAAAGCTTTTGGTACGGCCCAAGAGCCCCCCGGCGGCATTCCTGAACGGTGAAATCCCCTGCAGGCACAGGGGATTTCGTGGGTGGAGCTGGAGGGATTTGAACCCTCGACCCCTTGCATGCCATTGATGAGCGGCCTACTTCGCCGACCTGGCCAGATACCCGAATAGTTCCGTATTCGTTGACGAGCGCATCATCACCGGTCGTTTCGGGTGTGATACGAGGAGAGCGCGGGAGGGTCAGATCGAGGGTGCGAGGTCGAGCAACGGTTGCCTACGCCCTTCGGTGCGAGCCGAGCCGCATGAGGTGAATGGGCATCGGTGCAGGTGTGTCAGGTCCGAGGCCGTCAAGGAAAGTGCCGGCCGTGGAGTACGAACTCGCGATGAGCATGGCAGCCTGCCCAAAGTCATGGGGTGCGACGTTTAGCGGACATGGGGGTGGCAAGACAATGAGGTTGACGCGGTCCTGGAGGTGATCGACTTCGACAACAAGTCGACGCGTGATCAGGAAGCTCATAGATTGCATGAGCAGCGGAACGGCCCCTCGTGGTGCCTGTTTCAAGCCGCAAGCGGTTCCGCTGGTGAGCACGTAGACAGTGTCCGCCCCCAACTCAACAGCGTGAGAGATCGGCGCGTAGTTCGAAACCCCGCCGTCGACGAGCATCCGGCCTTCCCACTCGATAGGCGGAAAGACGCCGGGAATTGCCGCGCTGGCCAAAACTGCGTCCACGGTGCTTCCGCCGGACAGGGAAACCTCTTCACCGGTTCTGGCATCCGTTGCCACCACATGCAGCGGGATCGGGGCGTCCGCTAGATCCATGAACTGTGCCTGGCTCCCTATTACACGGCGCAGGCCGCGATTGGGAATCAAATGGCTTCGGCGTCCGACGAATCCGAGGAGGCCGACCGAAAGATCCATCGGAAAGACGTGTGGTCTGCGCAGACCACGCCATACCTCACCGAGCCGGTGCGCAGTTTCCGGCGTCTGCGGCCGAGAGGAAATGTACGTCCCGTTGACGGCTCCGACGGACGTACCGATTATGAGATCCGGCGCAATGCCCCGCTCGTAGAGGGCTTCCAGCATGCCTACGTGCACGGCGCCGAGGCTGCCTCCCCCGGTAAGCACAAACGCATTCATGTCTCAGGATCGCCTCTCTATCTACCTCGGTTCGAGAATGGCGCACGGCCGCGCCTCTGTTTTCGGCTTGCCCTCGGGCTCCAAGTCCTTAGCCGGCTAGGCCGTCCCAAGCGAGCGGCCTACCCGGTTCAGGGCCCTCGACGTGGAACGTCAGTTGGTGAGTTCCCGTATCCGGATCGCCTGGAATCTCAACACCTTGATGATGGTGGCAAGCCCGAGTGCGATGGATGCCAGATAGATCGCCACGCCGAGGCGGCGGATACCTTCCAATACGATGAACCGTTGTTCGGAGTCTTCGATCGAGGCGACCGTGTCGGTCACGTCGGCTGCAAATACGAAGTGGAGGATCACAGGGATGAGGATGAGCATCATTGCCATCATCATTCCGGCCATCATGGCCTTGGCCGTTACCGGCATCTTCAGCGTGTGCACCGTGGTGCCGACGGTTTCCTGGACCTCACCACCGCCGGCGCGGAACTCTCCGAGAATCCGAGCGATGGCGAAGGTGATGGCGGACAACACCGCAGCGAACCCGATGAACATGAAGGCAGCCCTTACGTGGTTGAGAGTCTCGCTGGTGCCGGTCACACCGTTGTCGGAGATTTCGCCGGCTTGCACCAGGGAGACGATGAAGCCGACCGCGAAGGCCATGAGCGCCATCGCGAGCATCGGCAGCCACAATCTCCGTCCGACCTGCTGGGGTTTGTTGCGCCCCAGCGACTCGGTGCTGGTGTCAATTGCGAAATCGGTTGAGTGTGTTTCGACTGTCATGGCTTACCTTCCCGTTGCGGTGATCTCTTTGATCCGGTTGAACTGGAATCCCAGCGCCGAACCAATCGTGTAGAGGGCGAGCACGATGCTGGCGAGTAGAACGCCGAGACTGAGCTCACGGAGTGGACCCAGCCACGCGAACCACGCCGTCGGATTGGCAGACGCGTTGGTGGCCACGAAGACGTAGAGGACGAACTGGAGTACCCCCAGCACCATCCCGACCATCATCAGACCAACGAACGCTTTAGCAGACGTCGGCATCTCGAGGGTCTTGACGGTCAACCCGAGTGACTCTTGGACTTCCCCCCCACCGGCGCGCAGCGCCGCCAGGATGGAACCGAGCAGGAACGCGATCCCACCGAGCAGCATCGCCTCGCCGAGGAACTGGGTCCCTTGCGCCCATGCGAACGCTGAGTTGAAGCTCCCAGTGTTGGACTGGCCGGCGGCGACCAGTGAGATGCCGAGCCCCCCGATCACGGCCATGAAACCCATGGCCAGCATCGGGAACCACATGGTCTTGGCCAGCTTGTGGACCGGGAGGGGCCCCTTAGCCGAGTTGGTAGCGGTCGCGCGACCCCACTGCGTGGGAAATGTGCCGGTGTGAGCGACACCACCGTCGTTGCGCTCTGCTCTCAGACGCGACAGGGCTTCTTTGACGGAGTGCACCCGAATCCACAACCGGACCAGGATCCCCACCAGGATGATGGCGATGCCGAGCTTGATGGTTCCAAACGCAGTGGTAGTCAAGCCGAATGACCAGGCCAGTGTCTCGCGGGTGCTGGTTCCGTCGCCGACATCACCCGCTGCGACGACGTTGGCAATCAACGTAACCACCGCCAGACCGACCCCGATCAACGCCACCAGCAGGCCGATCTGACGCTGCTTGGAAGGTGCTCGGTAGTCCCGGCCGGGGGCGGGGCGGGTGAGTACCTCGAATCTTGCAGCCATTGCCTCCTCCTTTAGTAGGTCGCAACGTTCAAGTGCGCGGGGATGCGCAAGCAGCCCGATCTGTCGGGTGGCCGACAAATCATCTCCCGAGGGGAGCTCGGAGCCGTCCCGATTGAGCCTGGCCGGACGAAGGTGGCGTCGTTGAGATAGTCCAACGAGAACCGGGCGACCCCAAGCACGTGTCGATCAGCCGGCCTCGCCGGATGCTGCAGAGTCGGTCTCGGTGAACCGGGAAATCTTGTATTGGAAGGAGCATAAGGAGCCCGACGGCATCATTCCAGTGGTGACCGACGGAGAACACAGGTGGTCCAGTGGTGATATCACCGGCAACCCTGTTCCGGCGGCACTTGCAGGCACCTGTGCCGAAGAGCCCCGATGGGTTGATCTCCGCTTCGCCCGCACTGAAGAGCAACTCGACCTCAGCAACGACCACTTCTCGGCCGCCATCGCCGACATTGCGTCAGCGTTTCGAGGCGTGCCGAAGGATGAGCTCGAATCCGAAGAGGTCCGGCGGCATTCCTGAACGGTGAAATCCCCTGCAGGCACAGGGGATTTCGTGGGTGGAGCTGGAGGGATTTGAACCCTCGACCCCTTGCATGCCATGCAAGTGCTCTGCCGAGCTGAGCTACAGCCCCTTGGGGAAACGCGATTGTAACCCGGCCGGTCGCCTGGGCAATCG
>JBFKDW010000048.1:0-22212 GCA_041619515.1 Acidimicrobiia bacterium
GAGCAACCGTACGCCGGTGTGGGCGGGTGCCCACCTCCCGGCTGCGCCGGACTCCCCCCTGCGGGGGGGAGAAGCCGTGTTCTCCGCTCTGCGGGGGGAGAGAAACAACCAATCTCCTCCCCCGGAGGGGGAGGTGGCCCGGAGGGCCGGAGGGGGCGGTGCCTCCTGTGAGCAACCGTACGCCGGTGTGGGTGGCTGCCCCCTCCCGGCTGCGCCGGACTCCCCCCTGCGGGGGGAGAGAAACAGGGGGCCGGCTACTCCTCGCGCCGAAGGCTGAATCCGACCACGTTTCCCTCGGGATCCTCGACCGCGGCCAGCCGGTCTCCCCACGGGCGATCGACGGGTTCGATCACCGGAGTGCCGCCGAGGTCGAGGCAGCGCTGATAGGTGTCATCGAGATCGTCGACCCGCACCCAGAAGGTGACCGCCCCCGGATGGTGATGGGATCCGTCGGACTGGTCGAAGCCGAGGTAGATCTCCCCGAGCTCGAATCCGACGTGACCCTCTTCCTCGACGACCTCGTCATCGTCAATTCGCAATACCCGGGCGTAGAAGCTCGCGAGCGATTCGAGGTCGTGAGCGAACACGATGACGGTGTCGATGGCGGCGTTCGTCATAGGCCCGATGCTAGGGACGGATCACGATCCATCCGCATAGTGCCGGGCGGCGGCACGATCGCAGCCGCCATCTTCTTCTACCGCCGCCGGCCACCTCCAGCGACCGGTAGCCGGCCTCGCTCCGGTACACTCTCTGCTCCGCCACCCGAGGACCGCATGATCGACGAAGCCGCTCTGCGCGCTGCAATCGGCCGGGTCGAAGACCCCGAAATCCACAAACCGCTGGCCGAGCTCAACATGCTGCGTCAGCTCGACATCGCAGCCGACGGGTCGGTCGGCGTGCTGGTGGCTCTCACGGTCCCAGGCTGCCCGCTCAAGGACAAACTCGAGAGCGATGTCACCGCCGCCGCCCGCAGCGTTGCAGGGGTGCAATCGGTGTCGGTTGATTTCACGGTCATGACCGACGACGAGCGGGCCCGGCTGACTGCCAGCCTCAAAGGGGGCGATCCCGACAGCCGCCAGGTGACCATTTCGCCCCGCACCCGCGTCCTCACCATCTCGAGCGGTAAGGGCGGTGTCGGCAAGTCGTCGGTCACCACCAACCTGGGAGTGGCTCTCGCCGCCACCGGCAGGACCGTCGGCGTTATCGACGCCGACGTGTGGGGCTTCTCCATTCCCAAGATGCTCGGAATCGATCGGGCGCCCACCGTCGTGGACCAGATGATCATGCCGCCGGAAGCGCACGGGGTGCGGGCGATCTCTATGGACTACTTCGTCCGTCCCGACCAAGCCGTCATCTGGCGCGGCCCGATGCTGCACAAGGCGCTCGAGCAGTTCCTGGTCGACGCCTATTGGGGAGACGTCGACTATCTGCTCATCGACATGCCTCCGGGCACCGGCGACATTGCGATCTCGATGAGCCAATTCCTCCCGCGGGCCCAGGCTGTGATCGTGACCACCCCCCAGCCCACCGCCCAGCGGGTGGCCAAGCGGGCGGCGTTGATGGCCAACAAGGTCAATCAGGAGATCCTCGGAGTGGTCGAGAACATGGCATGGTTCACCGGCGACGACGGCACGCGCTATCAGCTGTTCGGTGAGGGCGGCGGCCAACTGCTCGCCGACGAGCTGGAGGTGCCGCTGCTGGGCCGGATCCCGCTGGTCCCGGCCATGCGAGAGGGAGCCGACGCCGGCATTCCGGTTAGCATCGCAGCCCCCGACAGTGAGGCGTCCGAGGCATTCCGGTCGCTCGCCGAGCGGGTGGATGAGCTGCGGCCACGCCTGCGAACTCATCCGGAACTGATCATCAGCTAGTGGCCCAGGAGACAGCATGCGAGTGAGGATTGGACTGGCCGACACCGGCACCGACGTCGAGGTGGACGTCTCGGATATCGATGCTTTCGTCAAGGAGTTGGAGACCGCCATCGAGGCACAGGCGTCGCTCATGTGGGTGGAAGACCCCGAACGCGGCCGCTACGCCATCGCCGTCAACAAGATCGCCTACGTCCACATCGAGAGCGAGCGCACCCGCAAGGTTGGTCTGGGCAGCGCCTGACCTCGGGAGGCGGGGATGCCCTCTCTTGCCGCAGCCGCCCAATCGCCGGCCGGCAACTAGGCTTTTCCGTGATTTCGCGAACCAATCGGGATCGCACGGAATCTGAGGAGCAGCATCATGCAATCCATTTGGAAAGGGGCCATTTCGTTCGGCCTCGTGACCATTCCCGTCGGCCTCTACAGCGCCACCGAGGACAAGAAGGCCTCGTTCAAGCAACTCCGGAAGGGTGACCACAGCCCGATTCGCTACAAGCGGATCGCAGAAGCCGACGGCGAGGAAGTGGACTACGCCGACATCGTGCGCGGCTACGAGATCGAGAAGGGCCGGTACGTCGTCTTCACCAAGGAAGAGCTGGACAACATCGGAAAGGGGCTGGCCGGGACGGTCGACGTGGTGCAATTCGTCGGACAGGAAGAGATCGACCCGATCTACTTCAAGAAGTCGTACTACCTCGCGCCGGAGAAGGGCGGAGTCAAGGCGTACAAGATCCTCCTCAACTCCCTCAAGGCAGAGAACAAGGTGGGTATCGCCAAGGTGGCGATCCGCGAGCGGGAGTATGTCGCCACCCTCAGGGCAGAGGATGACGTGCTGGTGCTCGAGACGATGTGGTGGCCCGACGAGGTCCGCGAGCCCGCCTTCGAGACGCTCCAGGAGGACGTCGAGCCGTCGGCTGAAGAGCTGAAGATGGCTGCCATGATCATCGACAATCTCACCGCCACCTTCGACCCGACCATGTGGAACGATGCCAGCCGGGAGGCGGTCGAAGCGATGGCTCAGGCCAAGGTCGAGGGACAGGAGATCGTTGCGCCGGAGAGCCCCGAGCCGACCAAAGTCGTTGATCTGCTCGATGCGCTCAAGGCCAGCGTCGAGGCAACCAAGGCCAAGAAGAAGGCCGGATGAGGATCACGTCGGCTTTGCTGGCCGACTCTGCCCAGGTCCACGCCGGCAAGCTGTTCGTCCTCGGTGGGGGCTTCGACACCATCCGCACTCGATCCGTCCCGGCAGTGCACAAGGCACTGGCAGTGGTGATGGTGGCCGAGGTCAATCCGGGGGAGCGCGAGACAGACCTCTCCATCGAAGTCACCCTGCTCGATGAGGACATGCAGTCATTGGGACCCCGGGCGTCGGGGACGCTGCGGGTGGGCGAAACCCCGACCCACCGGCCCGGGCAGAGCAGCATCGTTCCGCTGGCCATTCCGTTCTTCGATCTCCGGTTTCCACGTGAGCAGGGGTATGTCTTCCGGGTGACCCATCAGGACGAGGAGCTCACCCGCATCCCTTTCACGGTCCTCGTGGTCCCTCCGCCGTCCACGTAATCGTCTCCCAGTCGTCGCCGGTGAAGCCCTTGAAAGCAGGGGCCCGCAACTTGCCCGCCCGGGTCCACTCCTTGAATTCCACCAGCGCCACCAGCTGCGGCTCGACGAACACCGCCCCGGCGGGAATGGCCGTCCCCGTGAGGAAGGCCGGCGTCTCCATCGCCATCTCGTCGAGGGCCCCCCGAATTGCCCGCAGCGTCTGGCCGGTGAAGCCCGTCCCCACCGACCCGATGTACCGGAGACCGTCCCCGTCCACCAGACCCAGGAGCAGCGATCCGAACGTGGCGGCGCGGGCGCCCTCGCCCGGCAGAAACCCAGCAACCACAGCACGCACCTGATCGACCCTGGCGATCTTGCGCCAATCGGCCGAGCGGATTCCCGGCTGGTACGGGGACGCGCGGCGTTTGCCCACCATTCCCTCCAGTTTCCGCTCGCCGACGACGTCCCACAATGCTCGGCCCTCCCCGACGACCGGTTCCGGTGCCAGGAACGATGGCGGCAGCTCGAGCCCGGTCAGCCGCGCGGCTCGGACGTCCCACGGCTGGTCGATGAGCGGTGCCTCCAGGAAGAGGAGATCGAACACCATGAAGGTGACGGGTGTCTCGTCGACCGATCCTTCCCCGCGACGGAGGTTCATCCGCTGCTGCAGATGCCCGAACGATGGTCGCCCTGCTTCGTCGAAGGTGACGATCTCACCGTCCAGGATGCAGGGCGGCAACCCGGCGGGATCGTGCAGCTCCGGATAGGTAGGACCAATCAGACGACCCGTGCGGCTGCGGACAACCGTGCTGCGCCCATCCCAGGACAACACCGCCCGCACCCCGTCCCATTTCACCTCGAAGGCCCACTCCGGGTCTGAAAACGGCTCCGTCCAGCGGGTGGCCAGCATCGGCGGGTAGACGGGCAGCAATCTGCTCACCCGGCCGGAGGCTCGTCACTCACCGAGCGCTTCGCGCACCAGACGGTTCACCAGGCTGCCGTCGACATTGCCCTTGTGGTCCTTCATGATGTGCCCGACCACCCTGCCGGCCTCTTTCGGGCCTTCGGCCCCGAGATCGGAAATGGCCGAGTCGACCAGTTGCTTGGTGGCTGCTTCGTCGAGCGTCTCGGGCAGCCACCGGGCCAGGTATTCGGTCTCGAAGGCAAGCTTGGCAGCCATCTCCTCGCCCCGGTCGCCCATCTCCCGGTACTCCTCGCTCGCCTTGGTCATCTTCTTGACGTAAGAGGCGATGACCATCCGGTAGAGGTCGTCGTCGATGTCCCCTTCGAAACCCGGCTGGCTCTTGGTGCGGCTCACCTCGGTCTCTATGGCTCGTATGACGTCCTTGCGGTTGCGATCGCTGGTCTTGAGCGCGTCCTTCAGTTCGACACCGAGCTCCTCTTGAATAGTCATGGACGCCAGGGTACTGGAGGCATCGGGCGAGGCGGGGATCGAGCGCGAAAAATACCCTTTGGACACGGGTTCATCATGCGATACGGTGTTCGGCGTCCCGGGGGGATTGTTTTTTTGGGCAAATTGTGAATGAAATCACATTGCCGCAGAGTTGAATAGGAGGCAGGGAGACATGGCGATCGCGGCGGAAAGAGGACAGTGGCAAGAGCTCTCGGCGTGCCGCTCTTCCGATCCTGAGATGTTCTTCCCCGTCGGCACCACCGGTCATGCGCTCGACAACATCGATCGCGCCAAGGCCATCTGTGCGACCTGCACCGTCCAGGACGAATGCCTCGACTACGCCTTGCACACCAACCAGGAGGCGGGAGTCTGGGGCGGCTACGCCGAGGACGAGCGACGCCGGCTGCGCAAGCGGTGGCTGGCCGAGCGCCGCAAACGCGCCAGCTAGACCCGCGGCGCACGCGGGGCCGGCGCCTCCCGTAGTTTCAGGGAGTGAGCGCACCCCCCGGCCGAACCTGGGCCCCGCTTCTCGCCCTTTCGACAACGGTGGCGATCTCCTTCGGGGTGCTGCTCTATGCGGTGTCGGTGCTCATCACCGAGGAGGCGGCCGGCTCGGTCTTTTCCACCACCGTCCTCTCCACCGGCTACGGCGGAGCCCTGCTCGTCGGTGGAGGGCTGGCCCCGTTCGTCGGCCGCCGGGCGGATCGACTGGGGGTTCGGCTGATCTTCATAGTCGGGGTGGGGCTCGGGGCCGGGGGGTTGACGGCGTTATCGGTCGCCGATCGCCCGTGGCAGGTGCTGGCCGCCTTCTGGATTCTGATCGGACCGGCCGGCGCACTGACGTTCTACGAGCCGGCCTATGTGGCGGTGGAGCAGTGGTTCGGCGCGGTCCGGAGGGCCCGCAGCCTCGCCATCCTCACGGTGGTCGGGGGCTTGGCAGGGCCTGTCTTCCTTCCCCTCTCCAGTGCCCTGGTGGATGGGCTGGGCTGGCGGGGCGCCGCCCGCGCCCTGGCGGGCATCTTCGTGGTGGTCGGGGCTCCGGCGGCCACCCTGATGGCCCGGACTGCGGCGGTCCATGACCCGGCAACGGAGCCTGAGGATACGAGCTCCGTGTTGCCGCGTCTCGTCGGCGACCGCCGGTTCATCCTCTACACCGCATCGGTCGCCCTGATCTTCCTCTCCATGCAGGCGGTCCTGCTCCACCGGATTGCCCTCTTCGAAGCCGGAGGGTTTGCGGTCGCAACTGCCGCCGCCTGGGGGGCTGCCGCCGGCCTCCTGAGCTTTCCCGGCCGGTTCGCCGCCCCGTTCCTGGCCCGCGCCTGGGGGGGCCTCCTCATCCAGTCGGTGGCGCTTGGACTGCTGGCAGCCTCGGTCCTGGTCACGATCGATGCCACGAGGGGCTGGCAACTCGTCACCCACTTCGTGCTGTTCGGGCTGGTCTTCGGCGCCATGCTTCCGATCCGAGCGTCCATCATGGGCGCGTGGTACGCAGGGCCCTCGTACGGGCGCATCATGGGATCCCAATGGCTGGTCGCCTCGGTTGCCGGTGCCGTTGGCCCGGCGGCGGTCGGGGTGCTGCGCGACGCCACCGGCAGTTACGACATCCCCATGCAGGTGATCACGCTGCTCCTGGTGCTCGCAGCCGTCCTCACCGTGGCGAGTGGACGGGCCGGTGCCCGCCGCCCGGCCTGAGTCTCGAGTCGGGGGTCGACGCTGCGTTTACCGGGCGGATCGCCGCAGCCGTGCCCGCCGCAGCGCTACCAGGGCCCCCACGGCCGTGATTGCAGCCAGCACGTTGAACAGGATGTCGACCGGATCGAACACCCTGCTGGGTATGAGTGCCTGAATCGATTCGTCGAGCACTCCGACGAGTGCCGTCAGCAGCGCGGCGAGGAGCGCAGGTGCCGGTACGCGCTTTCCCTTGACGGCGCGCTCGGTGAGCGCTTCGAACACGAGGACGGCGAGGACCCCGTACTCGATGAGGTGAGTGCGTTCCTCCGGGCTCGCCATCCTCAGGAACGCGAGGAAATAGACGGCGATGGCTCCCAGGGCCACGCCGATCTCTGCGCTCCCGGCCCGGGTCTTCAACCCGAGGGTCACGATGGCCGCCCCGATCAGCACCAGTGCCCCGGCGAAGGCGGCATCGATGAGCCCGCGATTGCGGAGCTCCTCGGCGAGCGTCCGCGCCAGGCCGAGGGTCGAGTAGATGGCGACGACCACGGCCCCCGCCACCAACCACAAACGATGCTCCCGATCCACGGCGGCATTATCCCAAGCGCCGCCGGTGTATCTCGTCGGGGTGCGGTTTCCGATCGGGCAGACGACCGGCGTCACCCATTGTGGCGACAGCTTCAGCGTCAGTCGGCACTGAATAGGACCCTGGTCCCTAGCCGACGCGGGCACGACGTGAGATCGTCTGAGTATGGCTCGTGTAGCCGGCTGGTGGGCGGCTGCGCAGGCGAAAACCGTCGTCGCTGCTTGCCTGATTCTGGTGGCCGGGGCCTGCGCCGGCTCCGATGAGGATGGGGCGGATACCACCACGTCCACTTCTCTCGCCCCGACGACATCAACGACCTCCCCCACCGTGCCGTGGCCAACGCACGGCTGGCCGGCTTCTACGCCCGAGGAGCAGGGAATCGATTCGGGACTGCTGGCCGATCTCGTCGACCAGATCGTGACAGACGAAGGCATCGACAGCGTGATGGTGGTCCGCAATGGGCACGTCGTGCTCGACACGACCATCTATCCGTTTCCCGACGACACCGGCCACGCGATGTACTCGGTCACCAAGAGCGTCATCGGAACGCTGGTTGGGATCGCAATCGACCGTGGGCTGCTGGCGGGCGTGGACGTGCCCGTGGTCGATCTGCTGGAAGAGGCCGCCCCGGAGAACGTCGAGGCCGGCAAAGTTGCGATGACGGTGGAGCACGTCCTGACGATGGCCACCGGACTGGATTGCCGCGACTCGGCACTCTACGGATATCAAGGCTTCCCGGACTTAGTGTCGAGCGACGATTGGGCCGCCCACGTGCTCGCGCTTCCGATGACGGAGGACCCCGGTACCCGCTTCGAGTACTGCAACGGAGCCTCGCATCTGTTGTCGGAGATCATCACGGCGGTCACGGGCGCACCAGCGTCGGAATTTGCCCAGGACGTGTTGTTCGCCCCGCTCGGGATCACCGACGTCAGGTGGCCGGCCAATGCCGACGGGGTCACGGTCGGCTTCAGTGAGCTCGTGATCGAGCCCTCCGACGCGGCGAAGATCGGGTACCTGTACCTTCGAGAAGGTGAATGGGATGGGGACCAGGTGGTGTCCCGGGCATGGGTCGAGGCCGCCACCACCGCCCACGCGTACGGAGGAGTTGTCGGTCGGTACGGGTATCAGTGGTGGGCCGACGCCGCCGGCGTCTCAGTGACCGCTCGGGGCGCAGGAGGCCAGTTCATCCATGTCGTGCCAAAACTCGACCTGGTTGTGGTGTTCACGGCCGGGCTTCCCCAAAACCAGGAGGGCCGCCCCATTGAGCTCATGCAACGTTATGTGCTGCTCGCCGCCAAGCCGGACCCTCTTCCACCAAACCCCGACGGATTGGCCCGGCTCGAGGCGGCGATCGAGGCAGCCCGCACCGGACCGCAGCCGTCCCCCGTCACGTGGCCGGACATGGCGGAATCCATCGACGGTGCTCGGTTCGAGTTCGGGCCGGACGAATCGCCGCTCGAGTGGTTCACGCTCGCGTTCGACGACGAGTCCGCTCGCCTCACCATCGAGGGCCTTGCGCCCGACATCGACGGTTATGAGGTTGCCGTCATCGGATTCGAGCCGGTCGAGGGTCCGGTCGAGTTCGAGATCGGCGTGAACGGTCGCTTTGTGGTCGGTGACCTGTACGGGCTGCCGACGGCATGGCGGGGTCGGTGGGTTGCCGACGACACATTTGTCGTCGAGTTTCAGGTTCTCGGCCGCACCTCCGACCGCGGCACCTTCGAGTTCACCTTCGGAGACGACACCGCCGAGCTGCGGTTCCGAAACCTCTCGGGGGTGCCGCTTGTGTCCACAGCCGTTCGAGCCATCTGACGGTCCGTCAGGCAGATGGCAGCGGACCGAAGCCAAGCGCCTCACACTGCCTACAATCCGCCGTGTGCCCTCGTAGCTCAGGGGATAGAGCGCCGGCCTCCGGAGCCGGGTGCGTAGGTTCGAATCCTACCGAGGGCGCGGCAACGCCTTCGGCGTTGCTTGGGAGTTGCTTCGCAACTCCATGGCAATGACGCGGCCTGTGACGCGGCCTGTGCACGGCGGCTTCGCAACTCCATGGCAATGACGCGGCCTGTGCACGGCGGCTTCGCAACTCCATGGCAATGACGCGGCCTGCACGGCGGCTTCGCAACTCCATGGCAACAACGCGGCCTGTGCACGGCGGCTTCGCAACTCCATGGCAAACCACGTTCGTGCAGGGCACTGGGCTCAGCGGTGTCGCTTCCGCCGGCCGACTGCGAAGCTCGCCACCATCGTCAACAGGCCTCCGCTCACGAGCAGCGTTACCAGTGGCTGCAAGGATCGTTAGGCGACCATCAGTCTTTCTTTCCGAAGAGCCTCCGGAAGAGCTTGCCGATCCAGCTCATGAGCCCGCTCAAGAACAGCGAGAAACCCTTGACCTCACCGGCCTCGATCGCAGCCGCTTCTTCGACGGTGGCGGCCGACATCTTCGCCTCCAGGCATTCGACGAACTCGTCGATGAGCCGCTTGGTGATCTCTTCAACCAGTCCGCTCCGTCCGAACTGAGCGATGGCTCCCGACAGCGAGATGTCGGCATCGACCGTCACCACGGCGCCGCCATCTGCGCCGGCTACCTGGTAATCGACCTTGACCTGCCCGCGGCTTCCGCCGCTCCGGTCCACCCCCTTGCCCTCGATATGGCCGGCCTTGGCGGCATCGTCGCGGGTGACCGTCGCCTCGCCTTCGAACTTGGCGGTCATCGGGCCCAGCTTCATCTGCACCGAGCCTTCGTACGCCCCCCCGCCCTTGTCGGCAGTGAGATCTGCCCCCGGAAGGCATTGCGCGACCGACGGGACGTCGGCGAACGCCTCCCACACGTCGTCGGCGGGTCGCTTCACCTCGAAGGTGTTGGTCAGCTTCATCTTGCTCCTCTTCTCAACCGACGAAGCTCGCCGGCTCGTTCTCGAAGGCTTTCCGGCACCCCGGTGCGCAGAAGTAGTACGTGGTTCCCTGGTAGTCCGACGTCCAGCGGGCGGTTTCGATGTTGACCACCATCTCGCACACGGGATCGATCGCTTCTTTCTGCTGCGCCACGGTGACGCCGGTGGCGAGGCCACCGGTAGCTTGCAGCGCCACCATCTCGGCCAGCACTGCCACTGCGATCTCGTGATTGGGCAGGCTCCCCAGATCGAGGCCGGCCGGGGCGTGGACCCGCGAGAGCGCTTCCTCGCTTGCTCCGGCGTCGCGCAGGAACTCGATGATCGAATCGGCTCGCTTGCGCGACGCGACCAGCCCGACATATCCGGCTGGAGTGGCCAGCGCAGCCTCGAGCGCCTTCTCGTCGTAATGGCCCTGGGTGGCAACGACGACGAAGTCCCGCTCCCCGATCGCCAGGGGGGCGAGGTCGAGAACCGTGCGCACATGGGTCACATCGAGGTGGCGCTCCTGCTCGCCGCCATCGTCCACGAGTATCGAATGCCATCCGAGCACTTCGCCCATCCGCACCAGCGTCTCGGCGCCGGGCGATCGACCGATCACTACCAGCTGGGGTGCGGGCACGACTGGCTCCAAATAGACCTCCATTGCTCCCTCACTTTCGCATGCCATCGGCACCGACACCACGCGCTCGCCCGGGTGCGTCCCGAACTCCTCGGCAGGGCCGAGCTGCAACAAGCGCGATTGGCCATCCACCAGCGCTTGCAGCGCCTGCTTGATCACGGTCGGCTCGGCACAGGCGCCGCCCAACCAGCCGCCCATCTCTCCGTCGGCCGTGATGATCGCCTTGGCGCCCTCCCGCCCGGACGAAGGGCCTCGTCGCCACACGACGGTGGCGAGCACAAACGGAGTCCGTTCCGCGGCGAGCAGCGCTGCGAGCGTCAGCGAATCCTGCACGCCTACCCGGTCTGGGCACCCTGAATCGCGCTCCACACCCGGTCCGGCAACAGCGGCATGTCGATGTTCCGGACTCCGAGGTGAGCGAGCGCGTCGATGACGGCGTTCACATAGGCAGCAGGGGACCCCACTGTGGCGGACTCCCCGACACCCTTGGCGCCGATCGGATGGTGTGGCGACGGGGTCACGGTCTCGTCCAGCTCGAACCGGGGCGTCTCCCATGCGGTCGGGATGAGGTAGTCCATGAAGTTCGATCCGATGCAGTTGCCGTTTTCGTCGAAGGTGATGAACTGGTTGGTGGCCGCCGCGAAGCCCTCCGTCAGCCCTCCGGTGATCTGGCCGTCGACGATCATCGGGTTGATCCGCACGCCGCAGTCGTCGACTGCGATCATCCGATTGACCTTCCACTCGCCGGTCTCAGCGTCCACCTCGACCACGACGACGTAGGTGCCGAACGGGTAGGTCATGTTGGGCGGGTCGTAGTAGTGAACGCCCTCCAGGCCCGGCTCTTCACCCCCCGGTGGGTTGGTGTAGGCGGCGAACGCCACGTCCTGGATGGTCACGGACTGATCCGGCGAGCCCTTCACGAAGAACTTGCCGGGCTCCCAATCGAGATCCTCGGCCGAGGCCTCCAGGAGATGGGCGGCGATCTTGCGAGCTTTCTCCCGCAGCTTGCGAGAGATCACCGCCGTGGCCGCCCCAGCCACCGGGGTGCTCCGGCTGGCATAGGTGCCGAGGCCGTAGGGCGTGTTGTCTGTGTCGCCTTCGACGACCTTGACGTCACCACTCGGGATGCCGAGCTCCTCGGCCACGATCTGGGCGAATGTCGTCTCGTGCCCCTGACCTTGGCTCTTCACGCCCAGCTTGAGGATCGCCTTGCCGGTGGGATGCACTCGCAATTCGGCGGAATCGAACATCTTCAGCCCGAGGATGTCGTATTCCGCTGAGTTGCCGGCACCCACTACCTCGGTGAAGCTGGCCATGCCGATCCCAATGAGCCGACCCTCGGCCCGGGCGGTTGCCTGTTCGGCGCGGAGGGACTCGTAGTCGACGATGCCGAGCGCCTTGCGCATCGCCCCCTCGTAATCGCCGGAGTCGTAGACAAACCCGGTGGGCGAGTGGTACGGGAATTGCTCCGGCTTGATGAAGTTCATCGCCCGGAACTCGGCCGGATCCATCCCGATCTCGTAGGCGGCGTTCTGGACGAGTCGCTCGATGAGATAGGAGGCCTCGGTGACCCGGAACGAGCACCGGTAGGCGACCCCGCCGGGGGCCTTGTTCGTATACGCGCCGCGCGCCACCACATGAGCGGCCGGATAGTCGTAGGAGCCGGTCACGATGTGGAACAACCCGGCCCGGAACTTGGTGGGCTGGGCATCGGCGTAGAAGGCTCCCTGGTCCGACCAGATCTCGGTCCGCAGCCCGAGGATCCGACCTTCGCCGTTCAGTGCCAGCTCGCCCTTCATGTGGTAGTCGCGGGCAAACCCGGTCGAGATGAGGTTCTCAGTCCGTGATTCGACCCACTTGACCGGTTTCCCGATCAGCAGAGAGGCTGCGGTCGCCACCACGTAGCCGGGGTAGACCGGGACCTTGTTACCGAAGCCGCCGCCGATGTCGGGACTGATGATGCGGATGTTCTGTTCGGGCAGGCCCGCCACGAGCGCGAACACCGTGCGGTGGGCGTGGGGCGCCTGGGACGTCAGGTAGATGGTGGCCTCCCCGGTGGCGGGGTTCACGTCTGCCACCGCCCCGCACGTCTCGAGCGGCGATGGATGCGATCGGGGGTAGTGGGTCTCGAGAGTGACGATCCTGTCGGCCTCGGCGAAGGCCCGGTCGGTGAGATCCTTGTCGCCCGACTCCCACTCGTAGGCGAGGTTGTCGGCCTGGCCTTCCTTGTCATCGCGGATGAGGGCGGCCCCTTCCGCCATCGCCTGCTGCGGGCTGGTGATCGCAGGCAGCTCCTCGTAATCGACGAATATCAGCCCGAGCGCGTCACGGGCCACGTACGGGTCGGTGGCGATCACGGCCGCTACTTCCTGGCCCTGGAACCTCACCTTGTCGGTGGCCAGCACTGCCTGCGTGTCGCCGGACAGGGTGGGCATCCAGGCCAGGTTGTGCTCGGCCATCAGCTCGCCGGTCACCACGGCCACGACGCCATCCAACGCGGCAGCTTCCGAGGTATCGATCGAGAGGATCTTGGCGTGGGCAACCGGGCTGCGGAGGATGGCCATATGCAGCATCCCCGGCAGCTCGACGTCATCCAGGTAGTTGCCGGCTCCCTGGATGAAGCGGGCGTCCTCGTGGCGCCGGACGTTATGGCCGATGCCGCCGATCTCCGGCGGTGTGTTGAGGTGGTGGCTCTGATCTGCGGTGGTTGTCATCGTGGTCTCCTCAGCTCTCGCGGATCAGGTCGCCGGCGTGCTGCACGGCCTTGACGATGTTGACATACCCGGTGCAGCGGCAGAGGTTGCCGCTGATCGCCCAGCGCACGTCGTCCTCGGATGGTTCCGGGTTCTCCTCCAGCAGAGCCGCTCCGGTGAGCATCATCCCCGGGGTACAGAACCCGCATTGCAGGCCGTGCTTCTCCTTGAAGGCAGCCTGGATCGGGTGCAACGCTCCGTCCTGCTTGAGGCCCTCGACCGTCGTCAGAGATTTCCCGTTTGCCTGGACGGCGAACATGGTGCACGTTTTCATGGGCGTGCCGTCGACCAGTACCGTGCACGCTCCGCAGCTGGTGGTGTCGCAGCCGATATGGGTACCGGTGTTTCCGGTGCCCCGGATGTAGTCGACGAGCAACTGGCGAGGCTCCACTTCGTCGGTGCGTGATGTCCCGTTGAGGGTCACGTTGATCTGCATCTGCTCTCCTATCCCTGTGCCTGTGCCAGAGCCGTTTCCAGGCCCCGTCTGGTGTAGACCCTGACGATCTCGCGTTTCCATTCGGCCGTGCCGCGCACGTTCGTCTCCGGGTTGGCGGCCTGAGCGGCCAGCTCACCGGCTTCGCGGAAGAGCTCGTCGGACGGGGTTTCGCCGACCAACACGTCCTCGGCGGCGCTCGCCCGGGTGTTCTTGTTGTTGACCGCAGTGAGGGCGATGCCCGCTTTGGCGATCTTGCCGGCGTCGTCCAGCTCGAGCTGGCTTGCCACCGCCACCGTGGCGTAATCGCCGATCTTGCGCTCCAGCTTGAGGTAGGCGCCTCCACCCTTGCCCGAGTATTTCGGCACCCGGACTTCTTCGACGATCTCTCCCGGCTGCAGCGAGTTGGTGAAGAAATCGACGATGAAGTCGTCGATCGGTATCACCCGCTCGCCGCCGGCCGATCGAGCCACCACCTCGGCCCGGGCGGCCAGCATCACCGAGTTCCAATCCCCCTCGGGATCGCAGTGAGCGACCGAGCCGCACAGCGTTCCGCGGTTGCGCACGAGCGGGTCGGCGATCCAGGGGGCGGCAGACGCCATCGCATGGTTGGTGGTGCCGATCAGCTCGGAGTTCACTATGTCGCGGTGGCGGACCAGTGCTCCGATCCGAATGTATCCGTTGGCAGCCTCGATGTGATCCAGTCCCTGGACGTTGTTGATGTCGACCAAAAAGGCGGGGGATGCCAGCCGCAGTTTCATCATGGGAATGAGGCTCTGGCCTCCGGCCAGGACACGGGAGCCTTCCCCCTCCCGGGCCAGCGTGGCCAGAACCTCCTCGACGGTGGTTGGTGCGGAGTATTCAAACGCGGGTGGAAACATCAATCCTCCTCGGAGGGACACAACGGAGACACACGAAACGAGCGATCAACTGTCGCTCCTTCGACATGCGGGCTCCCGTGGCCAACGGCTGTTTCCGACACTAATCGGCTGCGGAACCCCATGGTCCGCCGACCCAGTAATGAATTTCGCGACCTGAGCCATAGTGGCGCAGATCGAGCAGCGGCTCGTTGACGCGCAGTTCCAACGCTGGGAGGTTCGCCGCCACCGGTCTCGGCGACACGCCGTCGGCGGCGCGCGTAGTCTCGGCCGAAGAACACCCGGAGGAGACGATGGCACCAAGCGCCCCAGCCGCCGAACCGGTTCGTCGCTAGAGAGGAGAGCAGTGGAAATATCAATCACGGTCAACGGGACCGCCCACAAACGCGACATCGAGGCCCGGACGATGCTCGTCGATTTCATCCGAGAACACGTCGGCCTGACGGGCACCAACGTCGGATGTGACACCAGCCAGTGCGGCGCCTGCACCGTGCACCTGGACGGGGCGGCAGTCAAATCCTGCACGGTCCTGGCAGTGCAGGCCGACGGCGCCTCGGTCACCACCATTGAAGGTCTCGCCGTCAACGGCGAGCTTCACGAGATGCAGAAGACGTTCACCGAGAAGCACGGGCTGCAATGCGGCTTCTGCACATCGGGAATGATCATGACAGCCGTCAAGCTGGTCGAGTCCCATCCCGACATCGAAGAAGACGACATACGCCACGGCCTGGAAGGGAACCTGTGCCGGTGCACCGGGTACGAGAACATCGTACGAGCCGTCGCCGAGGCCGCCCGCCGGTTCGATCCTCACAGCCCGTGGGAGATGGAGCCGGCCGAGCACAAGATCACGCTGCGCGAAGCAGAACGCCGGGCTCGGGAAAGGAGCCGCGCATGACTGCCACACAACGAGCATTCGGCTCGTCCGTTCTCCGGCTGGAAGACCCCCGTTTGATCACGGGGAAGGGCCGGTTCACCGACAACCTGTCCCGGCCGGGCATGGCTCATATGGTGGTGGTGCGGTCCCCATACGCTCACGCCCTGGTCAAGCGCGTCGATGCCTCGGCCGCCGTCGGCATGCCCGGAGTGCTGGCGGTCTACACCGGGGCCGACATGGCGGCGGCGGGCTTCGGCGGCATCCCCTGTGCCTGGGTGGTGCCGGACAGCGACACGCGAACGCCCGAGCATCCGCCTATCGCCATCGATACCGTCCGCTACGTCGGAGATGCCGTCGCCATCGTGCTGGCCGAGTCGGAGCCACAGGCCCGGGACGCGGCCTATGCCGTCGACGTCGACTACGAAACCCTCGGCGTCGTCGTCAACGCCAAGGCTGCCACCGAAGACGGTGCCCCCCTCGTACACGACGATGTGCCCGGCAACCAGTGCTTCCACTGGACGGTGAGCGGCGGGGACGTCGAGGCTGCTTTCAGCGAAGCCGACGTGGTGGTCGGCGAGACCATTCTCAACCAGCGGCTCATCCCGACCGCCATGGAACCCCGGGCGGCCCTTGCCGACTGGGATTCTTCCATGGAGTCGGTGACATTGTGGGTCACCAGCCAGAACCCGCACATTGCCCGCTTCCTCCTGTCACTCGACACCGGCATCCCTGAGCACAAGATCCGGGTAGTGGCTCCCGACGTCGGTGGCGGATTCGGCTCCAAGATCCCCCACTATCCGGAAGACAGCATGGTGATCTTCGCCTCGCAGAAGCTCGATCGGCCGGTCAAATGGACTGAGACCCGCAGCGAGAACTACCTGGCCACCATCCACGGCCGCGACCACGTGGAAGAGGTCGAGATGGCGGCCAAGAGCGACGGCACGATCCTCGGGCTGCGGGCCAAGACCTGGGCCAATCTCGGGGCCTACCTGTCCACGGCGTCCACGGGGGTCCCGACGATCCTCCATGGGCTCATGCTTTCGGGGGCCTACAACATCCCGGCGATTCACGAGGACGTCTACGGGGTGTTCACCAACACCACTCCCGTCGACGCCTATCGCGGTGCCGGGCGGCCCGAAGCCACCTTCATGGTGGAGCGGCTGGTGGATCTGGTGGCACGAGAGCTGTCGATGGATCCAGTAGATATCCGCCGCAAGAACCTCATCGAGCCGTTCACCGAAGGGCACGAGGTTGCCACCGGCCTGATCTACGACACCGGCAACTACGAGCCGGCGCTCGATCAGGCTCTCGAGATGTTCGGCTACGAGGAAGCTCGCAAACAGCAGGCCGAAGCTCGCGCCAAGGGCCGGCTGGTGGGGATCGGCGTTGTGACCTACACCGAGATCTGTGGGCTGGGGCCCTCAGAGGTAGCCGGTGCCGTCGGCTTCGGCGGCGGCCTGTGGGAGAGCGCCATCGTGCGATTCCATCCCTCGGGGAAGGTGCACCTCATGGTGGGCGTCAGCCCGCACGGTCAGGGAGAAGCAACCACCTTCGCCCAGATCGTGTCCGACCAGCTGGGCGTGGCCACCGAAGACGTCGAGGTCATATACGGAGATACCGACCAGACCCCGATGGGCTGGGGCACCTACGGGAGCCGAACCACGCCGGTGGCGAGCGGCGCCATCATGGGGGCAATCGAGGAGCTCAAGGAGAAAGGCATCAAGATCGCCGCCCACTTGCTGGAGGCGGCTGAAGCCGACGTGGAGTTCCACGACGGTGTGTTCTCGGTCAAGGGCTCGCGGGAGGAGGGACTGTCCATCCAGGACATCGTCCTGGCCGCCAACACCGCCTGGAACATGCCCGAGGGCGTCGATCCCGGGTTTGAGGCTTCGTCGTTCTTCAACCCGTCCAACTTCGTCTACCCGTTCGGAACCCATATCGCCCAGGTCGAAGTCGATCCAGAGACCGGTGAGATCGAGTTCCAGCGGTACGTGGCCGTCGACGACTGTGGTCCGATCATCAACCCGATGATCGTGGAGGGTCAGATCCACGGCGGCATCGTGCAGGGCGCCGCCCAGGTGTTGTGGGAGGGCGCCCACTATGACGACGACGGCAACCTGCTGACCGGCTCGCTGATGGACTACGCCATCCCCAAGGCCGAGTTCCTGCCCAAGTTCGAGCTCGGCAAGACCGAGACGCCCACTCCGGTCAACCCGCTTGGCGTGAAGGGTGTCGGTGAGACCGGGACCATCGGATCGACCCCGACCGTGTACAACGCCGTGATGGACGCTCTGGCGCCACTGGGGGTCAAGCAGGTGCACATGCCGCTGACTCCCGAACGGCTGTGGCGAGCTATGCGCGAGGCGCAGCAAGGAGGCAACTGATGCAAACCGCGCCGTTTGATTATTACCGGCCCGACACGGTCGGCGAGGCGGTCGATCTCCTCACCTCCGTTGAAGGCGCTCGGCCGATTGCCGGGGGGCACAGCTTGCTGCCGGCGATGAAGCTGCGGGTCGCCAACCCGGCTGCCCTCGTCGACCTGGGGCGTATTCCGGGTCTCGGGGAGATCACTCGCAGCGGCGATTCGCTGATGATCGGGGCACTCGCCACCCACGCAGCGGTGGCGGCGTCTGAGGTGGCGAGGGCCGACTGCCCGATCTTGTCGGAGGTCGCTTCCCATATCGGCGATCCGCAGGTGCGCAACCGCGGGACCATCGGTGGAAGCCTGGCTCATGCTGATCCGGCGGCCGATTATCCGACACTCATGCGGACGATCGGAGCCACCATCCACGTGACGGGTCCAGGCGGGGCGGAACGGTCGATTTCGGCCGATGACTTCTTCGTGGACATCTTCACGACCGGCCTGGCGGCCGGCGAACTGGTGACTGCGGTGGAAGTCCCGGTCATGCGTGCCGGCCAAGGTTCCGCCTACGTGAAACACCGGCATCCGGCATCCAGCTATGCGGTGGTCGGCGTAGCTGCGATTGTGACGGTTGACGGCGGTTCCTGCACCGCGGCCGCCATCGGCATCGGTGGGGTGACCGGCAAGCCCGAGCGGGCCGCGGCCGCGGAAGCTGCGCTCGTTGGCCAGGCGCCGACGGGCGACGCGATTGCGGCGGCTGCGGCCACCGTGGCCGGAGATCTGGCCAACCCGATCGGCGACCTCTACGCCTCCGGCGAGTTCCGGGTCCACCTGGCCTCGGTGCTGACAAAGCGGGCGCTCGCCGACGCATTCGGGAACGCCTCGGCATAGCGAGGACTAAGTTGCAGTGCGATGTCACGCACAATCAACAACGTCGACGAGGTCCTCGAGGCTCTGGCGGCTGAGCGCTACGTAGCCGAGCGCTCGCTCGGCGTCGCCGTCCATCTTGCTCTCCAGCTCGGGAAGCCGCTTTTCCTGGAAGGTGAGGCTGGTGTCGGCAAGACCGAAGTGGCCAAGGTGCTCGCCACCATCCTCGGGACGCCCCTCATCCGGCTTCAGTGCTACGAGGGGCTCGACGTCGGCCATGCCGTATACGAGTGGGACTACCCCCGCCAGATGCTCGCCATCCGCCTCATCGAGGCCAGGGGGGAGGGCGCCCACGCCGACGTGCACGACATCATGAGCCGCGACTATCTGGTCGCCCGCCCGCTGCTCCAGGCGGTGGAGGCGACTGCCAAGGGGGAGCGACCCGTCTTGCTCATCGACGAGCTGGACCGGGCCGACGAGGAGTTCGAGGCCTATCTCCTCGAGATGCTGAGCGACTTCCAGGTCACCATCCCCGAGATCGGGACCATCGCCGCCGACCGACCGCCGGTGGTCATCCTCACCTCCAACCGGACCCGCGAGATCCACGACGCTCTGAAGCGCCGCTGCATCTACCACTGGATCGACTATCCCGACTTCGACCGGGAGGTCGAGATCGTGCTCCGCAAGATCCCCGACGTCCCAGAGGAGCTGGCCGGCGACCTCGCCCGGGCCATGGAGAAGCTCCGGTCGATGGACCTCTTCAAGCCGCCCGGGGTGGCCGAGACCCTCGACTGGGCGGCCGCCCTCGCAGTGCTCGGCACCACCCGCCTGTCGCCCGAGGCCGCAGATGACACCCTGGGGGTGATCCTCAAATACCAGGAGGACATCGAGCGATTGCGTTCCGGGGGTGTCGAAGAGCTGCTGGCCCCGGCGGGGTAGCCGGCGCGTGCGTGTTTGGGTTGTCACGGCTACCTTCCCCTCCGGGGGAAGGGAAAGGATTACGGTTGGTCTCTCCCCCCGGAGGGGGGAGTCCGGCGCAGCCGGGAGGGGGGCGGGCGTGACGGCTCCCCGCCGGCCCGGAAAGGCGGTTGAATGGCCGAGCCGCTGACTCACAACCTCGTTCACTTCACCCGCTACTTGCGTGCCAAGGGCTTGCGGGTGGTTCCCGACACCACGACTGATCTCATCGAGGCCGCCGGCGCCGTCGGGTTGGAGAACCGGGAGGACGCCTACTACGCATTCCAGGCGGTCACCGTCTCGAGGCCCGAGGAGATCCCGGTCTTCGATGCCGCGTTCGATCTCTTCTTCGGAACCGGTCGGCGCCGCGTCACTCCCATCGACCCGATAGAACTGGAGGTCCATCCCCGCGGTCCGAAAGTGCACATCATCGCCCCAACTGCGGTCACGGCTGACGTGGGGGACCAGGACATGTCGGAGGTGAGCGACCAGGTCGGGGCCAGTGCGGTCGAGCGTCTCGCCACCCGTGATTTCTCCGAGCTGACATCCGCAGAGCACGCCGAGGTACAGCGTCTGATCGCCCGTATGGTGTGGCGGCCCGCCGATGCCCTCTCGCGGCGGTGGGCACCATCGTCCAAGGGAGCCCGGCCCGATCTGCGCCGGACTCTGCGCAAGATGACCGGGCCGGCGCGCGATTTGATGCTCCTCGAGATGAACGCCCCCCGGCCGCGCCGGCGCCCGCTGGTGGTGATCGCCGACATCAGTGGCTCCATGGAGCGCTACACCGAGATGCTGCTCTATTTCATCCATGCAGCTCGCGGCCGCCTCGGCAGGGTCGAGGCGTTCGTGTTCTCGACCGGCCTGTCCCGCATCACCCGGGAACTGCGCCACCGCGATCCGCGTGTGGCCCTCTCCCAGGTAGGAATGGTCGTGCACGACTGGTCCAGCGGCACCCTCATCGGTGATGCATTTGCCGAGTTCAATCGCACGTGGAGCCGGCGGGTGACCAGGGGCGGCCCGGTGGCGGTCGTGATTTCAGACGGCTGGGATCGAGGAGATCCGGCCAGGCTGCGCAAGGAGTTTGCGACGTTCGCCCGGAGCGTTCACCGGGTGGTGTGGCTCAATCCATTGGCCGGCAGGGCCGGATTCGAGCCGCAGACCCGCGGCATGCAGGCGGTGCTGCCGTTCGTCGACGACTTCATGCCCGTCGGCAACCTGGCAGACCTCACAGCCGTCGTCCGCCTCCTAGAGTCGATCCCGAAGCGCAAGGAGTTGGCACGAAGATGAAGGAAGCACTGGGAACGTACGAGAAGTGGAAGGCCGACGGCAAGGGCGTGGCCGTTGCGACCGTTGTGCGCGTGCAGGGCTCGGCCCCCCGGCCCGAGGGAGCCAAGTTCCTCGTGTCTTCGGCCGGCGACATGGAGGGATCGGTTTCCGGGGGTTGCGTCGAAAACGACGTGTTCCTCCACGCCCAACAGGTGCTGGAATCCGGAGAGCCTCGATTGGTCACCTATGGAATCGCCGACGAGGATGCCTTCGAGGTGGGCCTGGCCTGCGGCGGAACCATCCAGGTGCTGGTCGAGCGGTGGTAGTCGAGGCGGTCGAACGGCTGGTTGCCGAGGAGCGGCTCGGCGCCGTTGCCACTGTGGTGGCAGGTCCCGCAATTGGCGCCAAAGCGGTCATCGATTTCGACGCCGGGTACGTCGCGGGCGAGTTGCCCTCCGAGGTGGCCGCCGATGTCCTCGCCGACGCCAAGGCGCTCATGGGACACGAGCAGAATCGCACGCTCACCTACGGGGCGACGGAGGTATTCATCGAAACGGTTGCCCCTCCACCTCACCTGGTTGTGTTCGGCGCCGTCCACACTGCCCAATCACTGGCGACGATCGCCAAGCACCTGGGCTTTCACGTCACCGTCAGCGACGCCCGTCCCGTCTTCACGACCCCCGAGCGGTTCCCGGATGCCGATCGGGTGCTCGTCGGCTGGCCCGACGAGCTGAAGGATCAGATCAAACTGGATAGGCGGACCTACGTCGTGCTGCTCAGTCACGACGCCCGCTTCGAGGATCCCGTGCTTCCCTGGGTGCTGGACAGCCCGGTCAAATACATCGGTGCCATGGGAAGCCGCCGCACCTCCGCCAAGCGGGTCGACAAGCTCAAGGCGATGGGGTACTCCGACGAGCACATCGGCCGCATCCATGGCCCGGTCGGTCTCGACATCGGCGCCGAACAGCCCGGTGAAACGGCGATCTCGATCCTGGCCGAGATGATCCAGGTCCGCTACGGGGCGGGAACCGGTGAGTCGCTGGTGGGTACCACGACCCGCATCCATCCCCAGCGGACCGAAGACGCCGGAGACGGCTGACCACATCGATTGAAGGCGGCCTCTCTCCTCGCTGGAGGGAAGTGATCGTCGCCGGGCAGAGCCGTCCGGGCTTGCCACCCTGTCCGGGAACGGCTGTTGGGTGGGTGCTCCTATCCTCCTGCTCATGTCCCTGATCAC
>JBFKDW010000049.1:0-22183 GCA_041619515.1 Acidimicrobiia bacterium
GGGCGCGACTGTCGTCGCGCACGACGTCGAGCGTTCGCTCCGTCAACGAGTGAGCCACATGCATGGTCTCTTTTTCGGCGAAGACGGCCACCACCCTGAGTGTCTTTGCGGTGTTCTGCTCGCCAGGCGCGGGCCGGGCACTGCGAGCGGTGTTCGAGAGATCCCGGGCCCCGCTCTAGGGTGTCCTCGACCAAGACCAGAGGTATGACATGTCCCAGCAATACGACACAGCACCGGAACTGACCATCGATCTCTCAAAGGGGTACTCGGCGACCCTGCACACGAATCACGGCGAAGTGGCTATTGAGCTCCAGCCGGACCGCTCCCCCCAAACCGTCAACAACTTCGTGTTCCTCGCCCGCGAGGGGTTCTACGACGGGGTCATCTTCCATCGCGTGATCTCGGGCTTCATGATTCAGGGGGGAGATCCCACCGGCACCGGGCGCGGCGGCCCCGGCTATCAGTTCCGCGACGAGCTCGAAGGGTCGCCGGGCTATGCCCGCGGCACGGTGGCCATGGCCAACGCCGGCCCGAACACCAACGGGTCGCAGTTCTTCATCTGCCATTCCGATGTGGGGCTTCCCCATGCCTACACCATCTTCGGGGCCGTGACCTCCGGGATGGATGTGGTGGATGCGATCGCTGCCAGCGACACCGATCACGCTGATCGGCCGCGTGAGGATGCCGTTATCGAATCGGTGACGATCACAGAGTCCTAGCCCCGCGCTGCCCGGTGGCCGGGTTGGTCACGCCGAATCATCGGAGCCGAAGCGCCGGTGGTATGCCTCCTCGACCCGGCTCCGGTCGCTTGCGAGCACCCGGTCGTCGCGGCTGCCCTCGAGGATGAGATCGGCCTGTCGGCGCACCAGTTGGGCACGATCGTCGTCGGGCGGGAGCGACAACGTCGTGTCGAGGAGACTGAGCACCTCCAGCAGATACATCTGGACGGCGGGCTGGCCGTGAGCGGCGAGGCGGACTTCGTCGAACGCGATCGAAACGATGTCTTCGTAGACGACCCGATGCGGGTCGAGCACGGTCCGATTGCCCGATACCGTCCGCTGAGACCAGGGAGGCCGGCGTCGCAACAACTCTGAAGCCACACTGCCCAGGTGGAAGATGGCGTCCTGGGCCGTGGTGGGATCGTTTACCCCGGGCGAGAGGGCCTTGAGGGCGATATCGGCGAGCTGGCGAACGCCGTAGGTGACGTCCTGCTGCATCGTGCGGGCTTCGCCGATCTCCGTTGCCTGGCGAGCGAGACGGCACGCTTCGTCCGGGTCTTCTGGTACGGGCCAGATGGTGCAGAGCGGTGCATGCGCCATCGCGTAGCGCCCCACCCGGGTGTCGATCCGAATTATCCCGTCCGGCGCCGCCGCTGCCAGCAGCGCGTCTTCGTCCAGCTGCTGGAGCCACCCATCCTGACCGAAGGTCACGACGAATCCCTCACCCTTGGGAGCGTCGATGGCGTCGGCCTCGTCCGGCTCGTCTCCCTCTCCCGGCTCGATCCACAGCCGTTCCGCCTGGAGGTTGGTCTCAGCCGTTATCCGATGCAGGATCTTCGAGATGTCCATCGAGTGGGCGCTGTGGTTGATGAACGCAACGATCGAGAGGATCGCCGCCAACCCGAGGAACACCGCAAACGCCACCGACAGGCTCGGGATGAGAGGAGTGCCCCCTTCCTCGAGCGGGCCTCGCACCGACCGGATGACGACCAGGCAGTAGGCGAAGGTCCCCACCACCAGACCGATGACCCGCTTGTTGAAGCGGTCTCGGAACAGCCCGTGGACCACTCGTGGTGAGTACTGGCTCGAGGTCAGTGAAATGATCAGCAGGCTGACCGAGAATGCGATCGAGGCGAAAGTGATGGTCGCGCCGGCGACAACGCTGAGCACGAGCCTCCCGCTGTCGACGGTGGAGGTGAAGCGAAGCGGCAGCCTTCCCTTCTCGTGCCCGATAGCCTCGTCGAGGGTCACACCCAGCTCACCGAGCACGACGCCGGCGATCACGAACAGCATCGGCACGAAGAAGAAGCTGCTCCGGATGCGCTCCGCGATGGCCTCGATCGTCACTCGCATGCTGGGAATCTAATCGGCGCCGTGTCCCGGCCCGGGGCCCGTGCCGGCCGGCCAACCCGAAGCCCGCTAGGCAACCTCTCTGTCGAAGCGGCGCAGCGCCTGCTCGAGGTCGGCCCACGTCACTTCGAGCGCGTCGCGTTCCTGACGGAGCACGTTGAGAGCCGCTTCGCGCAGCAGGCTCGTCAGGTCGGCGAAGGAGAGGCCGTCGGTGATGTCTGCGAGCTGATCCAGGTCGACGTCGGCGGCAAAGGGCACATCGGTGATTTCGAGCAAGGCGAGCCGAGACTGCTTGGGCGGGAGGTCGAGCAGGATGTGGGTTTCGAGCCGTCCACCTCGCAGGAGGGCAGGGTCGATGAGGTCTTTGCGGTTGGTTGCCCCGATCACCACCACGTCGCCCCGGTCGGAGACGCCGTCGATCTCGGTCAGGAGGGCAGCCACCACCGAATCGGTGACGGAGTTGTTCGAGTTTCCCCTGACCGGAGCGAGCGCATCGAACTCGTCGAAGAAGATGATCGAGGGAGCGACCGATCGGGCCCGGGCGAACAGCTCTCGCACGCCTCGCTCGGACTCGCCGACGAACTTGTCGAGCAGCTCGGCACCCTTGACCGAGAAGAAGGCGGCGCCGGCCTCGTGGGCGAGGGCGCGGGTGACGTAGGTCTTGCCGGTGCCGGGTGGGCCGTGCAGCAGGATTCCGCGGGGAGGCTCGATTCCCATGGTCGTGAAGCGGTCCGGGTCCTGGATCGGCCAGATGACGGCCTCGGTCAGCCGCTGCTTCACGTCCTCGAGGTTGGCCACCCGTTCGAAGCCGTATGAGGGCATTTCACCGAGCGAGACCGAGCCGAGCGACGGGGTGGTCCCCCCGATGGCTTCCAGCAGGGTCTCGGTGGTTGCCTTGCCGCCGCCCCGCACCACCATCGCCGAGGCATGAACCACCGCCGCGATCACGTCGGCTCCCGAGAAGCCGGCCGACTTGGCGGCCAGCACGTCGTACGCCACCTCGTCGGTAGGCACGCGCTGCAGGGCGGCTTCGAAGAGCAGCCGGCGGCGCTCCAGGTCGGGCGGCGGGATGGTGAGCTTGCGCGGGAGCAGGGGAGAGGTGGCGACGGCGTCGTCGAGGGCCTCGAGTGAAGATACGCCGAGGACGCAGGCCAGGCCGGGCTTCTCGGCGACGGCGTCCAGGAACCAGCGCAGGATTGCCCCCATCTGGTTGCGGAACATGCCCTCGTCACCGGCAACCGCATCGAGGCGATCGAGGAAGATGACCGTGGGCCCCGAGGAGCCCTTCACCCCCTTTTCCACCAGGTCGAGCAGCTTCTCGGGCTTGAACACCAGCTCGAGGGAGATCTCGTTGACGGCGGCGCCGGCCGCGGCTGCGGCGGCATTCACGAGCTCGGATTTACCAACACCCGAGGGCCCCTCGAGGACAACGCCTGCCACCGACGGCAGCCCCCACGTGGCGGGAAGGTTGCCCGGGGAGGTGAGCAAGGCGAGCCATCCGGCCAGGGTCTCGAGCTCGGTGTCGAGCCCGGTGAGCAGGGCGTCGGCCGTGGTAGGAGCCTCTCCGGCGGGCCGGCCCTCCGGCTGAGCAACCGGGGCGGAGGGCGGCATGTCGCCCTCCCAGCCCACGACGCTGCCGCTGCCCACCGTTCCGGCGGGCTCGGGAATGACTCCGACGACCCTGGCCTCGATCGGCTCGGCCTTCTCGGTGGAGCCGTACGACGGGTCGATCGCGACGGTGTCGCCCACCGTGACGGGAATGCCCTGGAGCGCCCGGGCGGCATGACGGGGCTCGAGCGCAGGCTCGTCGCCAGCCAGCACCACTCGCTGCGCCTGGGGAAGGATGACGCGCTTGACGTCGACGGTTTCCCCGGCCCCGATTCCGGCGTTGGCCATGGTCCGCTCTCCCAGCATCAGGGCGCTCGGATCGGTCACCTCGCCGGGCCGGATGAGGACGTGAGTCATGCCGACTCTCACAACTCCTCCCCCCGGCAGACCCATGGCGCTGAGGAGCGTGGCGTCGGCCCGGGCGAATGGATCGCTGCCCGGCCGGATGAGGAACTTCATGCGGGTCGAGTTTAGGGCCGCCCACCGTTTCCCCTCTCGGCCGACAGCTCGCCGTGACTTCCGCACCGGCCGGCTAGGCCGCGTCCAGGCGCCGAAGAGCCCGGATCGGATGGACGGGGAGGCTGAAGGGTGCCGAACAGTCGACGACGCGCGCCTGGCTGGTTTCGAGCCACCTCCACACGATGTGAGCCTCCTCGGCTGCCGCAACGGTCGGTGGGGTCTCGGGCGCCGGGTCGTCGAGAGCGGCGGGGGCGAGCAGGGGTGGCTGATCCCCGGCGGCCCAGGCGGCCGTCAAGCGGCCGCGTTCGATGAGGGCGCCGTCGCCTGCCGGGGTCTCGGCCCACAGCATGCCGGCCTGCTGGAGAACCTGCCACGATCGGCGTCGCTCGAGCGCCCGCGCCAGCGCCCGGTACCGGTCGCGCGCCCATCCGGCTTCTTCGTAGCGCTCGGCCCTGGCGTGGGTGGCCATTCGGTCGATGAGGGGCTCGAGCAGCACCGCCGGGTCGCCGTCGAAGCCTTCTTTCACGCGTTCGACGATGAGGCGGTAGTCGGCTTCGCTCACGTCACCGGCGCACGGGCACACCGAAACGCCGAGCTGGTCGAACGCGCAGCGGGCCCGGCGCTTTCCTGCCGGTCCCCGGCAGCGCCGGATGGGTACGGCATCCCAGATGGCGGTCATGACGAGCTCAGCAGCTTTGCGGCTCCGGAACGGGCCGAGGTAGGCGCCGCCGTCATCCTTCTGGGTCCGGACCAGCGACAGTCGCGGATATGCCTCGGAAGTGAGCTTGACCCAGTGCTGGGACTTGGGGGGCTTGGAGCGGCGGTTGTGGCGAGGGGTATGAGCCGCGATGAGCCGGATCTCGGCTATCTCGGCCTCGAGCTCGTTGGCGCATACATGATGCTCCATGCTCTCCAGCTCGCGCAGCATCGTGTGGATGCTGCGGCGCTCGTCGCCGTAGAAGTAGGTCCGGACGCGGCTCCGAAGGTTCTTGGCCTTTCCCACGTAGATGACGTGTCCGGTGCGGTCCTTGAAGAGGTACACGCCGGGCCGGCGAGGGAGGGAGTCGGTCAGCCCGATCTTCTGGTAGTTGGGTGCACCCCGGGCCGTCTTCAACGCCAGGAGATCGTCGAGGTGGGTGACACCGATGGTGCCGGCCCGCTCCAGCAGAGCCCAGAAGACGTGGGCGGTGGCGGCGGCGTCGTCGAAAGCCCGGTGGGTCGGCGTGGTGGGAGATCGAAAGTGGGCGGCCAGCGTCTGCAGTTTGAGGTTTCGAATCTCGTTGCGGCAGAGGCGCCGGGCCAGAGTGTATGTGTCTGTTGAACGGTTGGTCAGCCGGCCGTAGCCGAGCCGTTCGGCGGCGGCATTGAGGAAGGAGATGTCGAAGCGAACGTTGTGGCCGACGATGACGGCATCGCCGAGAAACTCGAGGAAGGCGGGGAGCGCCTCGTCGACGGGGGGCGCCTCGATGACCATCGCCTGAGTGATGCCGGTCATGACCGTGATGAACGGGGGGATGGGGGCACCCGGGTTGACCAGCGTCTGGAATGTGCCGTCCGGCTCGCCCCCACGAAACCGCAGGGCGCCGATCTCGGTGATGGCACACTCGGCGGCCGAGCCGCCGGTGGTCTCGAGGTCGAGCACACAGAAGGTAACGTCGGAGAGATGCACGCCCATGTCATCGAACGTCCGCTGTACACGCGTCACGGGTACCTGTCTGGTCGGGGACTCGACACTAGGTCGAACATATGTTCGATGTCAAGGATGCCGACGACCTCGCGGGGTGGATCGAACCGCCTCGTTTCACCCGGGGCGCCGACCGCGTCGGCAGGTACCCTGCCGTGATGCTCCAGGTAGAACCGGTACCCCCCGAGGCAACCCGCCCCCTGCGGCAGCAGGTTCTCCGACCCCACCAGACGCTCGACGAGCTGGCTCACCCCTACGAGCAGCTGCCCGAGACCGGCGCCTTCGCGGCCATGCTCGATGGCCGGATGGTGGGAACGGCGCTCGTCTTCCCGGAGGCGCGTGGCGGCAGCCCGGCCGGCCACCAGTGGCGGCTCGTCGCCCTGGCGGTGGACCCGGCGTACCGGCGGAGAGGCGTTGGAACCGGCTTGCTCGCAGAATGCGTCCGGCACGCGGCCCGCGCCGGCGGCAACGAGCTGTGGTGCCACGCCCGCACCGGGGCAATCACCTTCTACCTGGCAGCCGGGTTCACGCCGACGGGTCCCGAATGGCTGGAAGAGAACACCGGGCCCCATGTCCTCATGTGGCGGACGATCGGCCCGGTGAGTCGGCTCGATGGCTGACATCGAAAGCACGACGAACTCCCGGGTCAAAGCGCTCGTCAAGCTGCGCAAGCGGCGCGAGCGCGACGCCACCGGGCTGTTTGTCGTCGAGGGGGAACGTGAGCTGGAAAGCGCCCTGCACGGCCACGCGGTGCGAGAGGCCTACGTGTGTGAGAGCCTGCTGACCGATCACGGAAGGCGGGTGTACGACCGGCTCCGCAGCCGGGCGGACATCCCGATCACGTCGGTATCGCCTCCCGTGCTCGAGAAGGTCTCACTGCGGGGGAATCCGAGCGGGTTCGTCGCCGTGCTACCGCAATGGGAGGCGCCGATCGGGGCGATCCCCACCGACGATGCATTGGTGCTCATAGTCGAGTCGATCGAAAAGCCCGGAAACCTGGGTGGCATGATTCGCAGCGCCAACGCGGCGGGCGCCTCCGTGGTCGTCGCCGACCCGACAACCGATTTGTTCAACTCCAACGTGATCCGCGCCTCGATGGGGACGCTGTTCACGACGCCGGTGGCCGTGGCCTCCACCACAGAAACGCTCGAGTGGCTGGCCGCCCACCGCATCAACGTCTATGCCACCACGCCGGCAGCCGTCCAGGCGTACTCCGATGTCGACCTCACCGGGCCGACCGCCCTGGTCGTCGGAAGCGAGTCGAGCGGCCTCACCGGCGCCTGGTTCGGCTTTTCGCAAATACTCATCCCGATGACGGGAACCATCGACAGCCTGAACGCATCGGTCTCGGCCGGCATCGTCCTGTTCGAAGCCGTCCGCCAGCGGCGTGCCAAGCGCACCTGAAGCGCCTCCCCGGGGCGGCCCTTTTATCGACGAACCGCCGTGGCCGGAGCGCTCTCACCAAACTCGGGCAGAATGAGGGTATGCGCATCCTGGTAGTGGAGGATGAGGTTCGGCTCGCCGCCTACGTCAAGCGCGGGCTGGAGGCGGAGGGGTACTCGGTCGACGTCGTCTCCGACGGCGAGCAAGGGCTGTGGATGGCGGAGAATCAACCCTACGACGCAGTCGTCCTGGACATCATGCTCCCCAAGCTGAACGGCTACCAGGTTTGTGCCGGGCTCAGAGAGGCAGGCAACTGGGTGCCGATCCTCATGCTCACGGCCAAAGACGGCGAGTTCGACGAGGCCGAGGCGCTCGACACCGGGGCCGACGACTTCCTCCGCAAACCGTTCTCGTTTGTCGTCCTGATGGCGCGTCTCCGTGCCCTGATCCGGCGCAAGACGGGGGAGCGGCCGACAATTCTGTCGGTCGGGGACCTGACCCTGGACCCGGCATCCCGGAGCGTGCGCCGGGGTGAATCCGGCATCGATCTCACCCCCCGCGAGTTCGCCATGCTCGAATACCTCATGCGCCATCCCGGAGAGGCACTTGCCAAATCCGACATTCTCGCCAACGTCTGGGATTGGGCGTTCGACGGTGATCCCAACATCGTCGAGGTCTACGTCGGGTACCTCCGCAAGAAGATCGATGCCCCGTTCGGCTGCAAGACGCTGCAAACCGTGCGCGGCGTCGGGTACCGATTGATGGCCGATGTTTCGTAGACACCCCCCGACCGGGGTGCGCGTTCGGACGACCCTGTTCGCCACCGCGGTGGTTGCCGTCGCCCTCGCCATCGGGCTGGTGACCCTCTTGCTCCTCGCCCGAACCAGCCTCGAGACGGCGATCCAGAACGGGGCGGTGGCACGCGCCCAATCGATCGGCTCGCTTGCCGCTCGCGGCGCTCTGGGCGATTCGCTCCCTGCCGGGGACGACATCATCGGCACGCAGCTGGTGGGCCCGGACGGGGAGGTTCGGCTCGCGAGCGGAAGCCTGCTGGGCTTGCCCGCGCTCTCGAGTCGATTCGTGGGTCCGGGTGAATCCGATATCTACCGAGATCGACAGCTTTCGGAGACTCTCGAGGACTCGCTCGGTTACGACGTCGTGAATGCCACGCTGGTCGTGGTGCTCGGGACCGCCACTCCCGACGGTGAAGCCGTGGTGGTGGTGGCTGCCTCGCTCGATACCGAGGACACCATGAACGCACTGATCGAAGTCCTGGTGTGGAGCTTCCCCACCGTGTTGCTGCTGGTTGCAGCGGTTACCTGGTGGGGCACGGGTAGGGCGTTGCGGCCGGTCGAGGCGATGCGGATCGAAGCCGACCAGATCACCCACACCGACCTGCACCGGCGGCTACCGGTGCCCGACAGCGAAGACGAGGTGCGACGCCTGGCCGAGACGATGAATGAGATGCTGGAGCGACTGGAGGAATCAGCTGAGGAGCATTACCAATTCGTGGCCGATGCCTCCCATGAGCTCAAGAGCCCGGTGGCGGCCATCAAGACGATGCTCGAGGTCGCCAAGGCAAACCCCGACAGCGTGAGCTTCGACTCTCTGCTGGACGATCTGCTGCACGAGGATCTGCGCCTCGAGATGCTGGTCGGCGACTTGTTGACGCTGGCGCGAGCCGATGAGCAAGGCTTGACCGTCCGCCGGGAGGACGTCGACCTCGACGATCTGGTTCGCGGCGAGGCAGCGATGGTCGCCGGCCGGGGCACTGCCCCCGTCGATCTGTCGGCGGTGGACCCGGTGCGGATCTTCGCCGACCCGGATCGGCTACGCCAGCTGTTGCGCAACCTGCTCGACAATTCGGTTCGCCATGCCCGGGCGGGGGTCTGGGTTGCAGCCCATCGAAATGGGCCCGAGGCGGTTGTCTTGGTCTCCAACGACGGGGACCCCATTCCGATCGAGGAACGGGAGCGCATCTTCGAGCGCTTCGTGCGCCTCGACGAGGCTCGCGGCCGGGATGACGGCGGGACCGGGCTCGGTCTTCCGGTGGTTCAAGCGATTGCCCGGGCTCACGGCGGCAGGGTCGCCGCCATCGACCCGCTGCACGACGGAGCCACCTTCGAAGTGCGGCTGCCGGCCGGCTATTCGTCCTTGGGCAATGCGCTCTCGGAGTAGTTGCCGGCCGCGTTCCACAGCATCCAGCCCACCCCCCGGGCCTCGGCTTCGTCGATCGACGCTCGAATCTGGGCGTTCGTCCACCAGAAGGCTTGCAGCCACGGCCGCATGAGGGACGGCGCCACCAGCCGGGGCGATCCGTCGTCGAGTGCGTCGGCGGTCACGGGGCCGGGATGATCATTCGGGTCGGCGAAGCCGAGCCACCCGTCGCTGTAGTGGCTGGGGTAGACCATCGGGCTGACGGCGTCCACAACCTGGGACACCTCCTCGGGGCGCTGGCCGATGCCCTGGTCGTTCGGAGCTGAGAGCACGATGCCAAATATGTCGGCGGACACGGCACACCCCATCGGATGCAGACGGGACCGGCCCTCGGCGAGAAAGCCCTGGATGGCGGCGAGTCGCGTCTCCTGGGTGGTCGGGTTGGTTCGCTGGGCGACCGCGGCCGTCTGCCCGGCCGGGAACCGGACGTAATCGAACTGGATCTCGTCGAACCCCAGCTCGCACGCCTCAACCGCCAGCTCCAGCGGATACTCCCAGTTCTCGGGGTTGCGGGCATCGATCCAGCGACCGGCCAGTTTGGCCGCCGGATCGGCCTTCACCCACACCTGGTCTTCGAAGCTGACCACCCGGGTGATCGTGTACAGCCCCCGCGCTTTGGCAGCCGCCAGCAGCGCTCCCGGGTCATACATGGGACGCACCGAGCCCAGTTCGGCGGCGGCGGCGACATCGGTCTCGTAGAGCACGTACCCGGACTCGTCCTTCGTGTCGAACACGAGGGCGTTCACCAGCGTGAGGTCGGCCAGTTCCAGCAGGCCGGCAAACTGCTCGGCGTCGGCTGCCACGTACTTGCTGACCCGAAGCGCCCGGACCACCCGCGGCTGGAGGGTGACGTCGACTTGGGCCTCGCCGGCCCAAGGAATCTCGGTCTGGTGCCAGGCCGGCCGCGAGATGGTGACGGTTCCCGCCGGCACGCCTGCGACGGAGAATCGGCCGTCGGCGCCGGTCGTAGCCCGGGCGTCACCGATTTGGACGACGGCGTCGGCCAGCGGTACGCCGTCGGGTGTGACAACCGAGCCGACCAGGTCGAACACCGGAATGGTCGTGGTGGTGGTGGTGGTGGTGGTGGGCAGCGTGGTGGTCGTGGTGGGTGGTGGCGGGGCAGTCGTGGTGGTCGTCGGGGCTGTGGTGGCAGGCACAGCCGGCTCCTGGGCGACGGTCGATGTGCACGCTGCCAGAACCAGGACGAGTCCGGCGAGCGAGGTGGCGAGTCGTGACATAGGCGTGGATGGTACCCGGCGGATCCATTCTGAGAGCGCTCTCAGGATCGCTCAGCAGCCCTTCAGGTCGTTTGTTGGATAGTGGCCTGGTAACCGCAACAACCGACCTGAGGATCCAAACCATGTACGTTCCCGAATCGCACACGAGCCACAACCCGGTTGGGCTGGCCTTCGGTCGAGCCGGCCGATGGGTCCTCCACGATCTACCCCGCGGGTTCGTCGACCAATTCCGGAATCACCGCAAGGCGGCTGCGCTCACCTCCGTTGCCCTGGCGGCCTTCGCGGCGCTGGCCGTGTTCGCCATGACCTCGGAGACGACTCTGCTGCGGCTGGACCAGACGATCCAGGCGTTCATTCTCGAGAGCCGCACCGCCTGGCTCGATCGGGCGATGGTGTGGCTCACATTCCTCGGGACGCGTTACGTCATCGGTGCGGCCTCGCTGGCACTGCTTGCATGGTCTCTCATCACCGGACGTCACCGCACCTTCGTCTTGATCATCGTGGCGGCTGCGCTGCTCAACCCGGTCTTCGAGATCGGGTTCAAAGAGCTCGTCGACCGGGTGCGCCCCGCCGTCTCCCAGCTGCTGCCCGGTAACGGTCCGTCGTTCCCGTCGGGCCACGTTCTGGCTGCAGTCGGGTTCTACGGCCTGATACCGTTCCTCACCTGGGAGGTCACCGGCAACGCCTGGGCCCGTTTCACCGCCGTCTTCGGCTCCCTTGCCGTCATCGCAGTTGTGACCGTCTCCCGCCCCTACCTCGATGTCCACTGGACGACGGACGCCGTCGCCGGCGTGTTGCTGGGAACGGTCCTGGTTGCTGCCACCTATCAGGTGTTTCTGCGGTTGAACGCCGGTCGGCCGCTTCCCCGCAAGTAGCCGGGAAAGCCCTCGCTTCTTCTCCCCGGGCGGCGCCGGGAGGCCGCCCACGGCAGCTTGTCTTGCAGCTACCAGCCGCTGCCGCCGCCTCCCCCGCCTCCGCCCCCTCCAAAGCCACCGCCGCCTCCAAAGCCGCCGCCACCGAAGCCGCCGAACCCGCCGCCGCCGGAACTGCCACCCCAGCCGCCGCCGCCCCACGAGGAGCCGCCCCCGGCTCCGCCCCCACCGCCGAAGGTGCCGCCGCCGAAGCCGCCGAACCCACCGAACCAGGAGTCACGATCACCCGACCACGACTGATCGGCAAACACCGGCTCCCATCCGAATGAGCCGGCGCTGCCGCGGGTGATGATCCAGTGATAGAAGAACAAGGTGTAGGGGTCAAAATATCCGAGCCGGGGAGGAATCGTCCGACCCGTCCACGAATCCTCTTGCCGGCTCGTCCCTTCATGAGCGAGCTCGGGGGCAAACCGGTCGGCGTCCTTGATCCGGGAGCGGGCGAGAGCCTGACGCTGGGCCGCATACGCGATGGCGAACCCGCGAGGGCCGCGGGGGTCGGATGCGCCGAAGGCGGCAGCCACATCCGCATAGGTGCCCTGGAGGCCCAGATCCGACAGGGCCTGGCGCGCCTCGATCCAGCGGCGCTCGGCTTGAGCCGGCTCGAGGGAGATGGCGAGGATGGCAGCGATCGTGCGCCGGGAATCGCCGGTGATGCCATGGGCGACGAGATTGGCCGCCAGCTGTTCGTAGACGGCCACTCCGTCGGGGCGCGCCCGCAGCAGCGCCGCCGTGAGCCCCACCGGCAGTCCGAGACGCTCGGCTTTGGCGCGAATGGCCTTGATCTTTCGCAACGAGGTCAATCCCGCCAGTGCATACTCGACCGATTCATCTGCCGGCAGCCGATTGGCGCGGTTCTTCTCGTAGGCGTCGACGAACTCGCCCACGGCCGATTCGTCGTTGTTCAAGACGAGCAGGGCGGCGATTGCGTCGATGTCCAGCCCATCCTGCTTGAGGCTCCGGCCGTCCTGTTCGAGCGCGTCCTGGACCCTGGCATAGCGTTCGACTGCGTTGTCGAGGTCATCACCCAGGTCGGCCAGGGCCGCGGCGACGGCCGGGCGGGCGGCGGTATCGGGCAGCTTGTCGTACAGCTGCTCGAGTGCTGCGGTCTTGGTGGTAGCCGTGTCGTAGGCGCGTTCCAGGTCGGCGGCAGAGTCGGCCGCCTTGGATCCGGGGTCGAGTGCCGGGCCGGCGCGAAGGAATCGCTCACCGAGATCGGTGATGAGCGCCGGGCCGTGCGGGGTATCGGCCAATTGCTCGGCGATGCTCTGCCCGACCCGAAAGCGGGCACCTGCCACCCGGTGTGGCCTCAGGCTGTCCACCAGCCTCGCCAGATCGGCGAGCCGGATTTGGAATTCCTCATCGTGGGAGGGTTTGACCTCCAACGCCTGGTGGGCTATCTCCTGGACCGCATCGTCGGTGATGTCCCGTTCGCCCGATGCCTCGAGCTCGAGCGGGATCTCGGTGTCGGCGAGCAGGCGAGCCCGATCGATGACGTCGACCATTCCCAGGCGCCAGGCGTCGGCCACTGCCTCGCCATCCTGCGCCGCTTCTCCCCGTGCCATCGAGTTGAGAGCTTCCACGACCGCCATCGTGGTCGTCACCGGTGCCGCCTCCGGACGGGGCGCCGCATACTCGGCAATCAGGGGAAGCTCGTGGCCGGCAACCTCGAGCCGGTCCAGCTCGCCGTCGACGAGCTCGGCCCGCTGCCGGCGGATGCGCTTGCGGCTCTGGCTCCTCACCCCGAGCACGGCAGCTCCTCCCACCCCCAGCCCGACCAACCCGACCACGGCGGCAACCGCCCCCCAGCTGGTGCCGGTGGATCGTTCGCCGCTCACGTAAGCGTCGAATCCGTCGCCGAGACCCGACAGTATCCCGAGCACGCCGGCGTCGAAATCACCGTTGCGAAACCCGCCGTTGCCGAGGGCGGCAATGTCGGCCGGGTCGCGAGGGAAGTCGCCAAGGCCGTCGCCGTATTCCACCCAGGTGTTGCGCCCGCCCACGTCAACCACCACCACGATCCCGTCGTTTCGCTCGGCGCTACCCACCCCCCAGGTGTTGCCCAGCTCCTGGGCAAACCGCTGGATGGACCAGTCGCCGATCGAATCGACCAGCACGACCGCCACCTGGGCGCCGTACAGACCCTCGATACGGGCCGCCTCCGCTTCCAGCAATGCGTCGTTGTCGATGACATCGGCACGGTCGGTCACGAAACCGTCGCAGGTGATCCCTTCAAATTCAGGGCAGGTGGTGTCCTGAGCGCTGGCTGGGGTCGTCGTGAAGAACAGGCCCAAGCACAGGAGCGTGAGGGCCGGGACTCGGCGGCGATAGCGACGCATGCTCAGAAGCTAGCCCGTCGGCCGGGCAGGGAATGGCGTGACAGTGTGACGTCGTCGAGCACATCGAGGTCGATGTCGACGCCGATCCCCGGTGCCTCGGGCACCGTGAGGTTGCCGTCTGTGAGCTCCCATGCAGGGATCGTGAGATCCCGCTCCCAATAGCGGTTCGAGGCAGACAAATCCGCCGGGAAGCTGAAACCGGGCAGTCGAGCGACGGCGAGGGCGGCGGCCCGGCCGATACCGGTCTCCAGCAGGCCGCCGACAACCAGCCCGATCCCTGCCGACTCGGCCAGATCGTGCAGCTCAACGGCTTTGCCCAAGCCGCCAAGACGAGCGGGTTTGATGTTGACCACGTCACAGGCGGCGGCGGCGATCGCGGCGCGCAGGGTGGGGAGCCCGGTGACGGATTCATCGAGACAAATGGGGGTGGAAAAGTCTGAGCGGAGTCGTGCGAAGGCGCTCCACTCGGTCTTGGGTGCGAACGGCTGCTCCAGGTAGAGCAAACCCATCTCGTCGAGTGCGGAGGGAACTGCCGCCGGGGTATACGACCCGTTGGCATCGGCGCAGATGAGAGCCCCGGGATGCCGGGAGCGAAGCTCGGTGAGCGGTTCGATATCGAAGCCCGGCCCGATCTTTACTTTGAGCTTGCGGTAGCCCTCCCGGATCCGCTCCTCTCCCTCGGCGACAGTCCCGGCGACATCACCGAAGTGGGCTACCACGGCACCGGATGCGACGGCACCGGCGGTCCCGCCCAAGACCCCCGTGAGGGGGAGCCCGCGCTGCTTTGCCTGCAGATCGAGCTCGGCGGTGCTGCGGGCCGAAAGAGCCATGGGGTTGGAGTGGGTCACCGGAGCCCCGGTCAGGCTGGCCAAAGCCGTTTCCGTCGTCTCACGGGAGTAGCCGGGCAGCTCTACGAACTCGCCCCATCCCGACAGACCGCCGTGGCTGACCTCGACGATGATTCCGCGGCGATGGGTCAGCGTGTGGGCGGCTGCCTGATAGCGGGCCAGCAGCGGGATCTCGACGACAAAGGCTTCAGCCGGCATGAGCGGAGGTTATTGCGGCGGCAAAAAGCACCCCGGTGCGTCCGGAGTGCTTCTTGCCAGAGATTGATCGAGGCTCAGAAGCCGTTGTCTGCCAGCCACTCCTTGGCGAGCGTGTCGGCGTCCTCGGCGTCGAGGCTGAACCGCTTGTTGAGTTCGGATAGCTCGGCAGTCGTGATCTTTGATGCCACATCGTTCAGCAGATCGGGCAGGTCGCTGTCGTACTCGTCGAGCACGGCGGTCCGAATCACCGGCACGATGTTCTCGGCCGGCTGCAACAGCTTGTCGTCCTCGAGCAGCACGTACCCCTTGGCGGCAATCACGCCGTCCGAAGTGAACAGGAGGCCGACATCGATCTCACCGCCGTCCAGCGCCGCGACCGTCAGCGGGCCGCCGACGTCGAGCGGCTGGAACGACGCAAACTCGAGGCCGTACACATCGGTGAGCCCGATGAGGCAGAACTCGCGCTCAGGGCACTCGGGGGGCCCTCCGAGGACGAGGTTGCCGTTCTGGGCCGCCAGATCGCTCACCTTGCTGAGACCGTACAGCTCGGCGGTGTCGGCCGTGACTACGAATCCGTTCTTGTCCTGGGCGGGCGCATAGTCGAGAACGGTGATGCCCTTCGGCTCCAGATTTGCGACGAGATCGGCGTGGGTCTGGTCCGAATCGGTGCTCGAGGTCCCGCCCTCGAACGTGAGCAAGGTCCCGGTGTACTCGGCCATGAGATCGATCTCACCGGACTTCAGCGCCGGGTTGACCACCTCTCGCGAGCCCAATTGAAACTTGGTTTCCACCGGGTATCCGGCATTCTCGAGGGCCTGAGCGAAGATCTCGCCCAGGATCTCCTGCTCGGCGAAGTTCGTGGCGCCGACAACGATGGTCGGTCCTTCTGTGTCTGAGCTCTCACCCGACCCGCAGGCGGCTGCCACGAGGGCCAGTGCTGCCAGGGTCGCCCCGAGGGCTCGATTGCGGAACATCTTCCGCATGGGTTTCTCCCTTCCGATCGTACATGACGAAACCGCCGATAGGCGGCGTCAAGGACAACACCCTAGGGCGGGCAATATTCCTATGCAGGGAGACCGGCCTGCACGGGCACAGCCACCGCCGACTCCTCGAGGCCGGTGTCGGCGAGCTGGAGGGGCCGCGGAACAACCCGGCGCTCAATGAGCCCGAACAAGGTCTCGGTGAGAATGGCGAGAAGAGCAACCAGCAGTGCCCCGGCGAAGATCTGGACGTTGTCCTGGACGGCGAAGCCGTCGACGATGAAGCGTCCCAGGCCGCGGTACGCCACCAGAGCAGCCAGCGGAGAAGTCGCCACAACCTGCACAGCCGAGATGCGAAGGCCGGTGATGATCACCGGGGACGCCAGCGGCACTTCGACGGAGCGAAGGATCTTCCCCTCTTTGAGCCCCATTCCCCGGGCCGCTTCCACCGTGCCCGGGTCGACTTCACGAATTCCGATGTAGGTGTTGGTGAAGATCGGCGGCAAAGCCAGGGCGAACAACGCAATCAGCGCCGGGAAGAATCCGAGGCCCGATCCGAAGATCGGCACGCCGTCGGGGATGTTGCGGGCGATGCGGATGGTGATCGGCAGCGCCAAGGCGATGATGCCGAAGGACGGCAGGGCCCGGCCGATGTTGACCACTGCGACCGCGGAGACCCCGAACCGGCGGTAGTGGCCGAGGACGGCTCCGAGTGGCACTGCGATGACCGCTGCGGACAACGTGGCCAATCCCGACAGGCGAATCGTGTTCCAGGTCCGCCACAGGTACCCGTCCTCGCCGGACCAGTTCTCGGTGAACCAAACCACCACATCGCCGAGGAAGCTGATCACGCCTTCGCTCCCTGCCGTCGCGACCACGGCGTGAGCAGTCGTTCGACGCCCAGCAACGCCAGGTCGAGTGTCACCGCCAGCATCACCGACAACAGGGTCCCGAGCACGATCTCGGTGGAGAAGAACCGGTTGAGGCCGCGGAGAATGAAGAAACCAACCCCGCCCTGGCCGATGAGAGCGGTGACCGTGACCAAGCCGATCGTTGTGACCCCCGCTATCCGGAGGCCGGCGATGATCACCGGCAGCGCCAGCGGAAGCTCGATCTCGAGGAACAGCCGGCGGCGCGTGTACCCCATGCCGGTGGCGGCTTCCTTGACGGCCGGATCGACTCCGTCGATGCCTGCGACGATGTTCCGAATCAGGATGAGCAACGTGTAGCTGACGAGCCCGATCTCTGCGGTCAGAACGGTGAAGCCGGTGATCGGCACGAGGAAGGCGAACAGGGCCAGCGAGGGGACCGAGTAGGCCACGCCGGTGATCCAGGTGATGGGTGCATACGTGCGGCGCCACCGAATCGCCAGCGTGCTGAGCACCAGCGACAAGGCGAGCCCCACCCCGAGGGCGATGCCCGTGAGCACGAGGTGCTCGGCGACCTTCTCCCAGATGAGATCGAGGTGCCCCCAGATCCAATCCCAGCGGATGAAAGGATCACCGGTTTGGGTCTGGGCGATCATTCGATGAGGTGCCTGGTGATCTGCTCGATGCTGAGCATGCCCAGATAGCGATCGCCGTCGTCGACGACCGCGACCCCCGTGTGCGAGCTCACCACCGAGTCCAATGCCTCCCGCAGCGACTGGGTTGCCGAGAGCCGCACCGAGAACGGACGCGGTTCGAGCTCCCCGGCGGTTCCGGTCACCTCGTTGCCCCACACCCACCCGAGGAGGCGGGTTTGTGAGCCGACGCCCACCCAGTCGACGCCGTGCTCCTTCATCGTGGCCTCGACCTCCACCCGGGTCGCCGACGGCTCGACAACCGGCCCGCGTTGAAGATCGACTTGGGTGATGGCCGTCAACGACAATCGTTTCAAGCTGCGATCGCTGCCGAGGAACTCCTCAACGAACCTGTCGGCCGGAGCCCGCAGAATCTCGGCCGGTGAGGCATATTGCTCGAGAATCCCCCCGACATTGAGGATGGCGACCCGATCTCCCAGCTTGATGGCCTCGTCGATGTCGTGGGTGACGAACACGATGGTCTTGCGAACCCTCCGCTGTAAGTCGAGCAGCTCGTCCTGCAGCCGGCTGCGCACGATGGGGTCGACGGCCCCGAACGGCTCGTCCATCAACAACACCGGCGGATCGGCCGCCAGCGCACGGGCCACTCCGACGCGCTGTTGCTGGCCTCCTGAGAGCTCGGCAGGATACCGGTCCTTCATCTCGCGCTCGAGGCCGACCAGATCGATGAGCTCGTCGACCCGCTGGTGAATCTTCGGCTTGTCCCATCCGAGGAGCCCGGGCACGGTGGCGATGTTCTCGGCGATCGTCCGGTGCGGGAAGAGGCCGATGCGCTGAATCACGTAACCGATGCCCTGGCGGAGCTCCGGGGCTTCCAAGCTGGTGATGTCGTTTCCCGCCACCTCGATGGTGCCGCTGGTCGCCTCGACCAGCCGGTTGATCATCTTCAGCGTTGTGGTCTTGCCGCACCCGGAGGGGCCGACGAACACGACGATCTCACCCTCGGCGATGTCGAGGCTCAGCTCGGCAACGGCCGGGAGCCGTTGGCCGGGGAACGTCTTGGAGACGCCCTGGAGGCGGATCATTGGCTGGGACATCGCCGCGCAGCCTAAAGCAATGAGCGGGTTGCAGGCTCAGAGAATCCCGGGTCTCAGCCGGATTGCGGCCCGCCGAAAGGCAGTTACAGGCCGAGGGCGGAGCGAAGCTCGTCCACCCGGTTGGTCTCCTCCCAGGGGAACCCGTCGCGCCCAAAATGCCCGTACGCAGCCGTGCGCCGGTAGATCGGGCGCCGCAGATCGAGATCCCGCAGGATGGCGGCAGGCCTGAGGTCGAAGATCTCTCTGATCGCCTTCTCGATGTTCTCGGGATCGGCGTTCTCGCTGCCGAACGTCTCGACCATGATCGAAATGGGGTGGGCGACGCCGATGGCATAGGCCACCTGCAGCTCGCAGCGGTCGGCGGCGCCGGATGCGACGATGTTCTTGGCAACCCAGCGGGTGGCGTACGCCCCGGAGCGATCCACCTTGGAAGGGTCCTTGCCGGAGAAGGCGCCGCCGCCGTGGCGGGCGGATCCGCCGTAGGTGTCGACGATTATCTTGCGGCCGGTGAGGCCGGCATCTCCCACCGGCCCGCCGATGACGAAGCGCCCGGTCGGGTTGACGATGACGTCGAAAGGATCGTTGGCAAATTCCTCGGGAACGACCGGCTTGATCACGTGCTCGATGAGGTCCTCACGGATGGTGGTGTCGCGGTCGAACCCTTCGTCGTGCTGGGTTGAGATGAGAACCGTCCGGAGACGCACCGGCCGGTCTCCGTCGTAGTCGAAGGTCACCTGAGTCTTGCCGTCCGGTCGCAGATAGCCGATGGTGCCATCCTTGCGGACCGCCGCCAGGCGTTCGGCCAGGCGGTGGGCTACATGGATCGGCAGGGGCATCAGCTCATCGGTCTCGGACGATGCGTATCCGAACATCATGCCCTGGTCGCCGGCACCCTGGCGGTCCAGATCGTCCTCGGTCAGCGCCGCGCCGGAGCGCACCTCCTCGGAGGAATCGACGCCCTGGGCGATATCGGGGGACTGCTCGTCGAGGGAGACCATGACACCGCACGTGGCGCCGTCGAAGCCGTAGTCCTCCCGGTCGTATCCGATGTCCTTGATTGTCTCGCGGGTGATGGTGGCGATGTCGACGTAGGCATCGGTGGTTATCTCGCCCGCCACCAGCACGAGGCCGGTGGTGAGCATCGTCTCGCAGGCGACGCGGCTGGCCGGGTCCTGGGCCAGAATCGCGTCCAGGATGGCGTCTGAGATCTGGTCTGCCATTTTGTCCGGGTGGCCCTCGGTTACGGACTCCGACGTGAATGTCCGTGAGCTTGCCATGGGTCTCTCCAGTCGCTGCGATGCCATTGCCTGCTGCAACAGCGTAGGCGCGATTCGAGCGCTGTGGTTCGCCTCAGGCGATTGGAGGAGGCTCGTCGCGCTTGTTGCGGCGACGCCAGAAGGCGAAGAAGGGGATGTTGTTGGCGCTCAGCACCCACACCATCACGACGGCGAGCATCGTGAGCGGCAACAGGAGTGCCCGGAGCGTTTCGATCGAGGCGCTGGCGGCGAGGTTGAGCCCGATGGAGGGGGAGATGACGGGGCGGGCGGTCAGCGGCGACGCCCCCGGGCCGGTTCCCTGCTGGGGAAGATCGGGTGCGATTTCCGGGTCGATGGTCGGGGGCAGCTGTGCGGGCGCGGTCGATTCGACGGTCACGATCGCCGGTGCGCACAGTTCGGCGTCACACGCCTCGTACCGGAACGAGTCGATTCCAACGAACCCGGGGTCGGGCTCGTATCGGACGATGCCGTCGGCGGTCAACGTGGCCGTTCCCCCGCTGGGAAAGGTGAGGAGATGGGCGGTGAGCTGGTCGCCGTCGACGTCGAGGTCGTTTGCCAGCAAATCGAGCTCCAGGGGCCGGCCACCATCGGATCGGATGTCGTCGTTCTGCGCCACGGGTGCATCGTTTACAGGAATGACGGTCACGGTCACGAGAGCCGAGGAGCTCACACCGGCCAGGTTGGTTGCCACGTATGCGAACGTGTCGGGGCCGTTGTAGTCGGCGACCGGGGAGTATCGGATGGTCCCGTCCGCTTCCAATGCCACCGAGCCGTGAGCGGCGTTCCCCACCGACTGCACGGCCACTTCGGGGTCGTCGTTGGCAAGGACGTCGATTCCGACGCTCTCGTCTTCGAGTACTGCGGCAGTGTCGGGGGCTACCGCCGGCGCCCCGGAGGCGGGAGCAACGCTGATCGTGACGACCCCCGAGTCGGTGCCACCGTTCCCGTCGCCGGCGGTGTAGGCAAAGGCATCGAGCCCGGCGAAGCCCGCGTCCGGTGTGTACGTGACCGTTCCGTCGGCGTTCGGTGTGGCCGTGCCCCGGGCAGGGGACCCGACCGTCAGCAGGGAGAGCTCGTCGCCGTCCGGGTCGCCGTCATTGACCAGTACGTCGATGACCACCGGCGTGTCCGGCCCGGTGGCAGCGAAATCGTCGACGGCGGCAGGTTGCCGGTTGGTCGCCGAAACGGTCACCGCCACGGTCGCCGTGTCGCGGGCGCCGGACGGGTCGGTGATGTCATAGGAGAAGGTGTCGGTGCCGACAAAGCCCGGGTTGGGAACGTATTCGATCGACGCGGATCCGGCTATCGAAGCGGTGCCGTTGGCAGGCGATCCGGCGGCGGCCACCGTCACCGGATCCCCATCGGGGTCGGTGTCGTTGGCGGTCACCGCAATGGTCACCTCCGTATCGCGGAACGTGCCGGCCGAATCGTCGACGGCGGCGGGTGGGTCGTTCACAGCGGTCACGGTGACGCCGACCACCCCGGTGGCAATGCCCCCGGCTCCGTCCGAAATCGTATAGGTGAAGAGGTCCGAGCCCGAGAAGTCGGGGTCGGGCACATAGCTGACGTCGCCTCCGGCCAGGCTCACGGCTCCGTGGGATGCGTTGCCCACCGACTGCAAGGAGATCGGGTCCCCGTCCGGGTCCGAATCGTTTGCCAATACGGCAATCGCCACCGAGGTGTCCTCGGGGGTGGTGGCCGAGTCGGAGGCGGCGGTGGGGGGATCGTTCGCCGGGTTGACGGTGACGAAGACGGTGGCGGTGTCGGTGAACCCGTCGGCTTCGATGTCGTACGTGAAGCTGTCAGAGCCTGAATAATTGGGGTCCGGCTGGTAGCGAATGATCGAGCCGATGATGGAGGCCGTCCCGTTCGGCGGCGTTGACACTCCCGTTATCGCCAGGGGAGAGCCGTCGGTCGCGTCATTGGACAGCACCGGGATATCTACGGCGGTGTCTTCGGCCGCCACCGCCGCGTCGTCGTTGGCCGTCACTGCGGCCCACGCCGGGAGTGCTGCCAACAACAGGACGACGAACGATACGACCGCAGCTGAAACACTGCGGACGGCAGAACGAACCGGCCATTGCATGCGTGTTGTATCGGTTGAATCGGAGCCGTTCTTGTGCCCTTCTTGCCGCTCAATATGGCGGGGGAGCGGGCCGATAACTCGTGAGGTCTAGCGATTGGAACACGTGGCGGCGAGTGCAGCGACGAAGTTGAAAGCGGCCGTGATTACCGGGGGCATCGTCATCGCGGTGCTCCTGATTGCGGTCTCTGCGGTCTTTGCCAACGCGTACGGCGCCCGTCGTGCCAGTGAGACCGCCGTCGCTCTCCATCA
>JBFKDW010000050.1:0-22132 GCA_041619515.1 Acidimicrobiia bacterium
GGGGGCGGGAGTCGTCATCGTCGACACGGCCGGCCGGCTCCACAGCAACCGCAACCTGATGGAGGAGCTCGGCAAGATCATTCGCGTCCTCACCAGAGAGGCCGGCGCCATCGACGAGGTCTTGCTGGTGCTCGACGCCACCACCGGACAGAACGCCATCGCCCAGGCGCACACGTTCACCGACGTCGTCGGCGTTACCGGCATCATCCTCAGCAAGCTCGACGGCACCGCCCGCGGCGGTGTGGTGCTGGCTATCGAGCAAGACCTGGACATACCGGTCAAGCTGATCGGCGTGGGTGAAGGCATGGACGACCTGATTGCGTTCGATCCACCGGCCTTCGTCGACGCATTGCTTGGCTAGCGCAACAGCGGTAGCGTCACCCCATGACCGACCACGAGTTGTTGGCAACCGCCCGGGCCGCCGCCGAGCACGCCTACGCGCCCTATTCCGACCTGCGGGTAGGCGCCGCCGTCGTCGGCCGCAGTGGGACCGTGTACACGGGCGCCAATGTCGAGAACGCAGCCTTCCCCTCCACGCTGTGCGCCGAGGCGGTCGCCATCGGACATGCCGTTGCCTCGGGGGAGCGCGCACTCGAGACGGTGGCGGTGAGCTCGCCGGACCTGCCATCGATCTTTCCCTGCGGCCAATGCCGGCAGCGGATGTCGGAGTTCGGCGTGGAGCGGGTCGTGGTCGAGGGTGCTGATGGGGCGCCGACCTCCCATACCCTGGACGAACTCTTGCCGGGAGGCTTCTCCGACTGGCGCGAGGCCTCGACTTCTACTTGAGCTTCAGGCTCGATCGGTGGTCCAACGAGTCAATGATGATGGGACGGGTGGCGGTTCTTACCCGCGACCGTGACATAAGACGATTTTGTCATTCGTCGAACGAGCGTTTGCTCCACGTTTCGCGGTCGTCCAACCGCACAATGAAGCGCATGGCGGTCCAGCCTTCGTTGAGGGAGAGGCGGCGCGAGTCGAGCAGGCCGTACCGCATCCCCGCCGCCTGGACAACCTCTGCCGACAGGTCGGTGGCGTAACCGGAAAGCTGCTTCGGCCATGCCAGCCAGAGGCTCCCGGTGGGCGCCAGCGCCCTGACTGCGTCCGGTAACAGGTCGGCAAGGCCGGGACGGGCCTTGACGAACACGACGACGCAGTCCAGCTCGCCGTCGGCCAGCGACCGCGGCACGACGTCGGGTGGCAGCGGTGCCAGGTCTTCGCTGAAACGTACCGGTGGATCCACGATGGCCAGCCGGGTGCCCGCCCGGATCCCGAGTGTGCGAGCCAGATCCATGCACGCACGGTACCTTCCGATTCCGGCGGCTGCACGCCGGTAGGCTCGGCGGGTGGACCTGCACCCGAACCTCGAGCCCATCCGGTTCCTGCTCGGAACCTGGAGCGGGGCGGGTGCGGGCCGATATCCGACCATCACTCCGTTCGAGTACACCGAGGATGCCACCTATGTCGCTGGGGGCGGCAAGCCGTTCGTCTTCTACACCCAGCGCACCCTCGGCTCCGATGGGCTGGCCCTGCACGCCGAGGCGGGCTATCTCCGGATGACCGCCGAAGGCCCGGAGCTCATTATCGCTCAACCGACCGGCCTGACGGAGATCCATCGCGGCAAGCTGACCGGAACCGGGCTCGAGTTTCGTTCCGACATGGTCCACGCCAGCCGGACCGCCAAGGCGGTCGGGGCGGTGGAGCGGCGGCTGCTGGTGGAGGACGACACGCTGTCGTATACCCTCGACATGGCGTACAGCGGACACCCGCTCTCGCTTCATCTCGAGGCCACGCTGCACCGGTCCTGAAACCGGCCTGGCTACCCGAGTGCTTCCACCAGCTTGGGGATCACCTGATGGAGGTCGCCGACGATACCGAGGTCGGCGACGTCGAAAATGGGAGCGTCGGGGTCCTTGTTGATCGCGATGATCGTGCCCGAATCCTTCATTCCGACCAGATGCTGCATGGCCCCGCTTATGCCGCAGGCGATGTACACGTTGGGCTTGACGGTTTTGCCGGTCTGGCCGACCTGCTTGGAGTAGGCCACCCATCCGGCGTCCACCACCGCACGGGTGGCGCCGGTGGCAGCGTCGAGCTTGGCGGCCAGCTGTTCGATCACGTCGAAGCGTTCGGCGGAACCGATGCCGCGGCCCCCCGCAACGACGATATCGGCATCTTCGAGCTTCGGTCCCTCCGACTTCTCGACGTGGACCGCCGTCACCGTCGCCGATCCGATCTCTGGAAGGGCGATGTCGGTGACGGTGGGCGTCTGCTCGCCTCCCGGCTCGGCGGTGAACGACTTGGGGCGAGCGATGACCAGCGCCGGGGCCGGGGCTCGGACCGCCGTCTCCACCAGCACCGTGCCGCCGAAGATCTCATTGGTCGCTACCACGGTGTCGCCATCGAGTCGGACGTCGGTGGCGTTCGAGAGCACCGGGAGGCCAAGCCGGGCGCTGAGGCGGCCGGCCACGTCGCGGTCGGTATAGGTGAGCCCGAACAGGACCAGATCGGGAGTCTCGTCCGCACACAGGTCGCCAATGGCGGCGGCCGCCGCCGCCGCCGGAAGTGAGCGGTCGGCGGGCTTGAGCCGGAAGACACTTCCTGCTCCGAACCGGCCGAGCTCGGCAACAGCCTCGTCGCCGGTTCCCAGCAAGATGGCGGTCACGTCGCCGAGCTGGCGGGCCTTGGTCATGAGCTCCAGTCCGACCGGCGCCGGCTTTCCACCAATCTCTTCGATGAACACGAACGCTTTCACGTCAGACCACCTTCAGTTCTTGCAGTTTGGAGACGATCTCGAGGTATGCCTCGCCCTCGTCCACGACTTTGCGTCCGGCTTCCCGGCCGGGCGCAGGGGTGACCGACAGGATCTCCTGGCCCGCTCCGGCAGGCTCGATGCCCAGGTCGGCCAGCGTGAGCTGATCGATCGGCTTCGATTTTGCGGCCATGATCCCCTTGAAGGTCGGGTAGCGAGGCTCGACGACGCCGGCGGTTACCGACAGCAGGGCCGGGGTGGTCGCTTCGACCTCGTTGTACCCACCGGCCGTTTGCTGTTCGATCTTGACCGTCGAGCCGTCCAATTCGACCTTGCGAGCGTAGGTGAGGGCGGGAACTCCCAGGAGCTCGGCGACTTGCTGAGGAACTATCCCGCTGTAGCCGTCGGTCGATTCCGTGCCGCACAACACCAGGTCGAACCCTTCCCGGGCAATGGCTGCCGCAAGCACCTGAGCAGTTTCGAGGGCGCCCGCCCCCCGCAACGACTCGTCGGTGACGACCACCGCCTTGGCAGCACCCATGGCGAGGGCCTGCCGGATCCCCTGCAGGTTGCCGGTCGGCCCCATCGACACGAGGGTCACGCTCCCCTCGGAAGATTCGGCCAGCTGGAGGCCCATTTCCACTCCGTATCGGTCGCCGTCGTCCATCACCTGGTCATCGGGCCGGATGAGGAAATGAGTGTCGGGATCCAGCTGATTTGGGTTGGCCGGATCGGGTATCTGCTTGACGCAGACGACGATGTTCATTGCACAGTGCTCCTGTTCGAATCTCCGCGATCCTAGGACGGTCGGGTTGGGTCGCTTCCGCTCGCACCCGGACCCGACCTGCCGCCTCCCGGGTCCCACGTGCGCTCCACTCGGCGGAAGCTTGGACGGCGGTTTCGCCGGTGGCATCCTCCCGGTGGCGCGGTCCTGGACGGGCCAGTCGGAGATCGAGAAAAGCGTTGCACAGGCGGGAGTGGGGCCGCGACGCCCGCTACCATCTCGCCACCTATGAGTGCCGCCCGTTCCTGGAAGCGCCCGGAGATGTTCTCCGAATGTGGGTGACCTGCGGGTGTCGACGCTGAGCCGAGCCTCGTGAGACGCAATCTGACGTTGATCGTCTTCGTGGCGCTGATCGGCGCGGGGTGCGCGGGAGGCGGGCCGGGTGTCACCGACCCGCCTACGGTCGATTCCACCGCCCCGGTCGTCTCTGAGACCATCACCTTCTGGTTCACAGAGACCCGTCCGGAACGAGTGCAGGTCATCAGGGAGATCACCGATGCCTTCACAGCCGAGACCGGCATCGGAGTGAAGCTCACCTCGATCGAAGAAAACGCCCTCCCGGCCATCATGAACACACATGGCGCCGCCGGAACCCTTCCCGAGGTGGTGCTCCACCCGATCGATTTCACCATCGGATTCGCCGCCGCCGGGCTACTCGATACCGTGGCGGCGCGGGAGGCAGTCGACGAGCTCGGAGCCGACACCTTCAATCAAAGCGCGCTCCGGCTGGTCGGCTATCAAGGGACGCCGGCCGCCGTGCCCTCCGATGGCTGGGGGCAACTCCTCGTCTATCGCAAAGATCTGTTTGCAGCCGCCGGGCTCGAGGCACCCACCACCTTTGCCGCCATCGAGGCGGCCGCCGCAGCGCTGACAGACGCGGGCAACGATTTCTACGGCATCACTGCGTCGACCGATCCCACCCTGGCCCTCAGTCAGCAGATCTTCGAGCATTTCGCACTTGCCAACGGGTGTGAGCTGATCAACGCCACCGGCGCCGTCACCGTCGACAGCTCCAACTGCGTCGAGGCCCTTGCCTTCTATACGGATCTCCTGGCCGCCTTCGCGGCACCGGCAGTCGAGGGCCTCGTCGAGTCGAGGGCACGCTACTTCGCGGGCAAGGCCGCCATGATCGTGTCGTCGCCGTTCATTCTGGATGAGATGGCCGGTTTGCGAGACACCGTCACGCCCGCTTGCCTCGAGTGCCAGAACGACGTTGCGTTTCTCGCCCGCAATTCGGGCATCGTCACCGCGTTGCGCGGTCCGAGCGGTGGTCCGGCTCAATTCGCCCAGCTGTCCAGCCTGGGGATCGGAGCAGGCTCAAACACGACCGCCGCCAGGCAGTTCATCGAGTTCTGGCTCAGTGATGGATACCTCGATTGGCTCGGCACCTCGGCCGAAGGCAAGTTCCCCATGCGGACCGGGACTGCGGACTCTCCCACGCTGTACGCCGACCGATGGAGAACGCTGGAGACCGGCGTCGACCGTCGGGCGCGATTGGATGACTTCTACCCCGACGAGCTCCTCATTGGCCTGGTTGAAGGATTGGGCCGTTTGGATCGCTGGGGCTTTCCGCAGGGTCAGAGTGCGCTCGTGGGGGCGCTCTACGAGTCGCTTCCGATCGGCCGGGTTGTTCGCGCGGTGCTCGATACCACCATGACGGCAGCTGAGGGGGCCGTCCAGATGCGGAGGCTGGTTGAGGAAGAGCAGGCGCTGCTCGAATAGCCACCGCCATGGTTGCTCTGCGCCGGGACCCGCCTACGAATCGGTGATGAGCCGCGGCAGCAGCTCGTTCAACAGGCGCGTGAATTTGTCATGCGCCAGCACCGCCACTTCCTTGACCTCGTCGTGCGAGAGCGGAGTGGGCGAGATGCCGGCTGCCAGGTTGGTGCACAGCGATATCCCCATCACCCTCGCCCCCATGTGTCGAGCGGCAATCGCCTCCGGAACCGTGGACATGCCGACGAGGTCCCCGCCGATCCGGCTCACCATTTCGATCTCGGCGGGAGTCTCGTAGGTGGGGCCGGTCAGCCAGGCATAGACGCCCTCGTGGAGCTCGATGCCGACCTCATCGCCGATGCCGAATGCCAGGGCCCGGAGGTCGGCGCTGTACAGGTCGGTGAGGTCCGGGAATCGCGTGCCGAGGCGGTCGTCGTTCATGCCGATGAGGGGGTTGGTGCCGGTCAGATTGAGGTGGTCGCGGATGAGGACCAGGTCCCCGGGAGCAAGGTTTGGATTCACACCTCCGGCGGCGTTGGTCAGCAGGATCGTGCCGGCCCCGGCCATCACCGCCGTCCGGACCCCCGCCACCACCTTGTCGAGCGGCCAGCCCTCGTAGTAGTGAACCCGGCCGGCGAACACGAGCACCGAGCCGGATCCGACTGAGGCGGAGAACAGGCTCCCGGCATGTCCGGAGACCTGTGGCACCGGAAAGCCGGGGAGGTCCCCGTAGGCGATCTCGATGGCGTCTGGGAGGGTGCTGGCGAAGTCGCTGAGCCCGGATCCGAGCACGAGGGCTGCGTCATGGCGTTCCCGCCCGGTTCGTTCGGCGACCAGCGTCGCGGCCGCGCTCAGTTCGTCGTAGTTCATCGCACCTCTCCGATGATGAGTGGCCGGGTCGGCGTCTTCTCCTCGGCTATCTTCCACGCCGCCACGAGCATGGAACGGGCTGCGTCGAAGCGGTTTCGGTCATTCCATCCGATCCGCGCCAGCGGCTCTCCGGCCTCGACGACATCGCCGGTCTTCTTGAGGATGGTGATGCCGACGGCCGGGTCGATGTCGTCGTCTTTCTTGGTGCGCCCGGCCCCGAGCCGGACGGCGGCGGTGCCGACGATGTAGGCGTCGCATTCGGTCACGAACCCGGATTGGGGGGCGAGCAGCTCATCAACGTGGTCGGGCTCCGGGAGCAGCGACGGATCGGCGACAACTGCCGGATCCCCGCCCTGGGCCGCCACCACCTCCGCGAACTTGCGGGCCGCCGACCCGGATTCGATCTTGTCGATCATGCGACTTCGCGCATTCTCGCGATCGGCCACCACTCCCGCCAGGACGAGCATTTCTTCGCCCAACCGGAGCACCACCTCGCGGACATCATCGGGGCCCCCGCCACGAAGGACCTCGATGGATTCTCGAATCTCGTTGGCGTTGCCCACCTCGCGTCCCAGCGGCTGATCCATATCGGTGAGTATCGCTACCACCTTGGTGTCGTGCCAAGCACCGATGCCGACCATCGTCTCGGCCACCCGGCGGGCCGAGGCCTCGTCCTTCATGAACGCACCACGGCCCACTTTGACGTCGAGCACCAGCGCATCGCACCCTTCTGCCAGCTTCTTCGACATGATGGAGGAGGCGATGAGCGGTATCGAAGGAACGGTGCCGGTGGCGTCTCGCAGCGCGTAGATCGCGCGATCGGCCGGAACGAGGCTCTCGGAGGCGCCGGCGATGACGAGCCCATGCTCTTTGAGGATGTCGGAGAACCGCTCATCGAGCGCGGTTGTCAACCCCGGGATCGATTCCAGCTTGTCCAGCGTGCCGCCGGTATGCCCGAGGCCGCGGCCGCTGATCATCGGGACCGAGACTCCGCAGGCGGCCACAATCGGGACCAGCGGGATAGACACCTTGTCTCCGACGCCCCCGGTCGAGTGTTTGTCGACTTTGGCGGTCAACACATCGGAGAAGTCGAAGACCGTTCCGGAGTGCAGCATCGCTTCGGTCCAGGCCGCCAGCTCGCCGGTATCGAGGCCGCGCCACACGATCGCCATCAGCAACGCCGACATCTGGTAGTCGGGGATCTTGCCATTGGTATAGGCGGCGATCAGCCAGGAGATCTCATCGGCCAGCAAGCGTGCCCCATCGCGCTTGTGCTCAATGAGCTCGACGATGCTCCTGGAGCCCTGCTGGTCCGGTCCGGGCGATTGCGGGGGAGTCGGCGTCATCCGCTGCCAGTATGGCGCGAGAATCATCCAGAATCATCCGAGCTCTCGGGAGTCTCAATGCGAGCCACCGACATCATCGTCAAGAAGCGGGACAAGGGGGAGCTTTCGGAAGATGAGATCACCTTTCTCATCGAGGGCTTCACGAGCGGGGACGTGCCCGATTACCAGATGGCCGCCTGGGCGATGGCCGTGCTTCTCAACGACATGACCGACCAGGAGACCACCCACCTGACGATGGCGCTGGCTCGCAGCGGCGAGATGCTGGACCTCCGCGATATTGCGCCGATAGTCGTCGATAAGCATTCTTCGGGGGGAGTCGGGGACAAGACCACGCTCGTGGTCGAGCCACTCGTGGCGGCCTGCGGCCTGCCGGTCGGGAAAATGTCGGGCCGTGGCCTGGGCTTCAGCGGCGGCACGCTCGACAAGATGGAGTCGATCCCAGGCTTCCGGACCAATCTGACCATTCGAGAGTTCCTCGAGCAGCTCCGCACCCATGGCATCGTTCTGATCGGGCAGACCGCCGAGATCGCCCCCGCCGACGGCAAGCTGTACGCGCTGCGGGACGTCACCGGCACCGTGGAGGCGATCCCGCTGCTGGCGTCCTCCATCATGAGCAAGAAGCTCGCCGCCGGAGCCCAAGCCATAGTTCTGGATGTGAAGGTCGGCCTGGGTGCCTTCAAACCCGAGCTGGCAGATGGCCGCCGTCTCGCCGAGCTCATGGTGGCAATCGGCAGGCTGGCCGACGGGCGCCGGGCGGTTGCTCTGCTGTCCGACATGAACCAGCCGCTGGGCAGGGCGGTTGGGAACGCCCTGGAAGTCCGAGAAGCCATCGAGACGATGCACGGCGGCGGACCCGCCGACTTCCGAGACCACTGTCTGACCGTCGCTTCCCACATGCTGGTCCTCGGCGAGCTGGCGGCGGATGAGCCCTCCGGGCGCAGCATGGCGATCGACGCGTTGGACGGCGGACGAGCCTGGGAGCGCTTTCGCATGCTGGTGGAGACCCAGGGGGGTGATGTTGCCTTCATCGACCAGCCCGAGCTGCTCCCCACGGCACCGCTGGTGGAAACGTCGATGGCGCCCCGCTCCGGTCACCTGGCGCGGATCCACGCCCGGATCGTCGGCGAGACCGTCGTCGAGCTGGGTGGTGGCCGAGCGAAGAAAGGCGATCCCATCGATCATTCGGTGGGAGTCGAGGTGTTCCATCGCGTCGGGGACGAGGTGGCGGCCGGTGAGCCCCTGTTTGTGGTGCATGCCGGGAGCCGCGAGAAGCTGACGCGGGCCCAGGACCAGATGCTGTCGGCGTACAAGTGGAGCAGCGAGCCGGTCGATCCGCTGCCGCTCTTCTACGACGTCATCCGCTAGCGATCACCCATGCCGATCGGTGATGTCGTGCAGGAACGACGTGCCGACCGGGAACGGCTCGAGGTCGAATCCCTCGGCGATGGTGGCCGCAACGTCGCAGTACTGCTCTCGTGCCCCCAGGGCGACGCCGGCGGCACCCCCGCTCCAGACGAGCAGCGGCACGTATTCGCGGGTGTGGTCGGTGTCCCCATCGGTCGGGTCGTTGCCGTGGTCGGCGGTGAAGACGAGCAGATCGAGGGGGGTGAGGGCGTCGACGAGATGCGGCACGAACTCGTCGATGACCGCCAGCCCGGCGGCATAGCCTTCCGGGTCCTCGCGATGGCCGTAGCGCATGTCGAGGTCGACGAGGTTGGTGAACACGATCCCGTGCTCCACCTCGTTGATGGCGGCGATGGTTCGCTCGAGCCCGTTGCGATCGCCCTCGGTGTGAACAGCATCGGTGAGCCCGCGGCCTACGAACAGGTCCTCGATCTTGCCGACCCCGTAGGTCCGAAGGCCGGCGGCGTTGGCCTTGTCGAGGATGGTGTCGCCATGTGGCGGCATTGCGAAGTCCTTGCGGTCGTAGGTGCGGGTGAAGTCGCCGACTTCACCGATGAACGGGCGGGCGATGACCCGGCCGATCCGGTAGTCGTCGCAGATCTCACGCGCGATACCGCATACACGGTGCAGCTCGGGCACGTCGGCAACGCTGTGGTGGGCGGCGATCTGGAGCACAGAGTCGGCGGATGTATACAGGATCAGCGCCCCGGTCTCGAGGTGCTCGGGGCCGAGCTCGTCGATGATGACGGTGCCGGAAGCGGCGTAGTTGCCGATGTACTTGTAGCCGGTGGCCTCTTCAAGGCGCTGCACGAGCTCGTCGGGAAAACCGGTGTCGGTGAAGGTGGCGTGGGGGTGCTCGGTGACGAGGCCGGCGATCTCCCAGTGCCCGGTAGTCGAGTCTTTGCCTCCGGATCGCTCTCGCATCCGCCCGACGGCCATGGTGGGATGTTCGACGGGAGGGACCCCGAGGATGGCGGGGTGCAGGTTCCCGAGCCCCGCCTGCTGCAAGTTCGGGAGCGAGAGGCCACCCACCGCCTCGGAGACGTGCCCGATGGTGTCTGCGCCGGCGTCTCCGTACTCGGCGGCATCGGGGGCTTCCCCCACGCCGCACGAGTCCATGACGATGATGACGGCTCTGCGGATCTCCATCCGTTCAGCCTAGAGAATCAATCGGTCCCGAAGAGTCTGTCACCCATGTCCCCCAGGCCGGGCACGATGTAGTAGTGCTCGTTGAGCCCCTCGTCCAGGCCGGCGGCGACAATGCGCACGTCGGGATGGTCGTTGTTGATCCGTTTGACTCCCTCGGGGGCAGCTACGACGCAGATGGCGGTGATGTCGGCAGCCCCGCTGCTCTTCACTTTTTCGATCGCCCACGACAGGGACCCGCCGGTGGCCAGCATCGGTTCCAGGATGAGAACCCACGAGTCGGAGAGGTCCGGGATCTTGTAGTAGTACTCCTGGGGCATGGCGGTCTCTTCGTCCCGGGCCACGCCGGCAAACCCGATACTCAGCTCGGGAAGCATGTCCTTGACCGCATCGAGCAAGCCGAGGCCGGCCCGCAGCACGGGGACGGCGACCATTTTGCGGCCGAGCTGGTAACCGGTGGTGTCGGCGAGCGGGGTGGTGACGGTTCCTTCGACGAGGGGAGTGCGGGCGGTGGCTTCGTGCAGGAGGAGGTAGCACAGGCGTCGGGTGGTGTGACGGAACACTTCCGGTGCCGTGTCCCTGTCCCTGAGGATGGTCAGGTAATGCCTGGCGAGCGGATGCTCGACGACGGTGATGTCCACTCTGATTCCCTCCTCCGGACTGTACTTGCCTGCTCTTCGCCTCGGCTCGTCGCCTCGCCGGCCGGTGCCGGGCGCGGCCGGCCCGTTCCGTCTGCGGCGGTGCTACTCCAGCGTACTCGCGCGTAGCGAGGCCTCCCGCCTGAGCGAGAGGCCTCGCCATCCCCGTACTGAACCCGGGTTCGGTGGTGTATGTCCGTTTGGGGCTGTGTCGGGACACCTGTCCCGCCATCCAGGGGCGCGGACATATAGGGTCGAACAAGGACTCGGCCCGGGAGGAGCCGGTGGGATCATCCCCGACCACCGACAGCAAGTTCCGTCGTATCTACGACGAGCACATGGAGGCAGTCACCCGCTACTGCCTGCGTCGCCTTCCGGTCGCCGATGTCAACGACGCAACCGCCGAGGTGTTTCTGGTGGCATGGAGCAAGATCGACCGCATCCCCGACGGAGCGGAGTCGCTGCCGTGGCTGTACGGCGTCGCTCGCAATGTCGTCAGGAACACGGCCCGGTCGACCCGCCGATCTGGACGGCTCACCACTCGTCTCCGGAGTCTGGCACGCTCTCAGGCACCTGATCCGTCTGCCGTGGTGGTCCGCCGCCGCCAGGACGAGGCCCTGCTCGGCGCAATGGCCAAGCTCAGCATCGACGACCAGGAGATCCTGCGGCTGCGCGCATACGAAGGTCTCACTGCTCCCGAGATAGCAATGGTGCTCGACATCTCGTCCGAGGCCGCCAAGAAACGCGTGACCCGCGCCCTCGGCCGCCTCCGGAACGCCACCGCTATTTCCCCGCCACTGGCTTCCCCGCATCCCCGTGCGATATCGAAAAGAGTTGAGCGATGAACGACGCCCAACTGATCGACCGGCTTGCCCGTACCGACGACTACTCAGTCGAGGTGCCGCTGCCGGATGAGATTTGGGCGCCCGAGGTCGCTCTCCGCCAGATCGAACGGAGGACAGGAATGCAAGTGCAGGAAGACACGACAACACGGGTGGTCGAGCCGACCAGGGACCGGCGGCGGAGGCCTCTCATCCCGGCCCTAGCCGGAGGGCTCGCCATCCTGGTGGCTGTCGCCGGTGCCTGGCTGGTGACGAGGTCTGGCAGCGATGTGGCGGCTCGCAGCCCGCTCGAAGTGGCGGAGGCTCTCGATGCCGCCATCGTCGCCGGAGACTGGGAGGCGGTGCTCGCCTTGTACGCAGAGGATGCGACCTACACCCACCTGGATGACGGGTTCGGGTTCGATGCGTTCCGTCACGGGCGCGATCCGGCGGACCACACCATCCGGACCGACATGCCGCTCATGTCCGAACGGTTTACTTCGGGTGGAGGGCTGGTGTTCGGTCAATGGTCCGAGCCGCTCACGAACGATTATCCGCCCGTCGACTGGGATGGCGAACCCGGGATCACCGGCTTCGACAACCTGGCGACGCTGGCGATGGCCAACTATGCGGCGGGTGTCACCGACTTCTACTCGTGTGTGCAATCCGGCACCACCACCGTGGTGTGTGAGGTGGTCATCGAGGGGCACGCTTTCTGGGAGACTCCTCCCCCGGTCGCCGACACCTTCACCATTGAAGATGGGCTGATCACCCACCAGAGCTACGACACGATGGTCGCCCAACCGGCTAGTGACCCGACGAGTTCTTCCCGCATCCAATACATGCTGTGGGTGGAGGAGAACCGTCCGGAGCTTGCAGAGTCCTTGTTCTGGTCGATGGGCACTGCTCGCCAGCGCATCACGCCCGAGACCGCAGAGACGCACCGCCAGCTCATCGCCGAGTGGGTGGCGCAGCGGTAGCGGTTTCGCCCCAATACCCCTGACCCTCCGGGCCGGCGGCACCTTCCCCCGGGCAGCGGCCCCAGGGGTGGACTGAGGTGGGTCTCTCCCCCCGGAGGGGGGAGTCCGGCGGAGCCGGGAGGGGGGCGCCCGCTACGTAGGCGCCCCCTCCGGCCCTTCGGGTCACCACCTGCGCCGGGGGAGAGATAGAAGAGAGGGGCGCCGAGAGGGAGCCCCCCTCTTCGGACGTCCCCGGTCCGATTCGATCCCCGATGCCACCGTCTCGCTGCGATCTCACAGGTTTCTCGAGCATTGAAAGAAGACCTTGAGGATTCAACCCCTGCCCAGAATGGATGGTGGAGTGATTGACCCTTCCGAGCACCACTGCAGCTTGGTTCGCTCCGGCCGGAGAGGACAGCTTGAGAACGAGGCTTTGTTCGACATCCCCCGCCCCTCCAGCAGTTGCGGAGCAACTGCAAAGCTGCCTGGTGTCGCGAGGCGCCCCCCGGCAGTTGCGGAGCCACTGCAAAGCTGCCTGGTGCCGCGAGGCGCCCCCAGCAGTTGCGGAGCAACTGCAAAGCTGCCTGGTGCCGCGAGGCGCCCCCCGGCAGTTGCGGAGCAACTGCAAAGCTGCCTGGTGCCGCGAGGCGCCCCCAGCAGTTGCGGAGCAACTGCAAAGCTGCCCGATAGGGCAGCCCTACACTTCCCCTCCATGTTCGAAACCCTCACCAATCGGATGGGCGGCGTCTTCACCCGGCTGCGAGGCAAGGGCCGCCTGAGCGAGAGCGACGTCGACGAGGCGCTGCGCGAGGTGCGCCTGGCGCTGCTGGAAGCCGACGTCAACCTCGACGTCACCAAGGGCCTGCTGGCGCGCATCCGGGAGCGGGCGGTGGGCGAGGAGGTGCACGCCAGCCTCACCCCCGGCCAACAGGTCATCAAGATCGTCAACGAGGAGCTGATCGGCACGCTGGGCGCGTCGGCGGTCGAGCTCGCCCGTCCCAAGGCGCCGCCGCTGCGCGTTCTCATGGTCGGGCTGCAAGGGTCGGGGAAGACCACGTCGGCCGCCAAGCTGGCCCACCGGCTCAAAGAGGAGGGAAAGCGCCCGATGTTGGTGGCCGCCGACCTGCAGCGACCGGCCGCCATCGACCAGCTCGAGCAGCTCGGGCAGCGCATCGGCGTCCCGGTGTTCGTCGACCGCAAGGGCAAGCCCGCCCGGCTGGTGAAAGCAGCCCTGAAGGAGGCCACCCGCACCGGTTCCGACGCGCTGATCGTCGACACCGCCGGCCGGCTCCAGATCGACAAGGATCTCATGGCCGAGCTGGCCGCCGTCAAGAAGGCGGTCGACCCCGATGAGATCCTGCTGGTCGTCGATGCCATGACCGGCCAGGAGGCCGTCAACGTCGCCACCGGCTTCCTCCAACAAGTCGATTTGACCGGGGTGGTCCTCTCCAAGCTCGACGGTGATGCCCGCGGGGGAGCGGCGATTTCGGTCCGGGAGGTCACCGGGTGCCCGATCAAGTTCGCCGGCATCGGTGAGGGCATCGGCGATTTCGAGGTGTTTCACCCCGATCGGATGGCGGGGCGCATCCTCGGCATGGGTGACGTCATGACGCTGATAGAGAAAGCGGAACGCACCTGGGACGAGCAGGCGGCCGAGGAGGCAGCCGAGAAGCTCCGCACCGCCACCTTCAACCTCGACGATTTCCTCGCCCAGTTCCAGCAGATCAAGAAGATGGGGTCTTTGACGGATTTGATTGGTATGCTTCCCGGCGCTCCGGCTGCTCTTGGCAACGTCGAGGTCGACGACCGGGACATGGCGCGAGTCGAGGCGATCATCCGCTCGATGACACCCGAGGAACGTCAGAATCCAAGGATCATCAAGGGCGGCAGGCGTCGCCGGATTGCGGCAGGCTCCGGGACAAATGCGCAGGCTGTGAATAGGCTGCTCAAGCAGTTTGGCGAGACGCAGAAGATGATGCAGGATTTGGCCTCGGGCACCGGGGCCCAGGCGATGCTGGCCCGGGCCGGAATGCGCCAGACCAAGAGGAAGACGAGCCCCAAGCGGGCAGGCCAGAAGAAGGCCAGAAGGAAGAGGTAACGATGGCGGTCAAGCTCCGCCTCATGCGGATGGGCAAGAAGAAGCACCCCACCTACCGGGTGGTGGCAGCCGATTCGCGTTCCCCCCGCGACGGCCGGTTCATCGAGCTGATCGGCCGCTACGACCCTCACCCCCATCCGTCGGTGGTCGAGATCGACAACGCCCGGGCGCTGCATTGGCTCGAGGTGGGTGCACAACCGACCGCGGCAGTCAGGAAGCTGCTGGAGATCTCGGGTGCCTGGGGACAGTTCCGGGTGAAACGGGGCGACGTGCACGTCGTGGGCGAGGTTGCAGTCCCCGAAGAACGCGATCGCAAGTCCAAGAAGGCGAGGGCGAAGGCGGCGGATGAGGCCGAAGTCGCCGCCGATGAGGTCCAAACCGCCGAAATGGCCCCGAGTGCTGCCGAGGAGCCGGCACCGGCCGAGGCTGAAACGGAGCCGGTCGGCGCAGCTGATGAGGCCGCTGAAGCTGCGGCTGAGACCGTTGAAGAGCCGGTGGAAGAGCCGGTGGAAGAGGCCGCAGCCGCCCAAGCAGAGGAAGAGGAGGGCACCTGATGCCCAAAGGTGACATCGTCAAGAAGGTCGTCGGGTACCTCGTGGGAGAGATCGTCGACAACCCCGACCAGGTGACCGTCGACATCGTCGAAGAGGGTGACGACGAGGTCGTGGCCGAGGTTCGGTGTGCAAAACCGGACATGGGACGGGTCATCGGACGCCGGGGACGGGTTGCCCGTGCCATTCGCACCCTCGCCCAGGCCGCCGGTGAAGAAGAGGGACTGACCGCCTCGGTCGAATTCGTCGACTGATGGTCCCGGTCGGGTCGTGCGGAAAAGCCCACGGCATCCGCGGCGAAGTTGCCGTGTTCACTCAGCTGCCTGAGGTGTTCCGTCCGGGCGCCGAAGTCCAGATCGACGGTGGGGGAGTGCTCACCGTCTTGTCGGCCCGCCCCCACAAGGACCATCTCATCGTGGCCTTCGATCAGATCCTCGACCGAACCGCCGCCGAAGCGCTCCGCAACATGAAACTGAGCGCCGTCACTTCTGCCCTGCCGGAACTCGATTCGGACGAGTTCTGGGTCAGCGACCTCGTCGGCCTGCAGGTCCAGGACCGGGACGGCTCCCAGCTCGGGATCGTGGCCGAGGTGATCACGGACGCCCCTCAGGATCGGATCGTCGTCGACACGGGCCACGGACGGATCGAGGTTCCCTTCGTGCCCGAATTGGTGCCGGAAGTGTGGGACACCCACATCGTCGTCGACCCTCCCGATGGCCTGTTCGAGAGCTAGCTCTCGTCTCTCCAATCCAGCCAGTCCTGCACCTGAGCCAAGTCGTAGTCGGGGCCGTTGAGGCCGAGCGTGATCTCATCGAGGTGGGCCAGCTCGGGGCCGGGCCCGCGCTTGTGCCATTCGACGCCTGCCGAGCGGCGGATGGCGGCGGGGTTGCGGCCGACTTTGGCGCACCACTCGTCGAGAACCTGATTCTTGTGGGGGTACTTCTCCGGATGCCAGAAGTAATGCCACGTGTCGGCGTGCTCGGCCACGATCCGCAGCGTCTTCTTCTCGCCGCCGCCTCCAATCATGATCGGAAGGGGGCCGACCGGCGGCGGATCGAGCTTGCCGAGGCGTTCTTTGATGAGGGGGAGGTCGCGGGCGAGGTTGTCGAGCCGCCGGCCGGCGGTCCCGAATTCGTACCCGTACTCCTGGTAGTCGCGCTCGAACCAGCCGGATCCGATACCCAGGATGGTGCGCCCTCCCGAGATATGGTCGACGGTGCGAGCCATGTCTGCCAGGAGCTGCGGGTTGCGGTACGAGTTGCAGGTAACCAGGGGGCCGAGCTGGACCCGTTCGGTGACCTCGGCCCAGGAGGCGAGCATCGTCCAGCATTCGAAATGAGCACCGTCTGGGTCGCCGTACAGCGGGAAGAAGTGATCCCAGTTGTAGACGATGTCGACGCCCATTTCTTCGGCGTGCACCACCTGGCGCCGGATCGTGTCGTAATCGGCGTGTTGCGGGTGGAATTGGACGGCGATCTTGACCACGGGTGCGACCTTCCGGCTCGATTGGGACGCAAGCTAGTGCAGAGCGGAGTGCTCTTCGGATTTTCGTGCGGGACCATCCAGGCCCGGTAGCCTGGTCCTCCATGACGCACCCAGCCCCTGATCCCGGCCTGGCCCTCGAGTATCTGACGGGAGCCCGCAACCCGACACCCCTCTTCGCCGAGGCGGGTCGGTTGCGCGATGCCGGCAAAGGTCGCACCGTCACCTACTCGCGCAAGGTGTTCATTCCCCTCACCACCCTATGCAACGACACGTGCACCTACTGCACGTTCGCCAAGCCCCCGGGAGCCGGAGGCGAGTACCTCGAGCCGGAGGACGTGATGATGGTCGCCCGCGCCGGCGAACGGGCCCACTGCACCGAGGCGCTGTTCACGCTCGGGGACCGGCCGGAGGACCGCTGGCCCCAGGCCCGAGAGTTCCTGGCCCGCCACGGTCACGCCACCACGCTCGAATACGTCCAGGCGATGACCGAACGGGTAGCCGCCGAGACGTCTTTGTTTCCTCATGCCAACCCCGGCCTGATGAGCGACGCGACGCTGCTGGCCCTGCGTCGATCGAACCCGTCGATGGGGCTGATGCTCGAGAACATCTCACCCCGTTTGATGGAGCCGGGCATGCCCCATCACAACTGCCCCGACAAGGAGCCGGGACTGCGAGTGGCGACCATCGAAGCGGCCGGTCGCACCAGGGTCCCGTTCACGACCGGTGTGCTCGTCGGCATCGGAGAGGAGCCGGCCGAGGTCGTCGAGAGCCTCTTCGTCCTCGCCGACCTGCACGAGACCTGGGGCAATATTCAGGAGATCATCGTCCAGAACTTCCGAGCCAAAGCGGACACCCGGATGCGCGGCGCATCCGAGCCAACGGTCGACTACTTCGCCAGGGTGGTGGCCGTCGCCCGCTGGGTCATGGGTCCGGAGATGAACATCCAGGTGCCGCCCAACCTGACCGAGCGCTACGAGGTCTACCTCGATGCCGGGATCAACGACTGGGGGGGAGTGTCACCGCTCACGATCGACTGGGTGAATCCCGAACAACCATGGCCCCACCTGGCGGAGCTCGCCGCTCGCACCGAGGCGGCCGGCTTCGAGCTGAAACCACGTCTGCCGGTCTATCCCGAGTACCTGAGCACCGACTGGCTCGAACCGGCCATGTTCGCCAAGGCCTCCGCCGCCGTCGACGCCGACGGCTATGCGCTGGCACCCGCGCGCGGAGAAGTGGGAGCGCGGCCGTGAGGATCACCTACTGCCAGGTTCGGCCGGGAGCCGACGAGGTCACAGAGAAGTGGGCCGCCGCCCGACGTGAGGAGGGGACGCTGGTTGCCGAGCTGGTCGCGCTCGATCAGGCCCAGCGTTCGGCCCTTATGGCCGGCGGACTCCTGCCCGTCTCCTCGACCGGCGGCTTCGACGATCCCGAGCCGATCGCATGGGTGGCCGATCCGCAGACGGCGCTGCGGCTTTCGGATGCGGGCAAACCCGGATGGCGCATCACGGTGGCGAACGCCGGACCCCCCGAAGCCGTGCTCGACGCCGTCGCCCGCACCGGTGCCGGCTTCCTGCGCACCGGGCGCAGCCGAGTGGAGCAGGCCCGGCGGTTGGCCGACTGCCCGGGCGTGACCACCCGGGTCTCCGTGTTCGTCGACACCGTCGAAGAAGCGACGACTGCCGTGGCGGCCGGAGCTACCGATCTGCTGCTGCGGGGGTGGGACAGTGAGTCGATCGGAGAGCTGCGAGATGCGCTCGGGGCCAACCGCCTCGCCGAGCGGACTGCGCTGGCGCCGGGGCTCGAGCTCGATGACCTCCGGGCGGCGCTGGATGGCGAGCTCTTTGCCGCCTATCTCAACCAAGTGGACGGCAGCGGTGTGGCACGCCCCCGGTACTCGTGGGCGCCCGGAAAGCCGGAAGACCCGCCGTTGCCCCGCCGCCGGTTGTCCCTGGAATGGGCCGATGCCGCTTGGAGCGGCGCCGAGCGGGTCGCCGACCTCGACGGGCTCGAGCACCCGCTGCAGGGGATCCTGACCCGCTCGCTGGCCGGCCTGCCGCCCAGCCGGGACGAGGTCGAGCAGCTGTTCCACGCCAGGGGGCCCGAGGTGGAGGCCGTCGCCGCGGTCGCAGACCATCTTCGGAAGCAGCGAAACGGCGATGTGGTGACATACGTCGTCAATCGAAACATCAACTACACCAACCAGTGCTACTTCCGGTGCGGCTTCTGTGCGTTCTCGAAAGGCCCCAAGTCGCTCAACCTGCGGGGCGATCCCTACTTGCTCACCCTCGACGAGGTCGTCGACCGAACCCGCCAGGCCTGGGAGCGAGGGGCGACCGAGGTGACGCTGCAAGGAGGGATCCACCCGGAGTTCACCGGAGACTTCTATGTACATGTGACCGAGCTGATCAAGGCCGCGGTGCCGGACATGCACGTACACGGCTTCACCCCGCTCGAAGTGTGGCAGGGCGCCGAGACGACCGGCGCCACCGTCCCCGAGTTCCTCGCCCGCCTCAAGGGAGCGGGCCTCGGCACGCTGCCCGGGACCGCCGCCGAGATCCTCGACGACGATGTTCGCCTCCATCTCTGCCCGGACAAGATCCGCACCGCCGAGTGGGCCTATGTCATGATCACCGCCCACGAAATGGGGCTCCGGTCCACTTCCACCATGATGTTCGGTCACATCGACGGGCCCCGCTCGTGGGCCAACCACTTGGAAGTCCTGCGGGACATTCAGCGCCGCACCGGGGGCATCACCGAGTTCGTGCCGCTGCCCTTCGTCCACATGGGAGCTCCCATCTACCTGCGGGGCCGGTCCCGTCCGGGACCGACGTGGGACGAGGTGGTCCTCGTGCACGCCGTGGCCCGCATCGCGCTCGACGGGCTGATCGACAACATTCAGGCCTCGTGGGTCAAGCTCGGTCTGGAGGGTGGCCGCCGACTCCTCGATGCCGGCTGCAACGACCTGGGCGGCACCCTCATGGATGAGAACATCTCACGCGCCGCCGGGGCCGAGCACGGTCAGCTGGCCACGCCGGAAGAGCTGGAGCGTGCAATCCTCCGGGCCGGTCGCGTTCCGGCCCGGCGCAACACCGTCTACGAGATACTCGAACAGTCGGAGATCTAGCGCCGGCCGCGTGGGCGCCCTCAGCGGCCGGCGGAGCGCAGGGTGACGGCGGTCCCGGTGGCGGTGACGATGAGGCACTCGCCGAGCGGTGTGTAGTCGAGGTTGACGCCGATGACGGCGTGCGCTCCACGTGCTACCGCCTCACGAACCATGGCATCCTCCGCCATCCGGCGGTCATCGGCCAGCTCCCGAGCCAGGGTGTCGGCTCCCGCCGCCGTCTCCAGCAGAGCGCCGAGCCGCGAGCCGTCGATGGCGCAAGCCGATTCACCGGTCACCATGCCGAGGTTGGAATCGATGTCCCAGTTGGGGACCGAAGTGGTCGTTGTGACGATGGGACGCCACACTTTCGTGCCGTCGGCTTCGCGCACCCAACCCTGGATCGATTCTCTCCACAGATCCCCCCACTCCGGGGCGGGGTGGTCGGTCAGCGAGCGGGCCGGGCGCTCTTCCGCCGCCTCGACCATGATCCAATCGGTGTTTCGCCGGGGCCGGGCGGCCTCGCTCGTGGTGGCAGCCGGCTCCTGTGCCCGGCCTTCCCGTTCCAATGGAGACCCGGCGGCGTCGCGTTGGAAGATGGTGCGAGCGTCGGGCCGGATGTCGACGATGACCGCTTCGGTAGCCTGCTGCCTCCGCCCCTCGGGGACGTGGTCCTCGTCGAGGCTGCGACGGGCGGCGGCCAGCGCCTTGAGAAGGGGGCGTACGTTGTCCTCCTCGGGTCGATCGCGCCGTCGGGTGGTCCAGGAATCCTCCACCGTGCCCTCTTGTGTCATGCTTCCCCTGTGAAACTCCGCCGACAGCCAGGATAACCTGTGACCGTGAAAATCTCGGTGATCACTATGTTTCCCGAGTTCTTCGAATCCCCGCTCGGTGTCAGCCTGGTCGGCCGCGCCAAGGAGGCGGGCATCATCGACGTCGACGTTGTTGCGCTGCGCCCGTTCGGCCTCGGGCGCCACCACAAGCTCGACGGTGCCCCCTTCGGCGGAGGTGCCGGCCTCGTGATGCGGGTCGAGCCGCTGGCGGCTGCGCTCGCACCGTTGCAAGCCAGCCATCGCGTGCTGCTCTCGGCGGCGGGCCACCGGCTGACGCAGGCGTCGCTCGACCGTTTCGCCCGGCTCGACCATCTGACCCTCGTGTGCGGACGCTATGAGGGGGTGGACGAGCGCGCCGCCGAGCACCTCGTCGACGAGGAGGTTTCCCTGGGCGACTACGTCCTCCTGGGCGGGGAGGTCGGCGCACTGGCCATCATCGAAGGGGTTGTGCGGCTGCTACCCGGTGTGGTCGGAAACCCGGAATCGGTGCTGAACGAGTCTTTCCGTGATGGGTTGGTGGAGGAGCCGGTCTACACCCGTCCGGCCGAGTTCCAGGGGTGGGAGGTGCCGGAAGTGCTGCTGTCCGGCAACCACGAGCTCATCGAGCAATGGCGTCGCGAGCAGCGCCGGCGCCGCACCCGGCAGCGGCGCCCAGACCTGTGGCGAGAACTAGCGATAAGCGAAGACCCGGAGTAGAGTTCCGCCTCCGGCAACCGGCCGGGCATCGTTGCGCGAGGATCCCATGGGCATCATTCAAGACGTCGAACACGGCTACTTGCGAGATGACATCCCCGACTTCGGCCCCGGCGACAACCTGCGGGTGCATGTGCGGGTGGTCGAGGGCGGCCGGGAACGCATTCAGGTGTTCGAAGGCGTCGTCATCGCCAGAGCCGGCTCGGGCGTCCGTGAGACGTTCACCGTCCGCAAGGTCGCCTTCGGGGTCGGGGTGGAGCGCATCTTCCCGGTGCACGCTCCCATCATCTCCTCGATCGAAGTCGTGCGACGGGGAGCGGTGCGGCGAGCCAAGCTCTATTACCTGCGCGACCGCGTCGGCAAGGCGACCCGTATCAAGGAAAAGCGCTGACCGTTCAAGGACCGGGCCTCCGGGTCCGATATTCTCCTCGCTCGCTCAATAGCCCACCGCGACTAGCGTTCCGACATGGCCCCAGATCCCATTCCTGAAGAGGAGCTTCCGCCGCGACTGCGGTTCGAGCGCGCCATCAAAGACGAGCCACAGGTGTTTCGCTCCGTCCGGCCCCACCCGGACGATGATCTTGCCGCCGAGGGCGGCGACCGGGGCGACGCCGCCGATGGTCCCTCCGAGCCCGCCGATCCGGACAGCCACGCGTCGATTCTCGAGCGTTTCGAGGCTCTGAAACGGACCCTCGGCCAGGAGATCGCCCCCGCCTCCCCGGCGCCGGCTCCGCCGGCCCAGCCAGCGCCCGATGAAATGCTTCCGGCGGCCGACGGCAAGGGAGCCCGGCCCGCCCCCGCTCTCCCGGCGCGGCCGTCCTCAGAACACGTGGCCGCCGCCGACGATCACGCCTCCCCGGCCCACGCGGAGGACCCGGACGGATCGTTCGAAGCGCTGCAAGCGCGCGTACGCCAGATGAAACGCCGGGAGCAGGAAAC
>JBFKDW010000051.1:0-22015 GCA_041619515.1 Acidimicrobiia bacterium
CGCCGTCGACGCGTCGGAGCGCTCTTCCTTGGGGTGGCGGAGCGCGGTCACCACCGCCGACTCGGGCGAGTAGGAATCGTGCTGACGGACGAACGTGGCGAGGGCTCGGCCGGGACCGACTTCGAGAAAGCTCCAGTTGCCTCGTTCGAGGAGCTGCGAGACGTTGTCGGCGAACCGGATCGGGCTGCGGATCTGGCGGGCCCAGAACCCCGGGTCGGTGGCCTGCTCCGGAGTCATCCACGTCCCGGTGACGTTCGAGAGGATCGGAAGGCTCGGCGCGGCCGGGGCGGCGGCTGCGACCTCACCGGCAAAGGTGTCGAGGATCGGCTCCATCATCTGTGAGTGGAACGCGTGGGAGGTGTGGAGCAGCTGGCTGTCGATGCCGCGCTCGGTCAGCGACCGCTGAAACGCCTCGACCGCGTCCTGTTCACCCGACACCACGGTGAGCCGCGAGCTGTTGGCCGCTGCCAGCTCGACGCTGCCGTCGAGGAGCGGCTCGACCACGGTCGGCGATGCCTGGACTGCCGCCATGGAACCGGATGGCAGGCTCTGCATGAGCCGGCCGCGCCGGGCTACGAGGCGTAGTGCGTCCTCGAACGTGAAGATCCCGGCCAGGGCGGCTGCCACGTACTCGCCGATGCTGTGTCCCACCACCGCCGCCGGACGAATACCCCAGGAAACGAACAGCTGGGCGAGTGACCACTCAACGGCAAACAGCGCCGGTTGGGTGTAGGCGGTTTGCCGGAGGAGCTCGGCGGCAGCTTCTTCGCCTCCAGGCTGCGGGAAGAGCAACTGGCGGATATCCGTGTCGATGAGCGGCTCGAGCACGGCGGCGCACCGATCGAGCTCTTCCCTGAAGCGCGACTCGGACTCGTAGAGCCCCCGCGTCATGCCCGGATATTGGGCTCCTTGCCCCGAGAACATGAAGACGACGTCGGTGCGGCCGGTGACGGGTTGGTCGCCCTGCGAGGCAAGCCGGAGCGCCTCGCCTGCCGGGCGTTCACCTCCGGCGACCGCCGCCAGCCGGTGCTCGTAGTCGTGCCGTCCGACCTGCAGGGTATAGGCGACGTCCGCCAGGCTCAGGTCGGGGTGCCGATCGAGGTGGGTGGCCAGGTTGTCGGCCATCTCGGAGAGGGCTTGCGGTGTGCGGGCCGAAAGGGTCAGCAGCTGAAGTCCGGGGGCGGCATCCCCCGCAATGGGCGCCGGGGCCTCCTCGAGCACGGCGTGGGCGTTGGTCCCGCCGATCCCGAACGAGCTCACCCCGGCCCGGCGGGGCCCCGCCGACTCCCACTGCTTCAGCTCCGTGTTGACGAAGAATGGGCTGTTTTCGAAGTCGATGTTCGGATTGGGGCGCTCGTAGTTGAGACTGGGCGGTAGCTCCTTGTGCTCCAGCGCCAGCACCGTCTTGATGAGCCCGGTGATCCCTGCGGCTGCGTCGGTGTGACCGACGTTGGTCTTGACCGAGCCGATCGCGCAGTACCCGGACCGGTCCGAGGTGGCCGCGAAGGCTCTCGTGAGCGCGGCGATCTCGACGGGGTCGCCCAGGGCGGTCCCGGTTCCGTGGGTCTCGACGTAGCTGATGTCGTCTCCGCCGACCCCCGCCAGGGCGTGGGCGAGGGCGATGACGCGAGCCTGTCCATCTTCGCTTGGGGCGGTGTAGCTGATCTTCCCCGACCCGTCGTTGTTGACGGCGGTGGCTTTGATGACGGCGTGGATCGTGTCGCCGTCGGCGATGGCCTCCGACAGGCGCTTGAGGACCACCACTCCGCATCCCTGGCCCAGAGTGGTTCCCGCCGCATCGGCATCGAACGCTCGACAGTGCCCATCGGGTGACAGGATCATGCCCTCCTGGTAGAAGTAGCCCACTCCCTGCCTGAGGTTGACCGACACCCCTCCCGCCAGGGCCATGGTGCACTCATGGCTCAGCAAGCTCTGGCAGGCAAGATGAACGGCAACCAGCGAGGTCGAACAGGCGGTTTGAACGTTGAACGCCGGCCCGGTGAGGTTGAGCCGATGGGATATGCGGGTGGCGAGGAAGTCCTTGTCCGTCCCGATGAGGCGGTCGAAGGCGCCGGCCGGGTCGGTGGGGTCGGCAACCCCGAGCAGGGTCGCGTAATCGTTCGGATTGGAGCCGGCGAACACGCCGATCGGCTCGTCGTAGGAGAACGGCTCGTATCCGGCGTGCTCGAGGGCGGCATAGCTCGTTTCCAGGAGAATCCGCGCCTGGGGGTCGATGACCTCGGCCTGGCGCGGCGTGTATCCGAACAGGCCGGCGTCGAACCGATCCATGTCGGGCAGGTCCGTGCCCATCCTCACGAAGTTGGGGTGCCGGTAGATGTGCTCGGGAATCTGGATCTCGGCCAGCTCGTCCTCCGAGAAGCTGCGGATGGACTCCCGGCCCGAACGAAGGTTCTCCCAGAACCGCTCGAGATCGGGTGCCTCGGGGAACCGTCCCGCCAGGCCGATCACTGCGATCTGCTCGAACTCCTCGATCGGCTCGACCGGATCAAACCGGGCGGTCACGATGTGGCCGGCCCTCGCCCGGATGCCCGCATTCGCTGCCGGGCCCGGGCCGTCCGTTGCCGGCGGGCAGCCTCGTCGGTGCCGAGGAGGGCCTCGTCGGCGTCGGTCTCTTGCGAGAGAAACCGTGCCTGGCGTTCTACGGTCGGGAACCGGAACACGTCGGCCACCGCTACCTGGCGCCCGAATTCCTCCGCCAGCCGATTGGCCAGTCTCATGACGAGCAGCGAATGGCCGCCGAGATCGAAAAACGTGTCTGTGGCCCCCACCCGTTCCAGGTCGAGGATCGACTGCCAGATGGCGGCAACCCGACGCTCCGCCTCGGAGGCCGGTGCGATGGCTTCCCCGCCGGCCGGCCGGTCGGGCGGGGGGAGGACCTTGCGGTCGATCTTCCCGTTCGGCGTGAGCGGAAAGGAGTCGAGGACGACGAATGCGGACGGGACCATGTAGTCGGCCAGCTGCGAGGAAAGCAGGCTGCGCAGATCCTCGAGATCCGGCCCGACGCCGGTGGCCACGAGGTATCCCACCAGCCGCGTGTCTCCGGGTGTGTCCTCGCGGGCGAGGACGATGGCTTCCTTCACGTCGGGATGACGGTTCATGACCGCCTCGATTTCCCCCAGCTCGATTCGAAAGCCGCGCAGCTTCACTTGATGGTCGAGGCGCCCCAGGAATTCGACATTGCCATCGGGCATGAAGCGGGCAAGGTCGCCGGTCGCATACAGTCTTCCTCCCGGCACAAACGGGTCGTCGATGAACTTCTCGGCGGTGAGCTCATCGCGATTGAGGTAGCCGCGTGCCACCTGGACTCCGCCGATGTGCAGTTGTCCCGCCACCCCCACGGGAACCGGACGCAGGTTCTGGTCGAGCACATAGAGCCGGGTGTTGGCGATGGCCCGGCCGATCGGGACGAACCCGAGCCGGCTGTCGGGATCGCACCGCCACCACGACACGTCGATCGCCGCCTCGGTTGGTCCGTACAGGTTGTGCAACTCCACCTCGAGCCGGGAGAGCAAGCGATCCTGGAGGTCGCGCGGTAGCGCCTCGCCACTACAGATGACCCGGCGGAGGGAGGTGCAGGATTCCAGGCCGGGCTCCTCGACCAGCAGCTGCAACATCGAGGGCACGAAGTGCATGGTGGTGATGCCTTCATCCCGGACCGTGCGGACGAGATAGGCCCCGTCACGGTGCCCACCGGGTGCCGCCATCACCAGTCGGGCCCCCACTTGCAGGGGCCAGAAGAACTCCCACACCGACACGTCGAAGCTGAACGGGGTCTTCTGGAGCACGCGATCGGTCCCGTCGAGGCCGAACGCGTCCTGCATCCACAACAGCCGGTTGACGATGCCACGGTGCTCGTTCATCACGCCCTTCGGCCGCCCGGTCGAACCGGAGGTGTACAGCACGTATGCCAGATCTGTCGGCGTGGTGAGATGTTCGGGATTGTGATCGGGGTGCGCGGCGATCTCGGCCCAGTCGCCGTCCAGCGCGATGAGGCGGCCCTCGTATTCGGGCAGCCGGTCGACAAGATGGTCCTGGGTCAGCAACACCGGCACCGCCGAATCCTCCATCATGAATGCGAGCCGGTCGGCCGGATACTCAGGGTCGAGCGGAACGTAGGCACCGCCCGCCTTGATGATCGCGTACAACGCCACCACCATGTCCGCGGACCGATCGGCGCACACTCCCACCCGGATGTCACGGCCGATTCCTGCCGCCCGCAGGAAATGGGCGAGCTGGTTGGACCGGCGATTGAGCTCGTCGTAGGTCAGGCGCCGGTCACCGGCTACCAGCGCCACCGAGTCGGGGGATTTGTCCACCTGCTGCTCGAACAGATAGTGGAGGCACGTGTCGAGGTCGTAGTCGCGATCGGTTGCGTTCCAGTGCGCCAGTTCGCTCTTTTCTTCGTCGGTGAGGTACGGGACCAGGGTTGCCGGCGATTGAGCATGTGCGGGCATAGCCTCGAGGAGAATCGCCAACTGCCGCACCAGCCGATCGGCCGACCGCCCGTCGAGGTGTTCGGCGGAGTGCTCCACTCGCAGCAGCATCTCCTCGTCGCCGTACGCCAGAAGAGTCAGCGGATAGTTGGTCTGACCCTCATAGACGAACTCGTCTGCCGTCGTCCCTTTGCTCCGGGCCTCCATGCGAGCGCCCAGGGATCGATCGTCGTAGACGACGATCGTGTCGAACAAGGGGACGTTTGATGGGAGCGGGCTCCAGCTTTGAATACTCGGCAGGGGCGTGTGCTCGTAGTCGCGCACTGCCAGTTGCTGCTCTCTGACCAGCCGAAGGAATTCAGCCAGGCTGGCCGTCGGGTCGACCGCCACCCGCATCGGCACCGTGTTGATGAGGAGCCCCACCATCTCGTCGGCGCCTGCGACCGACGAATAGCGGCACGCCCTGGTGGCTCCGAAGACAACGTCATGCTTGGTCGAGTAGTGATGCAGGAGCAGCGACCATGCGGCTTGCAGGAGTGTGTTGAGCGAGAGGTCGAGGCCGGCCGCGAACCGGCGGAGCCGGCCAGTCGAGTCGGGTGAGAGTTTCCACTCGGCGGCCGCCATCGGCCGGCCACCGCCGGCGTCGGGGCTGGGGACATCGATGGTCGTGGGCGCCTCGAACCCATCCAGGTAGGCCGTCCAGAATCTCTCGGCCGGCTCTCGAGCGAGCGATCGGACGAACTCGACATGATCCCGAAACGGACGACGGGCCGGCAGGGTGTCGATCGGAGCACCCTCGTACAGGTCGAACACCTCCCCGAGGACGAACGGGAACGAGCGCCCGTCCAGCAGCGCGTGGTGAAACGTCCACAAGCCCTTCCACTCGGCGGGGCCGGACCGGATGACGGTCATCCGCATGAGGGGCGCCTGATCCATCGGGAAGTCGACGCTTCGATCGCGTTGACGGAGCTCTCGAAAGCGGGCGTCGTGCTGGTCGGAATCGACGCCCGTCCAGTCGAGGATGTGGAGCGGGAGCGTGACGTCGTCGCGTACGAGCTGGCGGGGCTCGTCGCCGGATGTCCAGTCGAACGATGTTCTCAATATCTCGTGCCGGGCCATCACCGATTCCCAGGCCGACACGAACCGATCCTCGTCGAACTCTTCGGAGACCCGAAAATGCACCTGCTCGATGTCCACGCCCTGCCCGGGGTTGGAGAGCGCGTGAAACAACATGCCGTGTTGCAGCGGCGTCAAGCCGTAGGCGGACGTTTCGTCCCGGCGATCTTCCAAGGCTCTGCTTTCCGTTGCCGCCACTCCACGCGCGGAGGGCGAGGTACCCGATCATCGTAATTGCATAACCGTCCTGGGTGGTCGGGAAGGGGGACGGGCACGGCTCTCTTCGGCGTGGCGCTGGGCGGCTACCCTCCTCCCATGGGCGTCTATCAGGCCTTTGCCCGCTGGGCCGGCGACAAGACCTGGTTTCGGCCGGTCGCCACCGGGCTCGTGCCGAAGCTGGACGCGGCATTGCTGCAATCCGGTGGCCGCTATATCAGCCCCTTTCCGACCCTCTTGCTGACCACCGTCGGTCACCGCTCGGGCCGCCCCCACCGCGCCCCCCTCTACTACCTGCAGGACGACGGATATGTGGTGATCGCCTCGAACTACGGTCGCCGGGAGCCGGATTGGTCTCGCAATCTCGCAGTCGACCCGTTCTGTACCATCACGGTGCGGCGCATGTCCCTGGCAGCCAGGGCGCTGCTGGTTCCCGACGACCTGCGGCCCGGCTACATCGAGCGGTTCGCCGGCTTCTACCCCTCGTATCGAGACTACGTGGCCCGGGCGGGCCGGGAAATCCCGGTGTGGAACCTGACCCCGATCACGGCGTGAGTCAGACCGCCTCAGCCGATTCGGACTCGCTGCGGACCGGGCGCACCGGCACCGGCGCCCGTTCCATCTCTACGCGAAACTGACGCCGGGCCCGGATCCCGGTCACGAAGAGCACTGCGGCGGCCACGAACCCGGCGGTGGCTGCCAGTACCAGCCACACGGTGGTCGTGGTCGAATAGTCCGCTGCCGACAGGCCGAACAAGGCGACGGTGCCGATCACGAGTGAAACGGCGGCCGCCACGAGGTGAATCCGCGGTGGCGGTGGCGGCGTGTACGGAACGACGAGCAGCGCTCGTTGTTCTCGGTCCAGCATCGATGTCCCCTCGTGATCCGTCTTCTCCCGCAGACTGCCAAGGCGGCTGAGCTGCGCCAAGCCAATCGGTTTCATTTCTTTCGCGACCCGAACGGGCTCCTGCAGGATGGGCTGCGGAGCAGCCGCTCGAGCCCATGCCCTACCATCGCGTCATGAAAGTGACGGTCGTCGGAGCGGGAAGCTGGGGTACCACGGTCGCCGCCGTCGCCAGCCACTCCGCCGAGGTCCTCCTCTGGGCGCGCCGCCCCGAGCTTGCCCGGTCCATCAATGCCAACGGCCAGAACGACGACTACCTCCCCGGGTTGCCGCTTCCCCGCAACCTGTCGGCGACCTCCGAGCTGACGGAGGCGCTCGCCGGGGCCGACGTTGTCGTCATGGGAGTCCCCTCGCACGGCTTCCGGGACATCCTCGAGCTGGCGGCGCCCGCCATCAGCCCCCGGGTGCCCATCATCAGTCTCACGAAGGGCCTGGAGGCCGGTTCCAACATGCGCATGACGCAGGTCATCGCCGATGTGCTCCCCGAACACGCCCCCGATGGGATCGGCGTGCTCACCGGCCCCAACCTGGCGCGCGAGGTGCTGGAAGGCCAGCCGGCCGCGTCCGTCGTCAGCGTCCCGGATGCCGGGATCGCGGCCGAGCTGCAGTCGGTGTTCATGACCCCTTCACTCCGGGTGTACTCGAACACCGACGTGGTCGGATGTGAGATGGCCGGCTCGCTCAAGAACGTGATGGCGCTTGCCGCCGGCATGGCCCATGGGATGGGGTACGGGGACAATTCGATGGCAACGCTGATCACGAGAGCACTGGCCGAGCTGAGCCGGCTGGGGCAGGCGATGGGGGGAGTCCCCGCCACTTTCGCCGGGCTGGCGGGTATGGGCGACCTGATCGCCACCTGCATCAGCCCGCTGTCGCGCAACCACCGGGTGGGCGTGGCTCTGGGGCGCGGCCAGAAGCTCGAGGACATCATTGCCGAGATGAACATGGTGGCCGAAGGCGTCAAGACGACTCCGGTGGTGGTGGACCTGGCGGCTCAGCACCACGTCGACATGCCGATCGCCACCCAGGTTCTCCTCGTGCTGGAGGGCCAGCCCGTCGGCCAGATGCTGACCGAACTGATGGGGAGGCCACCCAAGGCGGAAACCGCCTGAACGAGGGGCGTCGCCCTACACGATCTCCGGCTCTGGAAGAGGGATGACGAACTTGCCGCCCCGACGGCGGTACTCGGCCAGCTGCTCGAGGACCTCATCGCGATAGTTCCACGCCAGCAGGAAGACGTAGTCGGGGGCGTCCTCGAGCAGGCGCTCGGGTGGGTGGATCTGGAGATGGCTGCCCGACGTGTAGCGCCCGTGCTTGACCGGGTTGATGTCGACGGCGTATTCCACCAGGCTGGCGTCCAGGTCCAGATAGCTGAGCATGGTGGTGGCCATGCCGCCTGCCGCTCCATAGGCCACGATCCGCTCGCCCTCTCCCCGCAAATCCTCCAGGATGCTGCGCAGGCGGGTACGGATGTCATCGGCCTGGGCGGCAAAATCGCGGTAGTAGTCCATGGCGTCCATGCCCTTGTCATGCTCTTGCGCCAGCAGGTCCCGCACCGAACTGTCGACCGCGTCGGCGCGTTCGATGAACACCCGCAGCGAACCGCCCAGCATCGGCCAACGCTCGACCCGATTCGCATGCAGGCCGTATCTCCGGAACAGGCGGTCGACCGCCGTGAGAGAGAAGTAGGAGAGGTTCTGGTGAAACACCGTGTCGAACTCGCACCGGTCGATGAGATCTCCCACGTACGGGAACTCCAGAACCGCCACCCCGTCGGGTTTCATTAGCGTGTCGACGCCTTCGGCGAATCCGTCCAGGTCGGGCACCAGGTTCAGCACGTTGTTGGCGAGGAGCACATCGGCCCGCCGCCCCTCTTTGGCGAGGCGCTGCGCCAGCTCCAGGTCGAAGAACTCCACCAGGGTGGGCACACCCGCCTCGATGGCGGCCCGGGCGGGGCCTCCGGCCGGGTCGACCCCGAGCACCTGTATGCCCGAGTCGGCGAACACCTTGAGCATGTACCCGTCGTTGCTGGCGGCTTCGATGACCAGGTGCTCGGGCCCGAGGTTGCGGTCCTCGATGAGCTGCTTGGCGCTGGTGGTGAAGTGGTCGAGCAAGCCTTGCAGCACCGATGAGTAGTAGGGATAGTCCTCGCCGTATACGACCTCGGGGGGCACCGTCTCGAGCAGCTGGACGAGGGTGCAGTTGGGGCAGACCGCCAGCCGCAGCGGGAAGGTCGGCTCGTCCCGGTGGAGCTCGTCCTCGCCGAGCAGCACCTCGGCGAGTGGGATGCGTCCGTAGTCCAGGATGAGCTCCATCCCCGCTCGAGCACAGGCGCGGCATCGGATCGATTCAGTGGCCGTCAACGCACCACGCCCTTTCGCGAGTAGAAGGCTTCGGCGTACCGGGTGGGGGACGCCGATTCGATGCCTCGCAACCTGGCGAGAGCCAAGAAGGCATCCCTGGTGAACCAGTGCTTGTCCCGCTGGCTGGCGAAGGCATCGTGGGTGATCTGAAACTTGGTCTCACAGTGGGTTTCGGACAGGTGCACGAAGAAGTTGGGCCGGCCCAGGTCCCCGTCGTACTTGGGGATCTCGTATTCGAGGACGAAGTGGTCGCGGAAGGTGTTCCACGTCAGCTCCCCCACCAGACGATGATCCTGGTGCAGGTCGTCGCGGTAGTGGGTGAAGATGAGATCGGGCTCCAACGCCTTGAGCTGTTCGAAGCGTTGCTTGATTGCTGCCCCCTCGTACGGGAAGAAGCCGTCGGTGTGCTCGCCGATCTCGACTGCGTGGTCCTCCGCACCGGCGAGGAACTTCCCGGCGCTGGCACGCGCCTCATCGGCGCGGATCTGTGAGGCCGAGAACACCACCCACTGCACCGACACCTGGCCCGGCTGCTCCAGCAGCTTGAGGATGGTGCCACCGCAGCCGATCTCGATGTCGTCGCTGTGGGCGCCGAGGCAGAGGACTCGAAGCGGCCGCCCCGGCGGACGGGGGATGTTGAGTCCGAGGTTTGCCACCGTTCAGCTCGCCGCCGGGTTGCGGGCGGACGAGTCCTTGTGCTCGACGTTCCACACCTGCCACGGGGCGTCGCCGGCGGCGTCCATCTCCTCCAGCTCCTGTTTGTCTTTCAGAGTGTCCATGCCCTTCCAGAACCCCGAATAGCGGTGTCCGTAGATCTGTCGTTCCGCAATCAGGCGCTCGAACGGCTCCTCCACCAGCTCCTCGCCCTCGCCGATGTAGTCGAAGATCTCCTGGCGGAAGACGAAGTAGCCGCCATTGATCCACAGGCCGGCCCGGGTGATGTGTTCGACGCCGGTTATCGAGTCGTCCTGATCGTCCACCGACACGATGTGGAAGCTGTGGGTCGGCTGGGTGCAGAGTGCGCCGGCGATCTTGCCGGTGGCGCGGAACCGGTCGATGTAGTCGTTGAGGTCGGCATCGGTCAGCCCGTCGGCATAGTTTGCCAGAAACATGTCCTCGCCTTCGAGGTGCGGCTGCACCGCCTTGAGCCGTTGGCCGATATTGGCGTGGATGCCCGTGTCGACGAAAGTGATGCGCCAATCTTCGATGTCACTGCTGAGCAGGTCGACGGACTTGCCTCCGTGGGAGAGCACGAAATCGTTCGACATGGTCTCGTCGTAGTTGAGGAAGTAGCTCTTGATGGCGTCGGCCTTGTAACCCAGGCAGAGGATGAAGTCTCGATGGCCGAAATGGGCGTAATACCGCATCACATGCCACAGAACCGGCCGGTAGCCGATGGTGACGAGGGGTTTCGATTCGGAATGGTCACGAATCCGCAGCCCCTGGCCACCACAGAACAGGACGACTTTCATGACATGCTCCGTGGGTCTCGAACCTGTACCGGCCGCGGCGGTGAGGCGGCCTCACACGTCATCCTAAACCCATCCCTCCCATCTCACGACACCATCAGTTCCGGGATCGGCACCACGAATCGGCCGCCCCACTCGCGAATGTAGGAACACTGGTCGATGATCTCGTCCTTGAGATTCCACGGGAGGATGAGGAGATAGTCGGGCCGGGTCTGCTCGATGCGATCGGGTGGGAAGATGGGGATGTGGGTTCCGGGCAGGAACCGCCCGTGCTTGTAGGGGTTGCGATCCACGGTGTAGTCCAGGAAGTCGGTGCGGATGCCGCAGTAGTTGAGGAGGGTGTTTCCCTTGCCGGGGGCGCCGTATCCGGCAATGCTCTTGCCGTCCGCCTTGGCGTCGATCAGGAACTCGAGCAGTCGGTTCTTCGTGGCCTGCACTTGTGGTTCGAATGAGGCGTAGTGCTCGAGGCTGCGTATCCCGAGGGATATTTCGCGGTCGTGCATCTCGAGGGCCCGTTCACCCACCGGATGGCTTGGGTCGTCGGCATGGGCGGCGTAGATCCGGAGCGAGCCTCCGTGGGTTGGGAGCTCCTCGACGTCGAACAGCCGCAGGCCGTGGGCGGCGAAGATCTCCTCGGCGGTCGTGAACGAGAAGTACGAGAAATGTTCGTGATAGATGGTGTCGAACTGGTTTTGGTCCATCAGCTGTAGGAGGTGGGGGAACTCGATCGTCACGACCCCCGCCGGCGCAAGCATGGTGTGCAGGCCGCTCACGAAGCTGTTGAGGTCGGGAACCTGGGCAAGCACGTTGTTGCCGATGATCAGGTCGGCAGGCCCGCGCTCGGCTGCCAGCTCCCGGGCTGTTGCTGCGCCGAAGAACAGCACCTCGGTTTCCACCCCCCGTTCCCGAGCCGCCTCAGCGACGTTGGCGGCCGGCTCGATCCCCAGGACGGGGATGCCCTTGGGCAGGAAATACTGGAGCAAGTAGCCGTCGTTGCTCGCCACCTCCACGACCCTGCTCTGCTCGCTCAATCCGAGCCGCTCGGTGATCATGTCGACATACGACTCGGCGTGCCGGAGCCAGGAGTCCGAGAACGACGAGAAGTAGGCGTACTCGGTGAAGATCTCCTGCGGGTCCACGTACTCCTCCAACTGGACCAGGAAGCAGTTGTGGCACACGCGCACGTGCAGCGGGAAGAAGGCCTCCATCTGGTTGAGCTCTCCCGGCGCCAGGAAGCTCTCGCACAGGGGCGACATGCCGAGATCGACGAAGGTGTGCTCGAGCGGGGTTGCACAGAAGAGGCACGGCGGCCCGCCCGAGGGCGCCCGGCCCGCCTGCTGATCGTTGGGAATGATTTCGGACATGGCGGGGTGCCTAGGCGACGGCCAGCTCGGCGCTCACCCCCATCTCCTCCAGTGCGGCCGCGATCTCGTCGCGGTACATCCCGTTGGTGAGGATCACGAGATCGGGCGGGTGGTCGATGAGGAATTCGGGGGCCACGATCTGCTGCCCGCCGCCGGCGAGGTAGAGGCCGTGTTTGCGGGGATTGAGGTCCACGATGTGGTCGATGGGCGGCCGGGCGTCGAGCAGGTTGCAGAAGGTGACTGCTCGAGCCCCCGCTCCCCACAGCACGGCCGAGCGGTTCGATCGGGCAATGTGATTCAATCGCTCCTGCCACTCGCCGAGCTTCACCGGCCAGCGGTCGGTGAAGCTCGAGATCTCGGCTGCGACTCGATCGGCATCACCGGGAGGGTCGATCGCCGGGCGCCCCGGAAGGTGCGGCTTGGCTTCGATCCCGAGGAACGTGTCTCCGAAGTACGAGCGGAGCGCCAGCACGTCGAATCCACTCTCGGTGAACGCCCGGTGCAACGATCCGGGCCCGAAGTTCGAGCAATGCTCGTAGACGATGTCCCACACCGCCATCGTGCGCAGGGCGAAAGAGAAGTCGGGAACCTCGAAGAACAGGGCCGTCTCGGTGCGCCCGCCCAGCGTGCGCCGGATGGTGTCGAGGAACTCCATCGGCTTGGGGAAGTGCTCCAGCGCCTGCCGACAGCAAATGAGATCGACCGGTTCCCCCGCCTGCTCGATCCCGTATTCGTCTCGCACGAATCGCAATGCCGAGGACGGGGATGTCTCCGGAGCGCTCGGATCGAAGCCGAGCCCGCGGTTGCCGCCCTCCTCGACCAACAGCGCCAAGAAGTCTCCGTTGCCGCACCCGATCTCCACGATGTCCTTGTCGTTCAGCTCGTAGGTGGCGATGAGGTGCCCGGCCAGCTCTTTGGCGTATTCCTGGAACAAGGGCGAGAAGTGCAGCGAGTTCTCGTAGCTCCCTTCGTAGGCCATGAGCTCGGGATCGAAGGCAATGTTGGTGATGAAGCCGCAATCGTTGCAGGCGGCCAAATCGATGTCCCCTCGCGGGCAGGAGCGGGCCGCTGCCTCTGTCGGCCACTGCAGGCCGACGTGGACCGGCACGTCGCGTGCCCGGAACAGCGGTGTCAGCGACGGTGCGGAGCACACCGGGCATGGCCCGGAGGCAGCCGTCGCGGCAGGACTATCGGGGAGCGGGTCGGCGGGAGTCGGCATGCTGTCCGGCGATTGTATACGGCCGTGCCCGGATGAAGCGGATGGGTTCGCCCGCCCCTCGTTGGGCTCCGCCACCGAGAGCCGGCGGAGCGGTCCCGGCGTCGATATATGATCCTCATCTCGACAACAGGGAGTTTGCCACGTGCGATTGACCAATCAGACGCAGCGCATTACCGCGCTGCGGAAGGTGCCGGTGCTGGCCGGCTTGAGCCGGGCCCGGCTCGGTGAGCTGGCCCGCCGGGCGGAGGAGGTCGAAGTGCCGGCCGGCGGCTACCTGACGCGTCAGGGTGCGCTGGGGACCGAGGTGTATGTGATCCTGGACGGCAGGTTCGTCGTGCGGCGCCACACCCGCACCGTCGCCACCCGCCAGAAGGGTGATGTGTTCGGCGAGATGTCGCTTCTCGACGGCATGCCTCGCACGGCGAATGTCGTCGCCGAGAAGGATTCCAAGGTTCTCGTCGTCCACAAGAAGGATTTCGAACAGCTCCTCGAGGTCCCGCGGGTGGCCAAGCGCGTAATGCAAAGTCTGGCGACTCGACTCCGTGAGGCCGACGACAAGATTCTCGGCTAGCCCCCTCCGCTTCCGGCCCCAACCCTGGTGAGGCCTATCCGCCGTCGAGCCCGCCGGGAGTCACCGACTGCTTGACCTCGGCCAGTGCGCTGATGAGCTCGCCGCTCGCCCACAGCAAGATGATGAACATCACGAGCAGCACCACCACGGTGAGCACCCAGCGGATCCGGTAGCGCATCAGCTGGCGCGGGTCCTCTATATAGGTGAGCGGCAGCGTCGTAACTTCACGCTCGGGGGCCGATGCAGCCGGCCGGGGTGGGCGGCGGGCGGGAGCCGGTTTTGAGACGGCTGGCTCCGGTGCCGGTGCCGGGGCCGACGGCGCCACGAACGCGGGCACGCTGTCGGGCGAATCGACCGCCTCGGGCTCGCTCTCTTCGATCAGCTCGACCAGCTCGCTGTCCATGGAGCCCGGGACCGGCAACTCATCGTCGGCCGGGGCCGCCACCACATCCCGGGTCCCGCTCTCGAGCCCGGTGGCCAGCGGTGCAGTCGGAGGCCCGGGCGCCGCGCCGGCGCCGGCCGGGTCGGATTGGTCCGCGGCGATGGCGGCATCTGGCATGAGGTTGACGGCCACCTCTTCGGCCGGGCCGAGGGTGACTCCGGCCATGTTGGCCAGCCGGTCGGGAGCGACCTCGAGAAGATCGGCCAGGGCGGCAACCTGCTCGGCGGTCGGCGTCGAGTCGCCGCTCGACCAGTTCGAGACCGTGATGGGAGACACGCCCATGCTGTTCGCCACGTCGCCGAGGGTGAGGTCGAGCTCCCGCCGCCTCGTTGTTATGAATTCTGGGAACGAGCTTTCCGCCATAGATACCTTGCCGTGGGCGGTCAGAATAGGCTCACCCGCCGGATAGGCCACGACTCTCGGGATACCGAAACATCTCGAGCTCGACGCTGGAACCGGCGGGCACGTCCGAGATCCCGGCAGGAATCACCGCAAGCCCGTCGGCCGAGGCCAGCGCCGACAATACGTTGGAATCCTGCCCGCCGCTGGGTTGGGCGTGAGGGGTGTCACCATTCCAGGCGATGGCGACTCGCACGAACACCGTCTTCTCCGGGTTGGTGTGAACGTCCTCGTCGAGGATCCCCCGCAGCCGGGGGCGAAACAGGGCCAGGGAGCCCATCATCTGCAGGAGGGCAGGGCGCACGAACTGCTCGAATGCCACGAACACCGATACCGGGTTTCCGGGCAGGCCGAAGAACGGGGTTCCCTCGATCATCCCGAAGGCAAACGGCTTGCCCGGCTGCATGGCCACCTGCCAGAACTCGACTCCACCCAGCTGCGTGAGCACGGCCTTGACCAGGTCGTATTCCCCCATCGAGACGCCACCCGAAGTGACGACGGCGTCGGCCTCGTCGGCGCCACGCCCGATCGCCGCCCGCAGCTGCTGCTCGTCGTCGCCGACGATGCCCAGATCCAGCACGACGGCGCCGAGCTCGGTGAGGGCGGCGGCCAGCACCAGGCCGTTGGTTCCCCGGATCTGCCCCGGCCGAAGTTGTTGTGTCTGGTACGGGACCACCTCGTCGCCCGTTGACAGCACCGCCACCACCGGCCGGCGGTACACAAGTGGGCGGGCGGCACCGACCGAGGCGAGCACGCCCAGATGATTCGCCCCCAGCCGGATGCCGGCCGGGGCGACGGTCGTGCCGGCTGCGATGTCACCCCCTGCTCGCCGCACCGACGTGCCGGCCGGGGCTCCGGTCAAGATGGTGACGATCCCGTCGCCGGGTTTTGTGTCCTCCACCCGGACGACGGCATCAGCGCCGGGCGGGAGGGGGGCACCGGTCATGATCTTGATGGCCTCGCCGGCAGCTACCGAGCGGGTCGGAACGCTGCCGGCGGGAACGTCCTCTACCACCGAGAGGTCGGCCGGGGTCGACGCGACGTCGCGCGCCCGGACGGCATATCCGTCCATTGCCGAGTTGTCGAAGGGTGGGATGTCGTGGCCGGCGGCAATGTCCTCGACCAGCACCAGTCCCAGGCAATCGGCCAGCGGTGTCGGGACCGCGGGCAGTGCCGGCACCGTCTCGAGCACCTGGCGCTGGGCGTCGGGCAGGGGTCGCATGGGGCCAGCCTACGGGCCCCTTTGGTGTTCGGGTACCCTTCGTCCCTCACCGGGAGGCGTCTGAGTGCCTGGTGGGCTCCCCGGTCTTCAAAACCGGTGAAGGGGCGAAAGCTCCTTGGCGGGTTCGATTCCCGTCCGCCTCCGCTGCGCTGGCTCATTACTGCATAGCGTGCTATTCTTGACTACCGTCGGTGCTGCTAAGACGAGGGGTGCGCGCCCGGGGCCGACGAGCGGAGACTTCCCCATGCTGAGAACATTCGTTCGATGGACTGCCACGGTGATCTCAATGGCAGTGCTCGTGCTGCTCGCCGGTGCCTTCACCATGGGCGCCGGCTCACCGGGCACGGGCATCCTGTCCACCGAAGCGGGCCCCGGCATCGGCGGCGTCGCCATCCCCGAACGCCGGACCCTGAGCGTGCCGGGAGGCATCGTGTCGGAGCCGGTGGGGAACGAGGACGCAGCCGCAGCCGATGCCATCGTGACCGACCCCGTGGCGCCTTCCTCCCAGACCCCGACCACCACGACCACCACGACCACCACCGCTACCACGCCCAGGTCGACGGTTCCAACGTCCCAGTCGACGACCACATCGACTCAGCCTGCAACCACCAGCACCTCGCTCGGCACGCCGCCCCCGGTGACGACGACGACAACGACGACAACGACGACGACCACGCCCACCACGCCCCCGACCACGACTACCACCACCACGACCACCACCACGACCGTGCCGGTGAGCACCGGGTCGGGGATGTACCTGTGGGACTCGGCGTGGCAGATAGCCGCCAAGGCAAACGATGCCGGAATGCAGCAGTACGTCGATCGGCTGGCGGCAGCCAGTGGCAGCAGCGGAGCCAACTTCAGAGGGTTCTGGTTCTCGGTGGTGAACCAGAACCAGGACATCAACACGCCAAACGGGTTCGGTCACAGTTTCGGGAGCTATACGTCTCCGAACCCCGACTACCTCAACGATGTCGAGACCCTCATCGCCAAGGCCGCCGGGCGCGGCCTGCGAGTCGGCGTCCTCGTGGCCTGGGACGGCTCCAATCAGTTCTCTGTCGAGACGGGCAAGCTCAACATCGATAACGCCTACCAATATGGAAACACCATTGCCTTGCAATGGACGCGTCCCGACTTCGGGGCGCGCTGGGCCATCTCGTCGTGGATCATGGGAGGGGACACCACCCAGGACAATGGGGGCGAGCATGGCGCCGTCTGGGCCGAGGTCGTCCGGGGCATTCAGGATGCCGAAGCCGCCAACGGTTTCGGGGGAGCGACCATTCTGCTTCATACCGGCCCCGGACAGCAGCTCCACTACCTCGGCGCCCCGTGGCTGGACGCTCACGCCCCGCAAACCGGCCATTGCGCCGATAGGACCACCGCCGTCAACTGGCTCAACGAGCTCAACAACACGGGCGCCCGCGTGTGGGGCAACGGGGAGATGCGGTACGAGGGAATCACCTGGAGCTGCAACGGCATGGTGCCCATCTCGCCCGATCAGGTCCTCGCCGACACCATCGCCATGGGCAACCTCGGCTACATGGACAACTTCGTGTACGGCTACGACGCCCGCTGGAACTCGACCTGGCCGGGCTCGCACGGCCTCGACGCCCCGTCCCCCGGCTTGCAGAAGATCCTCGACGAGCCCGGTCTCATCCGCCCGAGGTAGCCCTCCCAGCACTCCGCAGGCCCGCGCCGGCGCCTCACCCGGGAGCACGCTGGGGCCGCCCTAGGCTCTCCCCGTGAGCTGGGACGAGTCGTTCGCCGCCCATTATGAAGCGTGGGCGGCGCACATGACCGAGGACGTGCCTTTTTACGTCGGGCTTGCGGCCGAGGCTGAGGGGCCGCTGGTGGAGCTGGCGATCGGCTCCGGCCGTGTGGCGATCCCCGTCGCCCGTGCCACCGGCCGCACCGTGATTGGGATCGATTCCTCGCCCGCCATGCTTGCCAAGGCACGGGCGGCAGCCGAAGCTGCCGGCGTCGCGCTCGACCTGCGGGAGGGCGACATCCGCGACCTCGACCTGGCCGAGCCCGCCGGCCTCATCTACTGCCCGTTCCGATCGCTCCTCCACCTCCCGACCTGGGCCGACCGGCGGCGCACCTTCGAGCGCGTTGCTGCCTCGCTGCGTCCCGACGGGAGGTTCGCATGGAATGCGTTCGCCTTCGACCATCGGCTTGCGAGCCGCTCGGACGGGCACCCTCAGGTCGAGCCCGTCCCCCATACGGTCCACTACGACGTGGCCGACAACCGCATCGACCTCGTGCTCGACGGGGGCGGCACCAGCTCGCTGTGGTGGGCGACCAAGAACGAATGGCTCGGCTTGCTCGACGTCGCCGGTCTGGAGCTCGAAGCCCTCTATGGGACATTCGACCGCCGGCCCCTCACCGCAGACAGCGGAGAGTACGTCTTCGTGGCCCGCCTCGGGTCGTAGGAACACGCAGCGACGGGCTCCGCCACCGGGTGGAAGGTCGCTCCCGGATCGCAGAGTGCGAAAACGCACAAGTGATTTCGCGAGCAACACCCCCACAAGTAATCTGTTGGCGACCTCGACTATGGGGAGCCCACCAACGGTGAGAGCCGCCGTATCAACCAGAGAGAAGCCGCGTCGCCTCGCCGGTGGCTCGCTCGTCGCCATGGCGGTCGTCCTGTCGGCCTGTGGAAGCGGCGACACCCCGCAAAACACGCTCGCTCCCGCCAGCGAACGGGCTCGCAACATCGACGGGCTCTTCACGTTCACCTTGATCCTCGCTGCCGTCGTGTTCGTGCTCGTGCAGGGCGCGATCATCTACACAGTCGTCAAATTCCGGCTCAAGAAGGGTGAGGAGCCCAAGCCGGTCAAACAGATCCACGGCAACACCCGGCTTGAGATCGCATGGACCATCGCCCCGGCCCTCATCCTGGCCGGCCTGGCGGTCCCCACCGTTCAGACGATCTTCGAGAACGCCGAGTCACCGGTCGATGCCATCGAAATCACCGTGATGGGCCACCAGTGGTGGTGGGAGTACGAGTACACGGATTTGGGCGTTGTCACCGCAAACGAGATGCACATCCCGGTGGGGCGGGACGTGTTCCTCACACTCGAGACCGACACCACAGACGTCATCCATAGTTTCTGGGTGCCCCGGCTCTCCGGAAAGCGAGACGTCGTGCCCGGTCACGTCAACACGATCACGATCAGTGCCGACGAGCCCGGTGAATACCTTGGGCAGTGTGCCGAGTTCTGCGGCCTGTCCCACGCCAACATGCGGCTTCGTGTCTACGCACACGAGCCCGCCGACTTCGATGCCTGGGTGGCGAGCCAGCTGGCCGCAGCTGCCATCCCGCCCGATACCGACGAGAGCCTGCGCTCCACCGGTTGGGAGCTGTTCATCAGCAAGGGCTGCGCCGCCTGTCATGCCGTCAACGGCACCGAAGCCGCAGGGGGCGGCCTCAATCCCGGGCCGAACCTCACTCACTTCGCTCAGCGCAACACGTTCGCCGGTGCCCTGTTCGAGCGCAACGACGAGAACCTGCGGTCCTGGCTGGCCAATCCCTCGGCGATGAAGCCGATGCAGCCCGACCTCAACCGCGGCATGCCAAACCTGGGCCTGAACGACGAAGAGATCACCGCCCTGGTGGCCTTCCTGCAAGGACTGACCTGATGAAGGAGAAGTATGGCAACGGTTGTTGAGGCTCCTCCGATCTCGCCCCCGGGGGCTCAGCCGAAGGGCGGTATCTGGGCCTGGTTGACATCGGTCGACCACAAGAAGATTGGCATCATGTACGGCGTTGCGGCCATGGCGTTCTTCATCCTGGGCGGCATCGAGGCCCTCGTCATTCGGCTGCAGCTGGCGGTTCCCGAGGGCAGCGTCGTCGCCGAGGATGCCTACAACCAGCTGTTCACCATGCACGGGACGACGATGGTGTTCCTGTTCGTAATGCCGATCTCAGCCGCTTTTGGCAACTACTTCATGCCCATCATGATCGGGGCGCGGGACGTGGCCTTCCCCCGCCTGAACGCGCTCAGCTTCTGGATCTTCCTGGCAGGGGGCATCTTCATCTCGAGCTCGTTCTTTCTCGGCGGTTTCCCGGACGGCGCCTGGGTCGGTTACTCGCCGCTCGCCACCCAGGCCGAGGTCATCCGGATGGATTTCTGGGCTCTGGGGCTCCTCATACTCGGGGTGGCGTCACTGTTGGGCGCAGTCAATTTCATCACGACGATCTTCACGATGCGTGCGCCCGGCATGACCCTGTTCCGAATGCCGGTATTCGTGTGGATGCAGATGGTGGTGGCATTCTTGCTGGCGTTCTCGCTGCCGCTGGTGACGGTGGGGCTGTTCCAGGTCATCCTCGACCGCAATTTCGGGACGCTTTTCTACGACGCCGCCACCGGAGGGGATCCCGTGTTGTGGCAGCACCTGTTCTGGCTGTTCGGTCATCCGGAGGTGTACATCCTCATCCTGCCTGCCATGGGAATCGTGTCCGAGGTGCTCCCCACGTTCAGCCGCAAACCGCTGTTCGGGTATCAATTCGTGGTGTTCGCCGGAGCCGCCATTGGTTTCCTCGGCTTCGGCGTGTGGGCTCACCACATGTTCACCGCCGGCCTGGGACCCGTTGCCGAGACTGCCTTCGGCCTCATGACCATGACGATTGCCGTGCCGACCGGCATCAAGATCTTCAACTGGCTGGGCACCATGTGGGGTGGCAGCGTCAGCTTCACGACACCGATGCTGTTCGCAGTCGGGTTCGTTGCCATGTTCACGATCGGCGGGCTGTCCGGCGTGACCCATTCGATCGTCCCGGCCGACACCCAGCAGCACGACAGCTATTACGTGGTGGCCCACTTCCACTACGTGCTGTTCGGGGGGGCGGTGTTCGGCATCTTCTCCGGCGTCTATTACTGGTTCGGGAAGGTGTTCGGACGGCTGTTGGACGAGCCGCTCGGCAAGCTGCATTTCTGGTTGATGTTCATCGGTTTCAACCTGACCTTCGCGCCGATGCACATCCTCGGCCTCAACGGCATGCCGCGCCGGATCGCCACCTATGGCGACGGGCTGGGCTGGAATCTCTGGAACCTCGTCGCCACCGTCGGATCGTTCATCATTGCCCTGAGCATCCTCGTGTTTCTCGTCAATGCAGTACGCAGCTACCGCAAGGGGGAGCCGGCCGGGGCGGACCCGTGGGACGGGCGCACACTCGAATGGTCGACGACCTCGCCGCCCGCCGACTACAACTTCGCGGAAGTCCCGATCGTGGATGCGATCGACGACTTCTGGTACAAGAAGTACGGCGAGGACGACAACCATCTGCCGGTGCGCCTCGACACCGATCCCCGCGATCTCTCAGCCCGGGAGCCGGACGTCGAGCACCATGTGCACCTTCCGTCGCCTTCGTACTATCCGATCCTGCTGGCAGTCGGGATCGTGACGCTCGCCTACGGGTTCCTGTGGCTTCCGATCGGGTATCTGGCGATGGCAGCCGGGCTCGGCATCATGCTGTGGGCCATTTTCGGCTGGGCGCTGGAGGACATCGACCATCCGATGGGCGACGGCAACGGCCACGGTGACGGCGGTGATGACGGCGGCGGACGGGATGCAGCGGCCGAGCTGGTGGGGTCCGGCGCCGAAGGGACGAGCGAATAATGGCAGCAGAGGTCGCTCACACCACCTCCGGCGGGCTCGATATCCGCAAGACCGCCATGTGGGCCTTCCTGGCTTCGGAGCTGATGTTCTTCGGCGCCCTCATCTCCACCTTCCTCCTGTATCGGGGGCGAACCAACGGGGGGCCGGGTGCGGAGGAGCTCTTCGACATTCCGTTCACCTCGGTGAGCTCGTTCGTGCTGCTGATGAGCTCGCTCACGATGGTGCTGGCCCACAACGCATGGGAGCGCGACGACCAGCGCCAGCTACGCCTGTGGCTGGTGTCCACCGCCTCCCTCGGCCTGGTCTTCCTCGGTGGCCAGTTCTTCGAGTTCGCCACCTTCGTCCACGAGGGCCTCAAACTGGACACCAGCCCGTTCGGCTCCAGCTTCTACATGCTCACCGGATTCCACGGCGCCCATGTTGCGGTTGGGGTGCTCATGCTGTCTGCCATGGTGATCATCAGCTTCCGGGTCGGCCTCTCGAAGGCGCGCGGCATGAACGTCGAGCTGGTTGCCCTCTACTGGCACTTCGTCGATATCGTCTGGATCGTCATCTTCACCGTCGTCTACCTGCTGCAGGTGTGATCATGGCCACCGAAACGCCAGCCCCGGAGTCGACGGTCGAAGAGGAGAGCTCTCACGACGATCACTTCCA
>JBFKDW010000052.1:0-21809 GCA_041619515.1 Acidimicrobiia bacterium
GGACGAGGCGGTCGAGGCGGCTGACACGGCCCTCCGGCTCGATCAGGCCGGGGGCTTCGCCGAGCTGCCGGTCGCCGTTTCCCGGGTAGCCGACTTCGGCCGGGCGGGCGAAGAGGTCCCGGCGGCGGCCTGGGCATCGCTCAAGACGGCGGTGGGGCCCGGCCCGCTGTCGGTGCGCGTCGAGCGACTCGCATCCTGATGGGCGACTACCACCTTCACCTCCATCGCCACGGCCCTGCCCACGAGCTCGACCCGCCGCCCGGCGAGTATCCGGCCGGCCACATCGAGGCCTACGTTGAGGCCGCCGCCGCGCGTGGGGTCCACGAGCTCGGGTTCACCGAGCACCTGTACCGGTGCACCGACGCCGCCGAGGTGCTGGGCGAGTTCTGGAATCGTGAACCATCAGCGTGGCTGGCCGAGCACACCGAGCAGTTCCTGGCCGAGGACCGCACCCTCAATCTCGAGCGCTACGTCGAGACCGTGGTAGCGGCCAAGGACCGGGGGCTGCCCGTATTGCTCGGCCTGGAGGTGGACTTCTTCCCCGAGACCATCGACGCAGTCACCGAGTTCCTCGCTCCCTATCCGTGGGACTTCCTCATCGGGTCGGTCCACTGGATCATCGGCTGGTCGGTCGACCACGAGGGCGCCACCGCCGCCTTCGAGCAACGAGGTGTCGAACGGGCCTACGAGGAGTACTTTGCCATCGAGGCCCAGCTGGCCGCCTCCGGAGCGGTGGATGCGCTGGCCCATGTCGACGTCGTCAAGAAGCACGGCCATCGTCCCCACCGCCGGCCCACCCACCTCTACGCCGAGGTCGTCGCCGCAGCCGCCGACTCCGGCACAGCCGTCGAGGTGTCGAGCGCCGGACTGCGGGCACCCGTGGCCGAGATCTATCCGGCTCCGCCCTTCCTCGAGATGTTCAATCAGGCCGGCGTGCCCATCACCCTCGCCAGCGACGGTCACAGCCCTCACCAGGCCGGCTGGGGACGGGATGAGGTGGTGGCGGCGGCCCGGGCGGCCGGGTACTCGCACCGTCTCCAATACCGCAATCGCACCGCCACCCAGGTCCCGCTCTAGCCGGACGCCCCGCCCGGCCGCCTACAGCTCGAGGCCCGTTGTCACGGTCGTACGGGCGGGCTGGGACCGGCGATCGAGCAGATAGGGGCCCAGGGTGATGGCGAGCATCGCCAGGACCACCAGCACGGTCACGAGCGCCGAGACGACCCGGAAGCTCCGGCGCTGGGACATCGGAACGAACTCTTCGTCGTGGCCGTTGGGCTCCGGCCACGTCATTGGAGGGGACCCTCCAGCGCCGCCGACGCTGCCCAGTAGCCGCTCATGCCGTGGACGCCACCCCCCGGAGGAGTAGACGCCGAGCCGAGGAAGATCCGGTCCGTCACCCGGTGCGGATGAGAGGAGAGGGTGGGTCGCAGCAAGAGCCGGGTGCCGGCATGGGATCCGCCGCCGACGTCGCCGCCCACGAGGTTGGGGTTCATCTCCTCGAAGGCCGACGGAGGTGTTGTGCTGCGGGCGAGGATCCGATCGCGGAAACCTGGGGCAAACCGCTCGATCTGACGCTCGATTCGATCGCTCATGTCGAAGTCCGACCCGTTCGGTACGTGACAGTATGCCCACACGGTCTGGTGGCCACCCGGCGCTCTGGTCGGGTCCGCACTGCCGGGCTGGGCAAGGAGGACAAAGGGCCGCTCGGGATGTGAGCCCTCCGCCACCAGCCGTTCGGCCTCCGCCACCTCTTGCATCGTTCCGCCCAGGTGCACCGTGCCGGCGTCGGCCAGGCCGGGTGCCGACCATGGAATGGGCCCGTCGAGCGCCAGATCGATCTTGAATGCGCCGGGCCCGTACGGCCAGCGTTCGAACCGGCGGCGGGTCCGGCCGGAAAGGCGTGACGCGGCGATGCGGGCCAGGGCGGACGGGCCCGTCGTGAAGATGGCGGCTCGATGTTCCGGAAGATCCGTCCACTTCTGGATCCGATGGGAGAGGCGGATCTCGCCCCCGAGGCTTTCGAGATAGGACGCCAGGGCTCGGGTGATCGACGACGCGCCTCCCTGGGGAAACTGCCAGCCACTGGTGTGGGTGAGGGCGAGAAACAGCAGGCCGAACGAGCTGGTGAACGGCCGTTCGAGCGGCAGCACGGCGTGGGCGGCGCATCCTGCGAACAGGGCCGGGTAGAGGTCTTGCCGGGCGTTGCGAGTGAACCAGGTTGCGGGCTGGAGGCCGCGCAGGCCAAAGCGGGCAAGGGTGATCGGATGGTCCGGAATCCGCAACAGCGGCCCCAGGACGGCGCTTTCGAGCCGGCCCCAATCCTGCACGAGTCCCTGCGCCAGAGCCCGGTAACGGTCCCCGTCGGAGCCGAGACCATCGGCGGTCCGGTCGATGTCCCGGTAGGCGATGGCGGCGCGGCCGCCGTCGAGCGGGTGGCCGAACTCAGCCGAGGGCGCCACCCAGGTGAGGCCGTGCTCTGCCAGCGGCCAGTCTCTCCAGGCTGGGGATGCCACCCCCAGCGGCATGACGGCCGCCCCGAGATCGTGGATGAATCCCGGCAGCGTCAGCTCGGCGGATCGGCACGCCCCTCCCACCTCGTCAGCCTGGTCGACAACCACCACCGATCGGCCCGCGCGAGCCAACACGATGCCAGCCGTCAGCCCGTTCGGGCCGGCTCCGATCACCACCGCGTCGGTTGTCATGTCACCTCGGTTCGGTAGACCTGGTAGACGGAGGCGATCCCCGCCGCCGCGAGGATATGCCAGAGGCCGTGCAGTTGAAACACAGCCTGGGGGGAGCAGAGCCCGCTACCGGACCGGCTCACCCCCCAGGCGAAGGCACCCACACCGATCACCACCAGGCCGCCGACCCACCAGCGGCGGGTGGCGGCGTCCGAAACGAGGTAGGAGCCGGCTGCCGCCGCCACGACCAGCACAGCGAGGAGCGGACGAGCGGTGGCCGGCATGGTTAGTTCGATTGCCACCGCCGCGGCCGCAGCCCCGGCCCACCAGGCCAGCAGCCGGACAAGATCCCAATTCCGCCGCTGCGCTGCCGCCCCGACGATGAAGGTCACGAGCATGACCTTGATGGCGAGGGAGTCGGTGGTTCGCGCCCAATCGGTGGCGGCAGCATGGGCCAGGAAGCTTCCCACCCCGACGAAGGCGACCGCCAGCCCCATGAGCCATCGCGGGGCCAGAACGGTCACGCGCCGATCGACCGCGATCCAGATGCCGATGGGAACGAAGGCCAGGCTCGTCACAGCCGTAGTCGGTTGACGCAGGAATCCGGATCGAAACGCTTCGCAGTCCGGGAACTGGGGGGTGAGGGCCGAGGTTGGCCATCCCTCTGTGCCCGGGCCGAGGCCGAAAGCCGTCGTGACGAGTGTGACGGCGACCGCGGCGGCGGGCAACAACAATGCCATCGCCGGAGCGTAGGCGGCTCAGGCGCCGAATCGCTCCTCAAACCGGTTCAGCGCCTGCCGCAGTTCCTGCGAAACGCTGGGGAGCCCCTGGACGACCGGGGGAGCGACCTCGTCACCATGGCGGGGAAGGATCCGCCTGGCGGCGGCGACCCCGGCGGCTGATGCGACTCCGAGCAAACTCAGGAACTTCAAGGTTCGTTTCATACTCCCCGTATCGGCAGGTTCGCTCCCCGGCTTCAGTCCCGGTCCCTAGCCTGCGTGGGTGGAGCCGGCACCATTCATCACCTCCCAGAGGCGCAGGCTCGCCATCGGTAGCCTGCTGATGTGGGTCATGGTGGCGGCGACTGCCGCCACGGTGACGATCCCGGTCATCGCTTCCTTCCTCATCGACGACTTCGGCATCAGCCGAACCCAGCTGGGCGGCCTGGGCCTGGTGGGGGGTGTGGTGTCGGCGGTGGTATCGCCGTCGGCCGGCCGGTTGACCGACCGCATCGGTGGCCGCAACGCGGCCCTCGTCGTCCTGGGAGGCGCCGCGGCAGCGGCCTTGCTGTTTGCGGTCGCACCCGTCTTCGGAGCGATGTTTGCCGGGGCACTGGTGGCCGCCATCACCGGAGCTGCCGGCAATCCGAGCACCAACAAGCTCATTGCTGCCATGGTGGAGCCGGGCAGGCGAGGGGGCATCACCGGGCTCAAGCAGACCGGGCCGCAGGTGGGGAGCTTGGCGGCCGGCTTGCTGGCCCCGTGGGGAGCAACCGTGTTCGGCTGGCGGCCCACCGTTCTGGCAATGGGGGTGCTCCTGGCCCTGCCGATTCCCTTCTTCGTGCGCACCATCCCCCCCGACCGATCCCGCATCCTCGATGCGCCCAGTCCGACCGACCCGCTGCCGGCGGCCATCTGGTGGGTCGCAGCCTATGGCTTGCTACTCGGCTTCGGTGGATCGGCCACCTTCCTGCTGCCGCTGTTCGTCGAGGAAAGCCTCGGGCAGTCTGCCCGCGTCGCCGGGACCGCGGCGGCGCTTCTCGGCGGGGTGGCCATCGTCGGCAGGCTGCAATGGGCACGCCTCGTCGAGCAGAAGGCAAGCCCGGCTCCCACGCTGGCGTTCCTTGCCGTCTCATCCGTAGTGGCGATGAGCCTGATGCTCGTGTCGATCCGCTCGGGCATCACCTGGATGTGGCTGGGGGCGATCGTCCTCGGGTTGTCGGCCAGCTCGTGGACTTCGGTCGGCGCCATCGCTGTGATTGCGATCGCCGGGCCGGCGGCCGCCGGCCGGGCCTCGGGCATCGTGTGGTTCGGGTTCCTCGCCGGGCTCGGCCTCGGCCCACCCCTGTATGGCTTCACCGTCGACCGGACGGGCTCCTATGCCCCGATGTGGTGGATCGCTCTCGGGTCGTTCACGCTGGCGGCGGTGCTGGCGCTTGCCTGGATGCGAGCCAATCGCCGGCTTCAGTCGGCCGAGATGTCTGCATAGGCGTCCGGCCGCCGATCGCGATAGAACGCCCAATGCCTCCGCACCTCTTCGATGAGCCCCATGTCGAGATCGCGTACCAGGACCTCGTCCTCGGTGTCGGAGGCCGGGTCCCCGATGAGCTGGCCCCGGGGACTGGCGAAGTATGAGGAGCCGTAATAGTCGGTGTCGGTCAAGCCCTCGGCCCCGACCCGGTTGATCGCCCCGACGAAATACTCGTTGGCGACGGCGGCTGCCGGCTGCTCGAGCTGCCACAGATAGCGAGAATGCCCGCGGGTCGTTGCCGAGGGGTTGAAGACGATCTTGGCTCCCTTCAGCCCGAGCACTCGCCACCCCTCGGGGAAGTGGCGGTCGTAGCAGATGTAGACGCCGATACGCCCCACCGCCGTGTCGAAGACCGGGTAGCCGAGGTTGCCGGGGCGGAAGTAGAACTTCTCCCAGAAGCCCTCCACCTGCGGGATGTGGGTCTTGCGGTAGATGCCGAGGAACGAGCCGTCGGCGTCGATGACGGCCGACGTGTTGAAGAAGGTGCCTTCGTCGACCCGTTCATAGATGGGAACGACCAGCACCATCTCGGTTTCCTTTGCCAGGGCGACCATTCGCTGGATGGTCGGCCCCCCCGGAATCTCTTCGGCCTCGTCGTAGTAGCGGGGGTCCTGGACATTACAGAAGTAGGAGCTGCTGAAGATCTCCTGGAAGCACAGGACCTGTGCTCCGTCGGCGGCGGCCTGCCGGGCATAGCCGACGTTCTTTTCGATCATCGACTCCTTGTCGCCGGTCCACTCGGCTTGGACGAGGGCAGCACGTACCGTGCGACTCAACTTCGACCTCCTTGGGGCGGTGGGCGGATCATACGGGCGCGCCTCGGCCCCGTCCACTGTTGGCCGGCGGGATTGGAATCGGCCCCTGATGATCGGCGACTACGCTGCGCCGCGGGAGGACGACTTCTTGTGCCCAGGTATCTCACAGTTGCCGCTGCCCAGATGGGGCCGATTCAGCGGGCCGATGCCCGCCCCGAGGTAGTCGAACGGCTCATCGGGTTGCTGCGGGACGCTGCCGCCCAGAACGCCGAGTTCGTGGCCTTTCCCGAGCTGGCCCTCACCACCTTTTTCCCACGCTGGGTGATGCCGATCGAGGAAGCCGACGAGTTCTATGAGACGGAGATGCCCAATGCCCACACCCAGCCCCTGTGGGATGAGGCACGGCGCCTGGAAGTGGGTTTTGCGCTGGGGTATGCGCTCAAGACCGGGGACGGCCATCGCTACAACGTCTATCACATGGTCGACAAGGCCGGCAGCACCGTCGGTGTCTACCGGAAAGTGCACATACCCGGTCATCAGGAGTTCGAGCCGTGGCGGTTGTTTCAGCATGCTGAGCGCCGCTACTTCGAACCGGGCGACGATTTCCCGGTCTGGAACGCCTTCGGGGCAACGGTCGGCATGGCCATCTGCAACGACCGCCGCTGGTCCGAGACATACCGGGTCATGGGCTTGCAGGGAGTCGAGCTCATCGTCATCGGCTACAACACGCCGCTCCACTACGCGCCCGATCCCACCCAGACCCCGCTGCAGTCTTTCCACAACCACCTCGTGATGCAGGCCGGGGCCTACCAGAATGGGACCTACGTGATCGGAGTCGCAAAAGGGGGGATCGAGGAAGGGGTGGAGTCGCTCGCCCAGTCCGCCATCATCGCCCCGTCCGGACAGATGATCCGGCAGGCGGTGACCACCGGTGACGAGGTGATCGTCGCTCGCATCGACCTGGAACAAACCAAGTTCTACAAGGGGACCCTGTTCGACTTCGAGCGCTACCGGGTCCCCGCCGCCTATCGCAAGATCGCTGAAGCCGGTGTCGAAGCCGAGATCCAGACGCTCGACCTGGCCGAGACCGCGCTCGAGCAGGCCTAGCTCGACACCTTCTCGGAGATGGTCTTCTCCGCCAGGTACTGGCGCAGGTAGTACGGCCCGCCGGCCTTGACCGTTGTCCCCGACAGGCGCAGTCCGCCGAAAGGCTGCAGGCCGACGAAGGCACCGGTGATCTTGCGGTTCAGGTACAGGTTCCCCACCTCGAACTCGCGCTTGGCCCGGTCGAGCCGCTGGCGGTCGGCGGAGATCACGCCTCCGGTCAGCCCGAACATGGTGCCGTTGGCGATGTCGAGCGCCTGGTCGAAGTCGCGTGCCCGGATGACCGAGACCACCGGCCCGAAGATCTCCTCCTGGGCGAGCTGCGAGTCGGGCTCGACGTCGACGAAGACGGTCGGGGTCACATAGTGCCCGGAATCCGGCCCGGCCTCCCCGCCCGAGAGCAGGCGGGCCGTCTGCTTGCCGATGTCGATGTAGTGGAGGCTCTTGGCTTTGGCCCGCTCGTTGATCAGGGCGCTGAGATCAGGGTTCTCGTCGGCCGGGCCCACGGCCAGCTCGGCCGTCAGCGCCGAGAATCGGTCTACGAGCTCGTCGTGGATCTCGTCGACGGCGATGAGCCTGCTCATGGCCGAGCACTTCTGACCGCTGAATCCATAGCCGCTCGCCACCGCAACCCGGGCGGCGTAGTCGAGGTCGGCGGTCTCGTCGACGATGAGGGCGTCCTTGCCCCCCATCTCCAGACCCACCTTCTTTATCCACAGCTGGCCGGGATGTACTGCGGCGGCCCGCTGGTTGATCCGGATGCCCGTGTTGAGGGATCCGGTGAAGTTGATGAAGCGGGTGCGGGCGTGGTCGACCAGATAGTCGCCGATATCGGCATCGGCGCCCGTCACCAGGTTGAAGACGCCGGCGGGAAAGCCGGCCTCTTCCGCGCATTCGATGAACTTGTGAGCGATGATGGGCGTATCGGGGGAGGGTTTGAGCACGAGCGTGTTCCCGACCACGGCCGGACCAATTGCCATCCCCGTGAAGATGGCCAGCGGGAAGTTCCAGGGAGCAATCACCGCCCCCGCCCCGAGCGGGACCAGAACCGCAGTGTTGTTCTCACCCGGGCTGGGGTAGGTCTCGTGCTCTCCGTCCAGGGCCGGCGCCTGCGCGGCGTAGTACTCGCAGAAGTCGATTGCTTCGGCGACGTCGGCGTCGGCTTCCGGATAATTCTTGGCCGCCTCGAAGGTCATCCAGGCGGCCAGCTCGAACCGGCGGGAGCGCATGACGTCGGCGAGGCGGCGAACGAGGGCGATGCGATCATCCATCGGCCGCCCGGCCCACGGGCCGAACGCCTGCCAGGCGGCGGCGAGCGCCTCATCGATCTGTTGCGGTCGGCCCCGGGCCGAGCGGCCCACGAGCTCGCTGGTGCGGGCCGGGTTGTGGGATTCGATCCAGTCGCCGGTGTCGACCTGTTTCCCTCCGATGACCATCGGATAGTCGGCACCGAGCATTCCCTTCACCTCGACCAGCGCCGACCGGTACGCGTCGACGTTGGCGGGAACGGTGAAATCGGTCAGGGTCTCGTTGGTGAACGCCACGGTTGCCTCCTTGGCTGGGAGGCTAACGTCCTGAGCGTGATCCACGGCGACCACCCCTTTCAGACCCCGCCGGCGGACCGGGATCCGGTCCGGCAGTTCCGCGGCCGCCTCGTGGCCCCGGTGACCCTGGTCACGGCGGGCGGGCCGGGGAGCGAGGCGGCGCTCACCGTTTCCTCCCTGGTGGTGGCCGAGGGCGACCCTGCTTCGGTGGTGATGCTGATCGGCCCGGCCACCGACCTGGCGGAGCGCATCGAGCTCACCGAGCGATTCATCGTCCACATACTCGACTCCTCGCATCGGGAAGATGCGGACGCATTCGCCGGCATCCGGCCGCGTCCGGGAGGCCCGTTCCACGGAGTCGCATTCGAGCACACAGACTGGGGGCCGGCAGTGGCTGGAGCTGCCAACCGCCTCTATTGCCGGCTGGCGTCGGTGACCGGCCTGCCGTTCCACAATCTGGTTCAGGGCACGATCGAGCAAGTGGAGGTCGGCGAACTCCACGACCCGGCGGTCTACTTCCGTGGGGAGCATCGAAAGCTGGCGCCCTGAGCCTCGGAGGCTAGGTCACCTTCCGCAGCGGGTCCGCCAGGTTGCCCCGCCTGGCAACCTGGACCTCACCCAACCCGAGCCATTCGGCCATGAGTCGCAACTCGGCGGCCATCTCGGCTGCCACCCGTCCCGGATCCCGGCCCGCCTCCGAGAACGCACCAAGCGCACGCAGCACTCCCGCTTTCCGGTCGGCTTTCACGTCGACCCGGGCCACCAGGTCACCGTCGAGCAGGAACGGGTAGACGTAGTACCCGAACCGACGTTTCGGCTTCGGAACGTAGATCTCGATCCGATACCGAAACCCGAACAGCCGGGCCGCCCGGTCCCGTTTCCACACCACCGGGTCGAACGGCGAGAGCAAGGCCCGGCCGCGGACGCGGCGGGGAAGGGTGGCGGCCGGGTGCAGGTAGGCGGTCTGATTCCATCCTTCTACCCGCACCTCTTCGAGCTCGCCGGCGGACACCAACTCGTCGAGCCACGGGCGGGCCTGAGGGACCGTGATGCGGTAGTAGTCGGCGATGTCCGAGGCGGTCCCGACGCCGTGGGCGCGGGCACCCCGCAGCACCATCTCTCGCTGCGCGTCCGGGCGCGGCATGGGGTTGTCCAGCAGCGACGGGTGGAAGACTCGTTCCGGAAGGTCGTAGATGGACACGAAGGTGGGGGTCCGGCCGCGGATGGTGAGGCGGCCAGACGCGTACAGCCAGTCGAGAGCGACTTTGCCGCGGCCGTGACCCCACCAGGGCCCGGTTCTGCTGCCCGAGTCCGACAGCTGCGAAACCGTGAGAGGACCCCGCTCGGCCACTTCCTCATAGACCTGCTCGAAGTACTCGGGATGGTCGCGCAGCACCTGCTGCGTCCGCGGGCCGGGACGGGCCTCCTGCATGCGGTGGCCGAACATCGGCAGGTCGGAGGCCGGCAGCACCGACGCTTCGTGGCCGAGATACTCGAACATCTCCGGGCCGTTGATCCAGCGGTCGAGTGCGTGGCGATCGTACAAACCCAGCCGGGAGAACATCGGCATGTAGTGGGCGCGCACCGCCACATTGACCGAATCGAGCTGCAACAGGTGGATGCTGCCGACAACCCTCCGAAAATGCCGCACGTCGATGCGGCCTGCCGGCCGCGGCCGGGCGAAGCCCTGGGCGGCGAGCGCGAGGCGACGAGCCTGGGAGAGGGTCAGAGATCGCATTGGCCGCAGCTACGCTACCCGGATGACCAGCGACACCCGGCGGGTGTGGCTCACGACCCTCGGTTGCGCCAAGAACCAGGTCGACTCGGACAAGCTCTCCGCCGTTCTCGAACAATCCGGCTATGTGGCGGCCACCTCGCTCGACGAGGCCGACGTCGTGATGGTCAACACCTGTGCGTTCATCGAAGAGGCGCGCCGCGAGTCGGTCGACACGATCATCGACATGGAGACCGCCAAGCGCGACGACGCCAGCCTGGTCGTGCTCGGCTGCATGGCACAGCGATTCGGGATGCAGGTGACAGAGGCCTTTCCGCAGGCCGACGCCGTGCTCGGCCTCGACCGGTACGGGGAGCTGGTCGGCACGCTGGATCGTCTCACCGGCTGGCAGCCGGTCCGTTTGACCCACAGCCCGATGGACATCCTCTACACCATCCGCCGTCCCACCCTGACCACGCCCTACGCCTACGTGAAGGTGGCGGAAGGCTGCGACAAGCCGTGCACCTTCTGTGCCATCCCGCTCATCCGTGGCAAGCAGCGATCCCGGCCACCCGTCAACATCCGGGAGGAGATCGCCGAGTTGGCGGCCGCCGGTGCCCGCGAGGTTGTGCTGGTGGCTCAGGACCTCGCCGCATACGGCCGGGACATCGGCGCCCCGGGCGGCATCGAGGACCTGCTGCGATTCCTCTCGGACGTGGACGGCATCGAGTGGATCCGCCTGCTCTATCTGTACCCGCGGGAGATCCGACCGGGCCTGATTTCGGAGATCGCCTCCAATCCCAAGCTCGTCCCCTACTTCGATCTCAGCCTGCAGCACGCCAGCGGACGGCTGCTGCGGGCAATGAAGCGCCCGGGAGACGGCGAGCGACACCTGGCGCTCATCGACGACATACGGGCGGCCGCCCCCGAGGCTGCCGCCCGCTCCAGCTTCATCGTCGGGTTCCCGGGCGAAACCGAGGGCGATGTCGACGAGCTGGCCGCCTTCTTGGCCGAGGCCAGGCTCGACTGGGCCGGGTTCTTCCCCTATTCGCCGGAGGAGGGGACGGAGGCGGCCGACCTGCCGGGCCGGGTGGATCCCGAAACGGTGATGGAGCGGCTCCGACACCTCATGTCCTTCCAGGAGGAGATCACCGCCGAGGCCAACGCTGCCACCGTCGGCCGCACCATGCGAGTCCTCGTCGACGGCCTGGAGGACGGACGGCCCTACGGCCGGTCGTATCGGGAGGCGCCGGAGATCGATGGGGTCATCGAGTTCGACACCGGCAAGCCGGGTGACTTCGTCAACGTCGAGATCGAAGCCTCCTACGGCAGCGAGTTGGCGGGTACCGTCGTTGATTGATCGGCTCGGGCAGCGGCTGGCGCACTGGTGGGGAACGATGCGCTCGCACCGGCTGGTTCTCGTGCCAAAGCCGCCCGGGCCCCACATCCGAGCGGAGGTGATCGGGACCAGCGACCCCGCCCCCACCGACTACCACGTGTGGTACTACGGCTCCGGAGTGTGGAAGTCGACCTCGTGGCTCGAGGTGCGGACGCTCAAGTCGGTCAGCGACATGTGGAACTATCAGGAGATCCTGACCGCGCTCAGGCCGCGCCTGGTCATCGAGTTCGGCACCGCCTACGGAGGCTCGGCCCTCTTCTTCGCTGCGGTGCTCGAGGGCCTCGGCCTCGACTACCGGGTGCTGACCGTCGACACGCTGCGCAGTCGCATCGACCGCCGGGTGCTCGATCATCCCGGCATCGAGGTCCTGACCGCTTCCTCGACCGATCCCCTCACCGCCGCCCGCATCGCGGCGGCCCGCAGGGAGTTGCCCGGCCCGGTGTTCGCCATCCTCGATTCGGATCATTCCGCAGATCATGTGCGCGCAGAGCTCGAGCTGATCACCCCGTTGCTCGAGCCCGGCGACTATCTGGTTGTCGAGGACTCCAATCTCAACGGCCATCCCGTCCTGCCCGGTTACGGGCCGGGACCGTTCGAAGCCGTCGCCGCCTACCGGGCCGCCCATCCCGACGCCTACCGTGGCGACCCCGAGCGCGAGGCCAAGTTCGGTTTCACGTTCTCGCCCGGCGGGTTCCTGATACGACAGTGAGCGACTTGTGAACGTCGAAGTGATCGCCGTCGGCACCGAGCTCCTGCTCGGCCAGATCATCAACACCAACCTGGCCACGATCGGTGAGGCACTTGCCGAGGCCGGCCTCAACACCTACCGGCAGGTGGTGGTGGGTGACAATCTCGAGCGCTTGTCGCAGGCGATCCGCCAGGCACTCGATGAGTCCGACGCCGTGATCCTGACCGGGGGCATCGGTCCCACTCCGGATGACATCACCCGCGAGGGGATTTGTGTGGCGACCGGGCTCGCCATGGATTACAGCTCCGAGTGGGCCGCCCATTTGGAAGCCTGGTGGGCGGGACGCGGGAGGGAGATGCCTCCCAACAACTACCAACAGGCCGAGCATCCGGAGGGGGCGGTGCTCATACCCAATCCGAAGGGGACCGCGCCCGGGCTGGACCTCGACGTCGGCGGAAAGCGGATCTTCGCCATGCCCGGCGTCCCTGCCGAGATGAGACCGATGCTTTCCGGCCACGTCATACCGGCGCTGATCGAGCTCGAAGGCGGGCCCACCGTCCTGCGCAGCCGGGTGCTTCGGTCCTACGGGCTGGGTGAGTCGAAGGTCGCCGACCTTCTCTCCGACATCTACGACGGGCTCACCAACCCGACGATGGCGTTTCTGGCGTCGGCCGCTGAGATCAAGGTCCGTCTCACTGCCAAGGCGGCGACGGTTGAGGAGGCAGAGGCCCTCATCGCCCCGGTTGAGGAGGCCGTGCGGGAGCGCCTCGGGACCGTGTTCGGGGCCGACGACGACACGGTGGAGCAGATCATCTTCGATGCTCTCCAACAGCGTGGCTGGACTCTCGGCACCGCCGAATCGGCGACGGGTGGAATGATCGTCGCTCGCCTCACCGCGGTGCCCGGCGCCTCGAACTACGTACAGGGAAGCGTTGTGTCCTATGCCACCGATGTGAAGGAGCGAGTGCTGGGAGTCCCAGCCGACACGCTGGCCGGGGGAGTTGTCAGCGAGGAAACGGCGCTGGCGATGGCGGCAGGTGCCCGTGACGTCCTCGACGCCGACGTCGTGGTTGCCGTCACCGGCTCGGCCGGCCCGGACCCGCAGGAACGCGAGGTCGGGACGATGATCATCGCGGTGGTCACGCCCGAGGACGGCAGGGCTCGCACCGTGCGAATGCCGGGGGACCGGGAGCGGATCCGGACCTACACGACAACGGCGGCCCTCCACCTGGTCCGCCTGGCGGTGACGGGGGAGTGGTGGTGAGGTGAACTGGTTCCACAATCGCTACTGCGCGTCGGAGCGATGGAAGTCTGTCATGGTCGACGAGATCCTGCCGTGGGTCCTGGACCCCGGCGAGCTGGCTGCGCCGGTTCTCGAGATCGGGCCCGGTCCCGGGATCGTGACCGAAGCTCTCCTCCGGTATGGGGTTGAGCGTCTCACCACCATCGAGATCGAGGAAGGAGCCGCCGATAGGCTGCGGGACCGCTTCGGGGGAGCAGTCGATGTCACGACCGGTGACGCCACCAGGATGTCGCTGCCCGACGCGACGTTTTCGACAGTCGTCTGCTGCACGATGCTGCACCATGTGCCGACCGCGGCCGGCCAGGATGCGGTGCTGCGGGAGGCGTTTCGGGTCCTGCGGCCGGGCGGGGTCCTGCTGGGAAGTGACAGCCGCCCCAGCCCCCGGCTGCGGCTCTACCACCTCAACGACGTCTTCAACCCGGTCGACCCGTTTTCGCTTGAAGACCGCCTCGCCCGGGCGGGTTTCGACTCCGCCTCCGTCGACGCCACCAAGGGGCGCTTCCGGTTCCGAGCCGTCAAGGCCTGAGTCTCAGTATTTCTCCGGCACGAACGTCTGGTCCGACAGGGGCGGACGGACATAGGCTCCGCTGTCCTCCCGGGGCGGGAGCTCCAAAGGCGGGCGGGTGACGTTCTCGTAGGGAATCATGCTGAGCAGGTGGCTGATGGTGTTCAGCCGGGCCCGGCGCTTGTCGTCGGCATCGACGACGTACCACGGGGCCTGCTTGATGTCGGTGTGAGCGAACATCTCGTCCTTGGCTTTGGAGTATTCGAGCCAGCGCCGCCGTGACTCCAGATCCATGTCGCTCAGCTTCCAGCGCTTCTTCGGATCGTGGATGCGACCCTGGAAGCGCCGCTCCTGCTCCTCGTCGCTGACCGAGAACCAGTACTTGAGGAGTGTGATTCCAGAACGCACCAGCATGCGCTCGAACTCCGGACAGGTGCGCATGAACTCCTGATATTCCTCATCGGTGCAGAACCCCATCACCCGTTCAACGCCCGCCCGGTTGTACCAGCTCCTATCGAACAGAACCATCTCGCCGGCGGCCGGTAGATGCGGCACGTACCTCTGGAAATACCACTGGGTCTTCTCCTTCTCGGTCGGGGTGCCGAGCGCGACCGTACGCACCACCCGGGGGTTGAGGCGCTCGCTGATCCGCTTGATGACCCCACCCTTGCCGGCCGCATCCCGGCCTTCGAAGATGACCACCACCTTGAGGCCCTCGTGTTTGATCCATGCCTGCAGCTTGGCGAGCTCGATTTGGAGCTGGGCCAGCTCTTCCTCGTAGAACTTCGCCTTCAGCTTTCCTTTGCTGTTGAGATGGCGCTCTTCGACCGTCATGTCCTCAACCTAATGCAACGGGAACTGCCGCGCCGCGCCCCTCGCCGGGAGCGGAGGCGGACGCCGGCCGTGCGAGACTTGGGCCATGGTCGACGAAGCCGCCCGCCGCCTCTTCATCGCAGTCGACCTCACCGACGATGTGCGTCATGGTCTCGCCGCCCATCTGAGGGCTGCTCTCGGCCACGCGCCGGTGCCGGGGCGCCCGGTCGTGCCTGCCAACTGGCACATCACGCTCCGGTTCCTGGGCAATTCGACCGAGTGGCAGTGCGAGACTGTGCTGGCGGGCCTGACTGAGACCGAGCTCGGCCGCCCGTTCACGCTGTCGTTCTCGGGGTTGGGAGCGTTTCCACGGCCGGCGCGAGCGACGGTATTGTGGCTCGGCGTAGCCGAAGGCTCCTCGGCGCTCACCGGATTGGCATCTGTCATCGAGGATGTGGTCGGCTCCGCCGGCTTCGTGCCCGAGGACCGGCCGTTCCATCCCCACCTCACACTCAGCCGCCTGCGCCCCCCACAGGATGTGGGGAGGGTCATCAATTCCGTGGCGCCATTCCCGCTCCGCCAGCAGGTGAATGGCATAACCATCTTCCGCAGCCACCTCGGGGGCGGTCCCGCCCGCTATGAACCGATCGAGGTGGTTCCGCTCGGGTGAGTCTCCCGAGCCGGGTGCGTGCGCCTAGCCTGCGGCCATGAGCGAACACAGGCGGACCGGGCTCAGGCTGCCTGCGGGGCTGCCGGCGCGGCGGATCGGGGCCGCTGCCATGGCGTTGTTGGCGATGGGCCTGGTCGGGCTCGGAGCCCGAAAGCTGCCCGGCAGCGGCTCGACCCGCGACCCGATCGTGATCAACTTCGATCTCCAGCAGGCGCTGACCAACTTCTTCTTGACGGTGGGAGGCATCGTTGCCGCCGTCGTCGTCATCGTGATCTTCCTGCCCGGTCAGGAGCCGCTGGACCTCCCGAGGCGCTCGCTGGCCAAATACGTGCTGGGCCCGCTCGGCATCCTGCTGTTCGTCGCTCTCCTCATGCTGTGGCCGCGTTCGGACCCCGAGCCGCCCCAGCAACAGCCGAGGCCCGACACCGTGGCCGACGTTCCCCCGCCGGCGCCCAGCGGTGACGTCTCGAGGTGGGGCTTCTTCGCACTGCTGGGGACGATGGGCCTGGTGCTGGTCGTCATCGGACGCCGCGCCCGGTCCGAGCCGCCAGCGGCCCCGGCCCGGGAGCAGATGGTCGAAACCGAGGGCGACATCCTGGCCTTTCTCGACGTTCCCGATGACATCGTCGGAGGCGACGAGCCGCGGGCGGCCGTCATCAGTGCCTACGCCGACATGGTCCGGGCGTTCACCACCCAACACCTGGGCCCGTTCCTTTCCGAAACCCCGCGTGAGTTCGCCGACCGGGCCCGGCGTCGCCTGGACGTGGCTGCAGCAGCGATCCTGCGCCTCACCGAGCTGTTCGAGCTGGCCCGGTTCAGCCACCACTCGATCTCTGTTTCCGACGCCGACGAATCCCGCCGGGCCATTGCGGTGGTGCAGCGCGAGCTGGAGGCGGTCCCATGAGGCGCGTGGCCGCTATTGCCGCCGTCTCGTCGGTGCTGGTGCTCGGGTCCTCATTCGCTCTTCCCCGGCCCGGGGCGGTGCTCGTGCTCGAGATCTTCCTGGCGGTCGTTGCCATCCTGGCGCTGCGTTCGCTGCTTCCCACCCTCGGCGATCCTCGTCCCCCGCAACCTCGCCGCTGGTGGCGCCGGGGGCGGGATCAGGCGACGACTCCCCGCTGGCTGATGCGGTATCAAGGCCTCGTCTCGGCGGCGACCCGGGACACCGTTTCGGCCGACGAGCGGCTCTTTCGACAGCTGCGCCAGCTGGCCGGGGAGCGCCTCGAACACCTGCACGACGTCGACCTGGAGGCCGATCCCGCTACAGCCCGGGACCTGCTGGGCGAAGCGGGATGGAACGTTCTGCGGCCCGACTGGGCGGAGGGACGCGGAGCCTGGGATCCGGGGGCGACCCTCGAGGAGATCGACGCGGCGGTAACCGCCATCGAGGGGCTTTAGGCTCGTCGCATGGAAGCCTCCGGAGTCGGTCTCGTCGCCACAGATGCCGGCAGGATCCTCGACGAGTTGGAGCGGGTCATCGTCGGCAAGCGGGAGGTGCTGGAGCTGCTGCTTCTCACCCTGCTGGCCGATGGGCACCTTCTCATCGAGGATTACCCCGGCCTGGGCAAGACGCTCATGGCCCGGGCCTTTGCCCAGGTGACGGCGCTGAAATTCTCCAGAGTCCAGTTCACACCCGACCTCATGCCGATGGACATCACCGGCTCTACGGTGCTGGATCCAAAAGAGGAGCTCGTGTTCCGCGCCGGGCCCGTGTTCACCAACCTCATGCTCGCCGACGAGATCAACCGGGCGCCGGCCAAGACCCAGGCCGCCCTCCTCGAGGCGATGGAGGAGCGCCAGGTCACCACCGACGGTCAAACCCGCCCGCTGCCCACCCCGTTTCTCGTCATTGCCACCCAGAACCCCATCGAATACGAAGGAACGTATCCGCTGCCGGAAGCCCAGCTGGACCGCTTTCTTGCCCGCATCCGAGTGGGCTACCCGGAAGGCGATGACGAATGGCAGGTGATCTCGCGGCGGCTGCAGCGGCGCACCGACCAGGTGAAGCTCGACGTCGTGGTGGATGTCGATCGGTTGCGCACCATGCAGGCCACCGTCGAGGACGTGCATGTGTCTCCCGCAGTCGGCCACTACATCGTCGAGATAGCCCGCGCCACCCGACGGCACGGATCCGTCTACGTGGGAGCCAGTCCGCGCGGCTCGTTGGCGATGATGAAGCTGGCCCGGGCGCACGCAATGATGCAGGCCAGGGACTTCGTCATCCCCGACGACGTCAAGCACGTGGCGATTCCCGCCCTCGGGCATCGGCTGGTGCTGCGACCCGAGCTGTGGGTCCAGGAGATTCGGGCCGACGACATCATCACCGAGTGCATCGACGGGGTCCGGGTGCCGGCTGCCCCGACTTCTTCGAGCCGGTGAGCCGGACCACTGCCCGGTTCGGCGGCTATGCGCTGCTCAGCGTGGTCGGCCTCCTGGGAGGGGTTGCCCTCGGCAGGCCGGAACTGGTCGCGGTTGCGGCCCCGGCCGTCCTCATTCTCGGATTCGGACTGCTGGGAGCACAGACCCCTGCGCCGCAGGTCTCCATCTCGGCCGACCGCCGGCGGGCACTGGAAGGAGAGCTCGTCGACGTCGAAATCGTCATAACGGCCGAGCGGGCGATTCCTCGCTTGCACCTGTCGATTGCGCTCCCCGCCGGGTTGACGATCGACGAGGAGGAGGCACCGACAGCAGTACGAGCCGGCGGACGGGAGATCGAGCTGCTGACCCCACTGGTGGACGGCGAAGTGGCCGTCCGTCTTCCGGTCCGCTGTCAGCGCTGGGGCGCCTACCGACGGGTCGGCATCGAGCTGACCGCATCCGATTTCTTCGGACTGTTCCGCTACGCCGCCGCACTCTCAGGGGTCGTGTCGCTGAAAGTGTTTCCCGCCGAGAATTTGCTGGCACGACTCCTGGCCCCGGTGGAAACCCAGCTCGGCCTCGGGGAGCTGCTGTCGCGGCGGCGGGGGGATGGGCTCGAGTTCGCCGAGCTGCGATCCTATGCGCCCGGCGACGATCGGCGCCGCATCAACTGGCGAGCCAGCGCCCGCGGCCGGGGGGTGTGGGTCAACGAGCACCACCCCGACCGGAACGGGGACGTGGTCCTGCTCATCGACAGCTCACGAGCCAGCCGTGCAACCGACGAGGAGGTGCTCGACCTGGCGGTGAGCGCAGCCGCCTCACTGGCCTCCGGGCACCTGGGACGCCGCGACCGGGTTGGGCTCATAGTGCTCGGCGGCCGCCTCGTGTGGATTCGTCCTCGCATGGCCTCGGCTCAGCGCTACCAGATCCTCGACGTTCTCACCGACAGCCGCCGGTTTCGCCGCCCGGAAACAGCCGGCGCCATCCGGGTGCCGTACCGGGCCCTGCCTCCCCAATCCCTCGTCGTCGGGGTGAGCCCGATGCTCGACCAGGCCGTTGTTGCCGCATTCGGGGACCTGCGCGGGCGCGGATTCGACATGGCCATCGTCGAGATCGCCTCCGAGGAGCTGACGCCGGTTCCCATCTCCGAGGAGGGAAGGCTGGCGAGGCGCATCTGGTTGCTGGAGCGAGACCGGGTCCGCAGACGGTTCGCCAGGAGCGGTGTCGCCTTCGCCCGTTGGAATCCCGAGGATCCGTTCGACTATGCGCTCGGGGAGGTGGCATCGCTACGCCGAAGCATGATGCGCTCCCGAGGATGAGCCAGGCAGCGGCGGGGCTGCTGCTTGCCGCTGCCGTGGTCGCCTACCCCGTGCTGGGCCCCACCTCGCTGCGGGGCCTCTACGTGTTCATCGGGGTCATCGGAGTGGCCGCGCTCATGGTGGCCGTGCTGGCGTCGGTGCCCGGCCTGGTGGGCCTGGGATTGCTCATCCTGTTCTCGGAGTTCGCAGCTTCGCTCGTCGCACGCGACCAGCTCGACTGGGGGGCGCCGCTCTATGGCGCCGCCCTGCTCCTGCTCGGCGAGCTCGCCCATGGGCTGGCAGCGCGCAACCTGCCCGGCCCGGTCGGGGCCGAGCCGGTCCGCACGCTTGTGGTTGCGGCGCTGGCGACGGCGTCGGGGTACGTCGTGCTGGCACTCGTAGCCCTCCCGGTGCCCCACGGCGAGTTGCTGCTGGCGGTGGGCGCCGGTGTGGCCGCGGCGCTGGTGCTGGGCCTGGCAGGTCTGACCCGGGCGCGCAGGTAGGGCGCGCCCGGGGTGCGGCCTACGCCGGCTGGAAGAGGCCCAGGATGTTGCCCTCGCTGTCCGTGAACCAGGCCGCCTTCTGACCCTCGGGCAGGGCGGCAATGCCGTCGACCGTCTTGAGCTCGTCGAAGTCGTATTCCTGGAACTCGACGCCGTTCTTCCTGAGCCCGGCGACGACTGCCTCGATGTCGTCAACCTCCCAGGCGGCGGCGGTTGCCTGGTTGGTCCCGGCAAACGCCGACGGGTAGAGCAGGAATCGTGAGCTGCCGGTCTGGTAGAAGGCACCGCCTTCTCCCATTTCTTCGGTCGGCTTGAGCCCGAGTTTGTCGCGGTAGAAGTCCTTGGCGCGCTGGAAGTCCGACGCCGGCAGCGATGCTTCCAGCGAGTACTTGTCGAGCATGGTGAGCCCCCTTCTTTCGTAGCCACCGTTGCGCCAACGCTACACCTCGACGCCTCCCGGTGTGGCCGGCTTTCGGCCGGGCATGGAGCCGGGTCTAATCGACTCCATGGGGGCGGAACAGCTCGTCATGGAGGCGGAGGGCGTAGCGGTCGGTCATGCCCGCGACGTAGTCGATGACCTGGGTGAGGTCGCTTGCCGCCGGATGGCGATACGTGTCCGGGATTTGCTCGGGGTCGTCGAGGAAGAAATCCACCAGCTCATGGATGACGGTGAAGACCCGCCGCTTGTGCGCCTCGGTCTCGGGCCGCAGGTAGACGCGATCGAACATGAAGTCGCGTAGCTCGTGCATGATCTCCAGGCAGGCGGGCTCCATCGCCACGTTCCCGGTGGCGATGGATTCCTCGATGACCGCCTCGATCATCGCGGCTATCCACGCGCTCCCGGGCTCGCCGAATCGGGCGGTTGCCGACGACGGGAGCTGCTCCTCGGCGATGATCCCCGCCCGCAGAGCGTCGAGCACGTCGTGGGTGAGATAGGCGATCCGATCGGCGAACCGGCATACGTTTCCCTCCGGAGTAGCCGGGGGAGGATCGATCTTCCACGAGTGGGCTCTGATCCCGTCGAGCACCTCCCAGGTGAGGTTGAGTGGCTCCAGCACGCGAAAAATGCGCAAACCCTGCTGGGAGTGGAGCCACTCCCACTCCACGTAGTCGGTGAGGGCATCCTCGCCGGTGTGTCCGAACGGCGCATGACCGACGTCATGACCGAGGCAGATGGCCTCCGTGAGCGGTTCGCTGAGGCTCAGGAAGTTGGCGATCGAGCGGCCGATCTGTGTGACCTGGAGCGTGTGGGTGAGCCGGGTGACGAAATGGTCGTCCTCCGGGTCGATGAACACCTGGGTCTTGTGCTTGAGGCGTCGGAAGGCCTTGGAATGGAGGATGCGGTCCCGGTCACGTTCGAACGCCGTTCGATACGGGTCGGGCTGCTCTTCCACTTCCCGGCCCCTCGAGCGGGTCGACAGCGTGGCCGCCGGCGCCAGCAGCGCTCTCTCCAACCGCTCGGCTTCCTCACGTGTCCGCCGCTTGAATTCCATCAGCGCGGTTCCCGGGCCTGGAGAGCGATCGGTTGCTGGAGGGCTCTCACCTAGACGATCCGCTCGCGGATGCGGGCGGAGAGGAAGTCGAGGCTGGATACCACGATGGCGATCGCCAGCATCTGCACCGAGGCGGCCCGGTAGTTCAACAGGGTCACGTTCTGTTGAAGGATGAGGCCGACTCCGCCACCGCCGGCAAACCCGATGATGGTGGACATGCGCACGTTGATGTCCCACCGGTACAGGGTGAAGGAGATGTAGGGCGGAACCACCTGGGGCAGCACCGCATACACGATCGTTTGGAGACGGGTGGCGCCGGTGGCGGACACCGCCTCCAGCGGCCCTTCGCTGATCGATTCGACCTGCTCGGAATACAGCTTGGCCAGCGCCACGGTGGTGTGGAGGCCGAGGGCGAGCGCCCCGGCGAACGGTCCGATCCCGACCCATATCACGAACACGATCACCATGACGAGCGGCTCCATGGAGCGCAGGGCGTTGAAGAAGGTCCGTGCCACGTAGTAGGTGGTGAGCCCGATGCGCTGGTTGTCCCTCACCCGGTTGCGCCAGGCCGCCCAGAGGGCGATGACCCCCGCCACCCCGGCCGGGATCCAGAGAGTCTTGGTGGGGTCGTTCAGCTGATAGAGCCATTCGATCAGCCAGCCGATCCCGGCCCCGATGAGGGCGCCGGATGCGGCGGCCAGCGGGTAACGCAGCGTCGCCTTGACGGA